>JAYSQC010000529.1:0-1688 GCA_043721755.1 Schlesneria sp.
GACTGTATGGCTTCCCGTAGGGTGGGCTGTGCCCACCACAATCGGTTGTGGAATGGTGGGCACAGCCCACCCTACATCTGCACAACTCAGACAGTCGAATCAGACAGTCGAATTAGCCGCATCGCATTCCCAAGATAGTTCGCCGGTCCTCACGCATTTTTTCAGGAGTCCTGCCAATGCCAATGCTTCGAGTCAGTTGTCTGATCGCGTTCGGAATGGCCTCGCTGGCGCAGGGGGCGGAGTCTCTGAAGCCGAACATCATCGTGATCGTGGCGGACGATCAGGGCTATGCGGACCTTGGCATTCAAGGCGGGAAAGACATCCCGACGCCGCAGATTGACTCGATCGCCAAGCACGGCGTGAGATGTTCCAACGGCTATGTCTCCGGGCCGTATTGCAGTCCGACGCGCGCGGGTTTGCTGACGGGGCGTTACCAGCAGCGGTTTGGTCACGAGTTCAATCCGGGTGGAGCCAGCGCGTCAGGCGATCTTGGCCTGACTCTGAACGAGAAGACTCTCGCCAACAGACTCCAAGCGGCGGGGTACGCGACAGGGATGGTCGGCAAGTGGCATCTCGGCTCGGCCCCGAAGTTTCACCCGATGCAGCGCGGGTTCGACGAATACTTCGGGTTCCTCGGCGGAGCGCACTCGTACTTGGAAGTGGGAACCGGACGCGATGCCGTGCTGCGCGGGACCGAACCGGTGGACAAGGTTTCTTATCTGACGGACGACTTTGCGCGGGAGGCGGTCGCGTTTATCGACCGGCATCACTCGCACCCGTTCTTCCTGTATCTGCCGCTCAATTCGGTCCACACGCCGATGCACGCGACCGCAAAGTATCTGGATCGCTTCGCTTCAATCACGGACGAGCGGCGGCGCACGTATGCCGCGATGACCTCGGCAATGGACGATGCCGTCGGCGCGGTGTTGGCCAAACTGGATGAGACCAAGACTGCGGACAACACGCTGATCTTCTACTTCTCAGACAACGGTGGTCCGCCGGTCAACGGCTCAAACAACGGAGTGCTGCGCGGCAACAAGGCTCAGACGCTGGAAGGGGGGATCCGCGTGCCCTTCTTCGTGCAGTGGAAGGCCAAGCTGCCGAAGGGCGTCGTGTACGAGCAGCCGGTCATCCAACTCGACATTGCGCCGACAGCGCTTGCCGCCGCCGGTGTCACGATCGGGGCTGAGGCAAAGCTGGATGGAGTCAACCTGCTACCGCATCTGTTGGGCGAGAACCAAGCCGCGCCACACGAAGCGCTCTATTGGCGCTTTGGCGAACAGTCCGCGATCCGCATGGGAAATTGGAAGCTCGTCAAACACCGTGGGTCTGCGTCACCCGAGCTGTTCGACCTGTCCAAGGACATCGGCGAGAAGACCGATCTCGCACAGTCTCATCGCGACAAGTTCGAGCAACTCGACGCCGCCTGGAAAAAGTGGAACGCCGAGTTGGTCGAACCAACGTGGGGATCCAACGTGAACGCAGGCAACGCCACGAAAAAGAACCGCAAGAAGAAGTCCGCCAACTGACACGACCGGGGCCGGTGGACAGTTTGGCTGAGGGCGGCGAAGCGCCATCGCCCGCGAGTGGTCGGACAACTTGAGATTGCGGGGTTGTTCAACAACGAGCCCGACGCGCCAGCGAGGGCAAACCGTTGTCGAAAGTGAAGCCCTCGCTGGCGCGTCGGG
>JAYSQC010000530.1:0-3376 GCA_043721755.1 Schlesneria sp.
CCGACGCGCAAGCGAGGGCTTCACTTTCGACAACGGTTTGCCCTCGCTTGCGCGTCGGGCTCGTTGTGGAACAACCCCGCAATCTCAAGTTGTCCGACCGATTGGGGTCAGGGTCGCAGCCCGTTGAAAAACGTAGGGTAAGCCTCTGGCTTGCCCATTTTTCAACGGCTTTCACGGGCAAGCGAGACGCTTACCCTACGTTTTTTAACAGGCTGGTCGCTGAAGTCGTGAGACTTCAGAAAACGGGGAACTCTCACGAGTTCGGCTACCTCAAATTGAAGACCTGACCGGGCACTGGTCGTCGATCTCAGATCACATAGTCTGGTGCGTCGGGCATGAAGACGCGGACCTTGCGCGGGGCGACGAAGACGCGATCACCCGTCTTGATGCCGAGTTGTGCATAGCGTTCCAGATTCAAATCGACATTCAGGGCGAGGCCAAACTCTTCCGAGTAGACCCGCACTTTGGCGACCGATCCTGCCGGATTGATTTGCATGACGCGGGCTTCGAGACTCGATGAGCCGATCGGTGTGCGTTCGATGTCGAGTTCATGCGGTCGCACGTAGGCCGTCGCCACACGGGACTCGGCGTGCGGGTATTCAGGGTAGGCGACATTCAACGCGCCGAGCATGGCCATGCCATTCTCGACTCGTCCGTGGAAGACGTTGACGTTGCCGAGGAAGTCCATGACGAACGGATTGGCCGGGTGATCAAAGACCTCTTGCGGTGAGCCAGACTGTTCGATGTGGCCGGCGCGCATGACGACGACCCGGTCGGCCACTTCAAATGCCTCCTCCTGATCGTGCGTGACGAAGACCGTGGTCAGGTGAATCTCATCGTGAAGCTGTCGCAGCCACTGGCGAAGCTCTTGTCTCACCTTGGCGTCGAGCGCCCCGAACGGCTCATCAAGCAGCAGAATCCTCGGCTGCACGGCGAGCGCGCGGGCTAGGGCGACTCGTTGCCGCTGGCCGCCCGAAAGTTGGGATGGATAGCGCTGGCCCAGTCCCTCCAACCGGACGAGGTGCAGCAGTTCGCGGACACGGGCATCGACTTCGGCCTGCGGTTTCCTACGGACTCGCATCCCGAAGGCGACGTTCTCGTAGACCGACATGTGGCGGAAGAGGGCGTAGTGCTGGAACACGAAGCCGACTTGCCGGTCTTTCGGTGACTGCTGCGTGACATCCTCGTCTTGATACAGCACGAGACCCCGGTCGGCCGCTTCGAGTCCGGCGATGATGCGCAGCAGCGTGGTCTTGCCCGAGCCAGAAGGCCCCAGCAGCGCGAGTAACGAACCACTGGGCGCTTCGAGGCTCACATCATCCAGCGCGGTGAAGTTGCCGAAACGCTTGCTCAGGTTTTTGACGACGATGCTCATGATGGCCCGTGGTGAGGGAGTAGTGGATGGTGGGCAGGAGATGGTGGATAGCAAGTCGCCAATCAAGAGCGGAGGAGATCGTCACTTCTGCCCTTGAAAACTAGCCCGACGCGCGAGCGAGGGCTAAACGTCCGATGTCAACGAAGCCCTCGCTCGCGCGTCGGGCTGGTTTTGAAATGCGTTCTATTGTGCCTGCTGCGTTTCCGCCGCCTCTTTCAATTCCTGCTGAGTCTTCCGTTCGAGCGCGATCTTGATGAATAGCGTCACCAGCGCGAGCGAGGTCAGCAGTGACGCGACCGCGAACGAGCCGGGGTTGTTGTATTCCTGAAACAGCTTCTCGACGCGCAGCGGCATCGTGTCGGTCTGGCCCGCGATATGGCCCGAGACGACATAGACCGCTCCGAACTCACCCATCGCGCGGGCGTTGCAGAGGATCACGCCATACAGCAGCCCCCACTTGATGTTGGGGACCGTCACGCGCCAGAACATTTGCCAACCGTTTGCACCGAGGCTGATCGCCGCGACCTCTTCATCGGAGCCGATGGCCTCCATCACCGGAATCAACTCGCGCGCGACGAAGGGAAGCGTGACAAACGTCGTCACGAGGATCAGACCCGGCAGGGCGAAGATGATCCTGATGTCGTACTCCCTCAGCCACGGGCCGAAGTAGCCCTTCATGCCGAACAGCAGCACAAACATCAGCCCGGCGACGACCGGCGAAATCGCGAACGGCAGGTCGATGAGCGTCGTCAGCAGCGTGCGACCGGGAAATCGAAACCGCGTGATGGCCCAGGCGGCGGCGACTCCAAAGACCACGTTGGCCGCGACAGACAGCGGCACGACGAGAAACGTGAGATAAATCGCGTGCCGCGTGTCGGGGTCGCCCGTGAGGTTCTTCCAGTATGTGCCGACTCCCGCCGAGAACGCCTGATAAAAGACGCTGGCCACCGGCACGATGATCAGCAATCCGATCACCGCCAGCGCCGTACCGATCAACGAATAGCGGAGCCACGCGGGATCCTGCTGCGCGGCGCGGCCGTGTGTTTTCGACACGGAAACCACGGGTGGTAGATTTGAGGGGACGCCGTGCATGGTGAACGATTCAATTCTGTTCGGAAGGCATCATCTTGTCCCCTCTCCTCCGTCTTCGGGGGAGAGGGTTATGGTGAGGAGGGCCGAGCTTGAAACCCGCCCCCTCACCCAGCCTCTCCCCCGAAGACGGGGGGAGAGGAGTTTGAAACACACCAATTTGAGTACAGCACCTCAATGAGCCGACGAGTTGGCCGCATGCGTCCGTCGTTCGAGCAGGTTGACGACTCCCAGCATCGCGAACGATGCCACGAGCAGCACGACTGCGATGGCAGTGGCTTCGGCGTAGGCGAACTCTTCCAGTCGCGCGACGATCAGTACGGGAGCGATCTCCGTCTTGTAGGGCATGTTGCCCGACACGAACACGACCGAACCGTACTCGCCAATCGCCCGGGCGAACGTCAGCGCGAAGCCAGTAATCAACGCGGGATACAGCGCGGGAAGCAACACCATCGTGAACGTCTGCCAGCGCGTGGCCCCCAGACAGGCGGAGGCTTCCTCCAGCTCGGCATCGAGGCTTTCGAGTACCGGCTGCACCGTGCGGACGACGAACGGTAAACCGACGAACGTCAGGACCAGCACGATGGCCAATCGCGAATAGGCTCCCTGGATGCCCAGCGGCACGAGGAACTGTCCCAGCCAGCCGTTCTTGACATACAAGCTTGAATAGACCAGACCGGCCACCGCCGTTGGTAGGGCGAACGGCAGATCGATCAGCGAATCGAAGAGCCGTTTGAAGGGGAACTCGTAGCGGACGAGAACCCACGCCAGCAGCAGGCCCAAGACGGTGTCGATGGCTGCGGCGATGGCTGCGGCTCCGAACGTCAGCAGGTACGCCGCGCGGGCACGTTCCGTCCAGACGGCCTTCACAAACTGTTCGCCCGTCAGCGATGAGGCTTTCGTGAAACAGGC
>JAYSQC010000531.1:0-2390 GCA_043721755.1 Schlesneria sp.
CCGACGCGCAAGCGAGGGCTTCACTTTCGACAACGGTTTGCCCTCGCTTGCGCGTCGGGCTCGTTGTGGAACAACCCCGCAATCTCAAGTTGTCCGACCACTAGCCGCCGGTTTCTTTGCTTGGAAACTCAACTCCATCACACCGGCGGCTAGCGCCGTGCCGCTCAACGTGAGAATCATCGGGCTGATGCCGCCCCACGCTCAGCCCGCCATCATCCGCTTCATGAACGCGAGCGCGTGCTGCGACAAATATTCTTCGTTCGGGAACATCCGTCGCCAGACTTTGGTGGCGGCGGCCAGTGCGGGAAGGGCGAGGCCGAAGGCTTCGACCATCAACCAGCCGTCGTACTTCAGCGCCTTCAGCATCTGGAACGTGGTCTCCCAATCGACGTGGCCTTCGCCGGGAGTCGAGCGATCATTCTCCGAGATGTGGACGTGAACGACCTGGTCCCAGCACGACTGCATCGCCGTGGCGAGATTCTTCTCTTCGATGTTCGCGTGGAACGTATCGTACATCATCTTGAGGTTCGGATGATTGACCTCACGACAGAAGCGGGCGTCGTCAGCCGCGTTCGTCAAGAAATAGCACTCGAAACGATTGAGGTATTCGACGGCCAGCGTGACCTTGTTGGCCTGCGCGTGATCGGCCGCTTTCGAGAGCGTCTCCTTCCCCCACTGCCATTCGTCGGCTGTCGCCCCCGATCCGCTGAACGTGCCGAGCGCCGAGTGAATCGGGCCGCAGAGGTGCGTCGCGCCGCTGGCCGCGCACATGTCGATCGCCTTCTTCAGACGAGCCAACCCCGCCGCGCGAATGCTCGCGTCGGGCGAGATCGGGTTGTCAGCATCGGTGCAAACCGTGACGGCCGTTCGTCCCAGCCCAATCTGGTCGAGCTTCGCTCCCAGCTTTTGAAACTTTGTCACTTCCATGTCGAAGATCGGCAGCTCGACGCCATCGAAACCCCACTGCTTGAGACTCTCCAAGATCGGGTAGTGCTCTTCGGTGACATCGGAGGTCCAGAGCAGCATGTTCATGCCGTACTTCATCGTGGCTGTTCCTCAATTGTGAACGTGGAAGAAAGGAGTCTGTTGAGTAGCTCTGAAATCCGCGACCCCACCGGGCTTGCCCCGGTGGCTCGCAGGTTTTTGCACTACTCACGTCACGTCACCGATCACGTCACCGAATCGAGTGAGCGGCAAAAAGTAGTGCAAAGACCTGACTCCACCGGGACAAGCCCGGTGGGGTTTGGTTGACGGTCCTGTGTTCTCATCACTCGCGACGTTCTGATCACTCACGGCATCTCGAAGTGTTCTGCGGGCAGCAGGTCACTCACTCGCTGGCCGACAATCTTGCGTGACTCCGCGAGAACCGACGCAGCCTGTGGCGGGAGCGGGCAGAGTTTGACTCGGGTCAACACTTGATTCAAGCGAGTCAACAATCGCTGGTCATTCGTGTAGCAACGCAGAAACTGCTCGTGCCGAAACAGAGTGATGAACCACGCGAGACGATCCGTCGGCTGACGGGCCATGCGATTGATGGCCGCTTCGATGGCGAGTGGATCGACCGCGTCGAGGACGCGCCAATACTCGTCGAACCGTTCGGGATGCCGCTCGATCAAGACGGCGTCGAGCAGCAGCTCCATCCCAACATGGCCGAGGAATCCACAGTGATACTGGTCGTCGGCACCAAGCTGCTCACGGAAGAGTCGCGTCAGTTCGCCAGTCACTTCGACAAACCCGCGCGTCGCGTGGAACCAGCCATCGTCGTGCAGATGCCGCAGCGTTCCGGCGGCCACTTCCGCCTGAAGCGACTCGCCACCGTCGGCCCACGGTTCGAGATGCTGCGGCCGAAACCGAACCTTCCGATCGGCGACCGACAACCAATCGGGCACCGCCGTCCCCGCGACAAAATACGGCCGGTCGAGATGGTTCAGGGCGTGAGTGAAATAGTTCATCGGTATCGAAAGCTTTCGCGGCGCGGACTTCGTTCCAGGCCAAAGGACGACTCACTGAGTCAAGATTGGGAAGAGATTGCAAATTGCGGCTTGGTTCAAGTTGGGTGGCAGCACCGTCCGCACAACGTTTTTGTCTTTCATTCGCGCTCCCCTCAATTCGCGCGGAATCATTTCCGCGCGAATTGAGGGGAGCGCGAATGAAAGACAGGCACTATCCAGTCGGGACGCGACCTGTCGTCTGGAAACGATCCGATGGTTCAGAAAACCCAGACTGGTTGTGACCCCGCTAAGTCACGCTTTGAACTAGTGCATCCACTACGCAAACAGTTGTGGTTAGCAATCGGTCGGCTTTCTGGGAGGCTTTCAGGCACCAGGAGGTGTCCCCTGCCCAAGAAATATCTCGTCCGGTTGTCGGATGCGGAACGTGATGCTTGTCAG
>JAYSQC010000532.1:0-4904 GCA_043721755.1 Schlesneria sp.
CGTAGACAAAGAAAAAGCCTGGCCAACATGGCCGGGCTTGTGTGGATTGTGAATCGCATTTGGCTCGGAAGCGAGCCAACGAAGTCGCGAACTATTCGATGATGATGTCTCGCACGGTCATGCCGCCGGGGATCATCGGGAGCACGTGCTCTTGATACGGGCAGACAACGTCGAGCACATACGGCCCGTCGTGAGCGAGCATCTCGGCAATCGCGGCGGGCAGGTCGGCTTTGTTGCGGACTTGCTTGGCCATGACGCCGAACCCCTGCACCAGTTGCGTGAAGTTCGGGTACGTCACACCGATCGAACCGTCTCCTTGGCCGAGTGCTTCCGGATGATCGATCGGGCCGAGGTAGGTGTGGGCTCGCTTGCCTTGCATGAAGCGATCTTCCCACTGCATCACCATGCCCAGGTGCTGATTGTTGATTAGCAGCACTTTGACCGGCAGCTTCTCGCAGTGCAGCGTGGCAAGTTCTTGGATATTCATCAGGAACGACCCGTCGCCGTCGATGTCGATGCAGATACTTTCCGGGTGCGCGACTTGAGCACCCATCGCGGCGGGTAGGCCGAAGCCCATCGTCCCCAGGCCGCTGCTGCTCATCCAGCGTTTCGGGCGATTGAACTTGTAGTACTGAGCCGCCCACATCTGGTGCTGGCCGACGCCCACGGTCACGAACGGGTCTTGGTCGATCGTCTGCCGCCACAGTTCCGAGATCGCGTACTGCGGAATGATGAAATCGCCCGAGTCGCGCACGGTCAGCGGGTGCTTCGTCCGCCACTCGTTGACCTGCGTCCACCACGCATCGATCTTCGGAACATGCGACTCCTCGATCATCGCGTTCAGGCCCTGAAGCACCTCTTTGACGTTGGCCACGACGGCGATCTGAGCGATCCGGTTCTTGTGAATCTCAGACGGGTCGATATCGACGTGGATGACCTTGCCGTGCTTGGCGAACTCGCTCAGCTTGCCCGTCACGCGGTCGTCAAACCGCACGCCCAACGCGATCAGCAGATCGGCATCGTCGATGGCGAAGTTCGAGTACGCCGTGCCGTGCATTCCGAGCATGTGCAGCGACTGATCGTCATCCGCCGGGAAGCAGCCGATCCCCATCAATGTCGTCGCGACGGGGATGCCCGTCTTGCGTGCGAACTTCTGGAACTCTTCGCTCGCATCGGCCTGAATGATGCCGCCGCCCGCGTAGAACAGCGGCTTCTTGGACTCGCTAATCATCTTCAGGATTGCGCGAATCTGGTTCGGATGAACGCGACGCACTTCGGGGTGATAGCCGGGAAGGTTCATCGGTGGGTCGTAATCGACGATCCACGGCTGACCATCGTCCGACCACGACGAGCCATCCACACGCTTGCCGTCGATCCAGTTCATCTGGACATCTTTGGGGATGTCGATCAGCACCGGCCCGGGCCGTCCGGTGCGAGCGATGTGAAACGCTTCCTTGATGACGCGCGGAATGTCCGATGTTTTCGTGACGAGGTAGTGATGTTTGGTGATCGCGCGACAGATCTCGACCATCGGCGTCTCTTGGAACGCATCGCTGCCGATGAGGTGCGTGTGAACTTGGGCCGAGATGGCGATCAGCGGGATGCTGTCCATCTTGGCATCGGCGATCGCCGTGACGAGGTTTGTCGCACCGGGGCCGCTCGTCCCCATGCAAACGCCGACTTTGTCCGTCGTGCGCGACACGCCTTGCGCGGCAAAGGCTCCGCCCTGTTCGTGCCGAGGCAGAATCGTGCGGATGTCGGCCGCGCGGTACGTCAGAGCCTGATGGAGCGGCATGCTGCATCCGCCCGGATAGGCGAAGATCAGGTCCGTTCCCTGTCGGATGAGGCACTCGACAAACACATCGGCCCCGTTCAACTTGGGCGGTGGTGTTGAGGCGGGCGCGGACGCCGGAGCCGGGGAAGTCAAAGTGCAGGTTGCAGTCGCCACGATCACGGTCCTCAAACAAGTCGTTCGGAGAGGTGGTTGACAAACTTGGCCGTGCCTCTCCGGACACGGTCAAACGGACTGGCAGTTTACCGGCCGAGTCAACCCAAGGCGAGTGGCCAGTCTGTGTGAAGCCGTTTTTCCTCAAGACACTCCCCCCGCAGGACCGGCAGCATCAGTGTTTCCTGTTCTCGGGATGACTCGGCAGCCTCACAGGTCTGCAAACAGACATGGTCATACCGTCCAGGCTGATCTCTTGGCCGTCGCGGCGCGTGTTCATTCAACCGGTGGGCATGCTGGCGGCTTGTCGTGTGCCTGCCAATAATCCGCCCCGAACAACAAACACTCTCTCGCTCAACAGGAACGGATCGCATGACCGCATTGAACTGGAACAGCCGCCAATTGACGCACGGATGGCAGCGGGGAGTGACGGCGTTCTTTCACGGCCTCGGGATGACAGAGGCCGACTTTGACAAGCCGCAGGTTGGGATCGGCGTTCCGCTGCTCGAAGGGAACTTGTGCAATCAGCACGCTTACGCACTCGGGAGCAAGGTGGCGGAAGGCTGTCGCGCGGCAGGGATGCTTGGTTTTCCGTTCGGGACTCCGGCGGTCAGCGACAATCTGACGCAAGGACTTGAGGGAGGCGGGGCGAGTCTCGTTTCGCGGAACCTCATCGCCAATTCGGCCGAGTGCGTCGTGTCGGCTCATTGCTACGACGCGATGGTCGGGTTGCACCATTGCGACAAGAACGGCCCCGGCTTCGCGATGGCGTTGGCGCGGATGAACTATCCCGGCCTGATCCTCAGCGGCGGCAGTATTCAGCCCGGTTGTTATCAAGGTCGCAACGTGACGATTCTGGACGTATACGACTCACAGGCGGCGGCCTCAGTCGGCGCGATCCCGCAGTCGGAGGCGGACGAGATCCGGCGCGTCGCGTGTCCGGGACCGGGCGGCTGCGGCATCGCGGCGTCGTTCAATACCTGGGGCCTCGCGATGGAGGCGATCGGTCTGATGCCGCCTCAAAGTAGTTCGATCCCCGCGATTGATCCCGCCAAGCAAGAGGATTGTCTCAACGCGGGCCACCTGATTCGCGGCTTGCTCGAACGAAACATCCGTGCGCGAGACATCCTCACACGCCAAGCCTTCGACAACGCCGCCGCCACCATCGCAGCGGCTGGTGGATCGACGAACGCGGTGCTGCACTTATTGGCGCTCGCACGCGAAGCCCAAGTGGAATTTACGCTCAAAGACCTGCAAGCCATTTTGAAGAAGACGCCGGTCCTGTGCAGCTTCGCTCCGCGCGGCACGAAAACGATGGTCGATCTGCACAAGCTCGGCGGAACGTCGGTCCTGCTGAAGCATCTCATTCGGGCGGGAGTCATCGACGGCAGTTGCCTCACCGTGACCGGCAAATCGATTGCCGAGAACGTCGCCCACGCGAGCGACGCAACCGTAGGGTGGGACCAGCGGCGCATCGCTGCGCCGGCCCACCAGGCTGGTCGAACAACCCCTGATGGTGGGCCGGCGCTCGAAACGAGCTTGTCCCACCCTACGGCAAACGACGTGACGAACGCCGCTCCCAGCAACGACCACTTGTTCGCGCCGATCGATGCGCCGTTCAAAGCCTTTGCCGACATGCAGGTCTGTTTCGGCAACCTCGCGCCGAACGGCATCGTCTTCAAAGTGTCGAGTCTCAGTGAACCCCGCTTCCGTGGCCCGGCGATCTGCTTCCAGAGTGGTCGCGATGTCTCCGAGGCGGTCGAACAGCGCCGCATCCGACCCGGCCATGTGATCGTGCTGCGCTATCAAGGCCCCGTCGCGGCAGGAATGCCCGAGGTCGTCCTCGCCGCGTCCGCACTCTCCGTTCCCGAACTGAATGGTAAGGTCGCACTGATCTCCGACACGCGCGTTTCAGGTATCTCCCACGGCGCAATTGGAGTTCACTGTGCCCCCGAAGCGGCCGTCGGCGGCCCAATCGCCCTCGTCCACGATGGCGACGAAATCAGCTTCGACCTCATGCCCGGAACCATCACGCTCCACGTCACCGAAGAAGAACTCAATCGTCGCCGCCAAAACTGGCACGCGCCCGTAATCAAGCACATGCGCGGCTACCTCGCCGACTTCGCGGCCACCGTCGCCCAAGCCAACCACGGCTGCGTCAGTCGCGTGTTCCACAGCCAACTCAATTGAGCGTTCCAAGCCATGAGCGAAGTCACTCAAATTTTGAAGGCCATCACAAACGGCGATCTTCGCGCCGCGTCACAGCTTCTGCCGTTGATCTACGACGAGTTGCGAAAGCTCGCCGCGCACAAGTTGGCTCATGAATCGAGCGGCCAGACATTGCAGGCGACGGCGCTCGTCCATGAGGCTTACCTGCGTCTGGTCGGCACCGACGAAGACGGGGTCGATGACCAGCAGTGGGACGGGCGAAGTCACTTCTTCGGTGCGGCGGCGGAGGCGATGCGGCGCATCCTGGTCGAGAACGCTCGGCGCAAGAGTCGCCTCAAGTACGGCGGCGAATACGAACGACAGCCGTTCGATGACATCGAGTTCGTGACCGCCGAACCGCAGGAAGATTTGATTGCACTCGATGAGGCTCTCGACCGGCTGGCGCAGGTCGATCGCGCGGCGGCCGAGTTGGTGCAACTGCGCTACTTCGCCGGGATGACTCTGCCCGACGCCGCGCGGGCGATGAACATCTCGCCTCGCTCCGCCGACCGCCTGTGGGCCTACGCCCGAGCGTGGCTGCATCACGAGCTGCGGGGCTGAGGCTCGCTACGTAGACCGGTCACTCCGTGACCGGAAGTTTTGCCATTTCAGAATTTCGGCTCTCCGCCATTCCTGTTGAAAATGGTGTCCCGTGAGCGGCATGGCGCTAGCCCAATGGCACTTACTTTACTAACCCGCAGCGTAAGCGAGGGCGATGACAAGAGGCGTTTCCCTTTGTTTCCCTCGCTTA
>JAYSQC010000533.1:0-1226 GCA_043721755.1 Schlesneria sp.
CGTCACCAACCCCGGCCCGATTTCGAGGCGCGACAACTCGCCCTCGCCAATCGGATAGAACGTCGGTGGCTTGCCCGACAGCACGTCATCGCGCCAGCCATGCAACACGTCGGCAGCGGCGAGGTAGTTCGCTTTGTTACTTCCCGGCATCGTAATAGCCCTTCCCTTGGATGTCCGAAGCGAACAGCGTCCCGCCCGTCGGTGAGGATGTGAGTTGAGGATTCGCGGTCGATGTCGGCCCGGACGAACTCGCCGCTTGTCGGCCCGCAGTGTTGTGATTCAATCCGCAATCAATCTGCCGTCGCGTCTCACTTGGCGAGAGTCCCGAGTCGAGCGCGGCTTCGGTCAACAGTTCGTGAGCCAGTTCGACCGGGCAGCCGAACTCGGCGAGATTCGCCGCCGCCGAGAACAACAGCCGATGCCGGTCCCCACTCCCGGCCCCGTCGCGGATGAAGTCGAGCGTTGCCCGGTTGAGCCGCGCCGATCGGTCGGACGCTGCCCGCCGTTCCCGAGCCGCTTCGGTCTCATGCTCGATTCGCTCGACCGTCTCTTGCCAGTCCCCGGCCGCGACATCGCAGCGCGTCGAGACTGTCGGCACATCGAATTCCAGCGGTTCCCGTGCGAGTTCCCGAATCCGCTCGACCGACAGCTTCATCAGTTCATCCAACGACAACCGCCGCTTGTGCAGCCCCGTCTTCGGATGACGTGAGTTCGGCGCACGGAACGCCCTCACCTTGTCGAACACTCCCGAGTCGATGACGACTTGCACCGCTCCCGCCAGCCCTTCGGCCAGCCGTCGAGCCACCGCATTGAACAACAACGAAGCGGTCGGTTGCCAAAGGTCCGTCGGCAGTCCGACATGAAATCCCTTGCTGCCCGAGAAGAACACCAATATCGAATCGTCGTCTATCGAATAGCGTTCGCAGATAAACAGGCACAATCGAGCCGCATCGCGCCTTGCGACTTCCAAGTCCGTCCGGTCGATGTCGAACCAAATAAACTCGCCACCGCAGTTGCCGTCGAACTTCGCGGTCGAACCAGTCGCGTCTATATGTCGGCGGAAGTCTTCGCCGAATGTAAATGCGGAGAGATACGCTTCGTCGTTCGCGTCTATACGCTCGTCGAGGCTCGCATACGCCACGAACGCGGTTGGCCATTCGACCAACCGTCGCTCGTTCGTACACGGCCCGACAATCCTGAATCCAAGAATGTCGGTCATCATGTTC
>JAYSQC010000534.1:0-4737 GCA_043721755.1 Schlesneria sp.
GAAGAACCGGGGGGCTGACGCCCAATGGCACTCACTTTGGGAAAATATCCTGAGCCGGTTTCTTAGTTGGAAAAGAACCGGCGGCTAGCGCCGTGCCGCTCACAGAATGCCAAAGTGAGTGCCTGGGGGCTGACGCCGCCCCGCTCGGAAGTCTCATCAATCATCGTGTGCGATCCCTGTGGACGATGTGGACGGTCGCGTTGATTGGCGGGGCTGTGACGGTGGCAGCGTTTGCCGCGACCGCGCTGGTTCCCGCCACGCGAGGGCAGTCGTGGCTGGCGACCGGCAATCGCTTGGCACTCGTTCGTGAAGGCCGATCCGGTGCCGAAGCGGCCTATCGCGCGGCGTGTCAGGCCGACGACTGGTCCTCCACGCCGTGGCATCGTCGAGCCGAACTGGCTTACGAGCAGGCGGCTCATGATCGTTTCCAGTCCAACGAATTGTTCGAGGCTGCCGTAAAGCTGCTGCTCGAAGCGATGGCCCGCGATCCACACAATTTTCACGGGCCGAGGACGCTGGGAAACTGGTGGCTGGCTCGATGGCAGGTGACTCAAAACGACGACGATGCTCGACAGGCGTTCGAGTGGCTGAGTCAGGCACAGGACTCGTATCCGACGAACGCCTCGATACTGGCCGAACTCAGTCAAGCGGCGGCGGCGGCGGGGCAAACAATCGATGCCACCCTCGCCGCGCAGAGTGCCTTGAAACAGAATGAACTGAACCGACGCCTCGGCCATGTGGACCGTTACTTGACCGACGAAATTGTCGCCCGATTGCGGCGACTGGAGGAGACGACTCGTTCACCGTGAACGTGCGGTCACGGATGGTGTGAGATATAAGCTCTGCCGCGAATGCCTCCGCACCAATACCAACCCGCCGCGTGAGCAAGGAAATTGGCGAACACTCCTTGCTCACGCGGCGGGTTGGTGTGAAGAGCCGGTGGCCGAAGTCCGGCGTTCGAAGTCCGGCTTAGCTTTGTTAGCCGGACTTCTCTTCGTGAGAACGCTGTCCGACAGAGAAGTCTGGCTTTCGGAAAAGCCGGACTTCAAAAGCTGGACTTCGAGAGCGTGAACAGCATCGACCGGCAGCCGTTCCAACCATCCCAGTAAACCCCACTCAGAATTTCCAACTGCCGACGTACCGAGGACGTGCCGATGAAGCCTGTTGCCGTGATATTGACGATTGCTTTCGCCTTTGTGGCCCTCAGTGTCACCGTGTGGCTGGGGCGCTATCAGGGTGTGGTCGCCATGCCTCAGTTGATCGATGGTTCGTCCGCTGAGACGGTCCTAGGCGGCTTGGAACTCCCCGCAAACGGCCCGTTCGGCAAGGCCGTCCCCGTGGAAATGACGCACGATTTCGGCGTTCTTCCGCTCGGCTCCAAAGGCTCACACGTCTTCGTCATCAAGAACGAAGGGCAGGGGCCGCTGCGTGTGAGAACCGGCAAGACCTCCTGCATCCAATGCACCGTCGGCGGGGTCTCGCGCGAGGACGACATTCCGCCGGGCGAGTCGGTCGATGTGACGATCAAGTGGGAGATCAAGTCGCCCAATGAGAAGTTCCGCCAGTGGGCCGAAGTCCACACGACTGACCCCGACAACAAGCGGATCGAACTTTCCATTGAAGGACGGGTCGATCGCCCACTCCGGCTGACTCCCGAGGAAGTGTGGGTCATCGGAGACCTGCTGCCGGACGTACCGACCGTTGTGCGCGGGACGCTGTACTCGTTGATCCTGGATGAAGTCACCCTCGACAAGTTTGAGTGTGTCAACCCGAAGGTGTCCGTGACTTGGGAACCTGCCACGCCGGAAGCGCTCACCGAATTGAAAGCGAAGTCTGGCTTGCAGATCACCGTCAGCGTGGCAGCAGACAGCCCGCTCGGTCCGCTGCGCGAATCGATCAACCTCGTGTCTCCGCATGATGGTGGGACGAATATCTCGCTCGGTCTGACTGGGCAGCGATCCGGCCCGATCGAATTCAAAGGCCCCAAGTGGAACTCCGAAACCAATTTCTTGACGCTCGGTGAGTTCCCCGCGAGCAAGGGGATCAAATCGAAGCTCTTTCTGTACGTCCGCGATTTGGAAGGTGAACTCGTCGTGGATTCGATTGAGCAAAAGTACAACTCCGTCAAATTCACTTTCCCGCCTACCGGCAAAGTGATCGGCAAGTCCAAGCTGTACGAAGTCGAAGTCGAGATCCCGCCCGGTTCATCGTTCAAACGACGCGGTGAGGCTGCCGAACACATTCGGCTGAAGCTCAATCATCCCCATGCGAAAGAGTATCGGTTCTACGTGAGCTATCACTCGCTCTGAGAGCGGCCCACGACACCTGACTCGGGCTTGACGGTCGGTTGCCACACTCGTTAGCAAGTCGTCCCGCTTGGTCGCCCGTTGAAAAGCAGTAGGACGGACGCCCTCGTCCGTCCGTTTTCAACAGCAGTTCGCTCGGACGGGGGCGTCCAAGCTACGTTTTTCGTGGGCTGCTCAGTGGATCACCAGCCTTGCTTACGCTGCGGGTTGGTGTCAGTGCCACTTCGACAGGGATGTTCATGCACACGAGTCCGGTTCCAGGAAGGATCGACATGTCCGCGACGCAGCACGGCTCGATGACCGCAACACGACGATGGCCGGTCTCATTGATGCCCCTTTACGCGATGATGACTCTGATCCTCGCCGCCGGATGTCCGGCAACTCCGCCGCCGCCGAAGCCTCCCGCACCGGCTGGTGGTGTACTGAGTGGTGGTCCGACCAAGCCAGCACCAACGGCGAACGAAAAGGCTCCTACCAAGGGAACCGACACACAGGAAGCTCCGCCCGAGCCGCTGCTGGCCGACTGGAAGTCTCCGGCCGCCGTGTTGTTGCTGACGGGACTGCAACACGGCTACCTCGAACCATGCGGTTGCAGCATCCACCAATTAGGTGGCATGGCGCGGCGCGCCGACTTGGTGCGGATGCTTACCGAGGAACGGAAGTGGGCCGTGTCGGGACTCGATGTTGGCGGGGCACCCAAACGCAACCGGCGACAAGATCAGATCAAGTACCTCGCGCTGTTTGATGCCTTCAAAAAGCTGAACTACGGCGCGATTGCCGTCGGCCGGGAAGAACTTCTGTTGGGAGCCGACTTCCTCCTTCAGCAGATGGTGGCCGACCCCGAGGAAGCCAAGAAAACGGTGGGGCTGCTCGGCGCAAACGTCGCATTGTACGACCCGCCGCTGGAAGGCTGGCCGCTCGCCTCACGCATCGTTCAGGTCGGTGCGATCAAGGTCGGTGTGACGGCGGTCGTGGGCGTGAGCCTGCGCAAGGAGGTCGCCCCCGACGGTGCGATGAACAACATCACAATTCGCGATCCCGATGAAGTCCTGCCCGCCGCCATCGCCGCTTTGAAAGCGGAGCAGCCTCAATTTCTGGTGCTGCTCTCGCACGGAAGCACAGAAGAAGCGGCGGCTCTGGCGGCGAAGTATCCCGAGTTTCAGATCGTGCTCACGGCGGGCGGTCCTGACGAAGTAAACAAGACCCCGGTCGTCGTCGGCAAGACGTGGGTGATTCAGGCCGAACCCAAAGGGAAGCGGGTCGGCGTGCTCGGCTACTTCCCGGACAACGCCGAGCAACCGTTCCGCTATGACCTCGTGGCACTCGACGACCAGCGGTTCAAAGATCATCCGACGATGCGCGAGTTGATGAAGACCTACCAGCAGCAACTCCTCGACGAAGCCATCTCCACCTCGGAAGAACTCCTCATCAAGCATCCGTCCGGCCACACGTTCGTCGGCGCGGACAAGTGCGGTGAATGCCACACGAAGGCGTTTGCCCACTGGAAGACGACGCCGCACGCGAAGGCGTTCGAGCCGCTCATCTCCGGCCGCAAGGGGGATGTCGATCCGATCTCTCGCATCCACGACCCCGAGTGTCTGGCATGTCACGTCACGGGTTGGGACGCGAAGCAGATGCTGCGGTACGACAGCGGCTACATCAGTCCAGAGCGGACGCCGCATCTGCTCAACCAGCAGTGCGAGAACTGTCACGGCCCCGGCAGTCACCACGTCAGCCTGCAAGAACGCTTTGCCAACGACGCCGCGAGTGTCACCGCCACCGAACTGGAAGCGGGAAGAACCTCGGTTCGCCAAACACTGGAAACGGCAAAAAAGGGAGCTTGCGCGAGCTGCCACGACTCCGATAACGACCCCCGTTTCACGCCCGATGCCTTCGACAAATACTGGGAAAAGATCGCGCACCCGTGGCGCGACTGAGGTAGCAGGGGGCAGGGAACAGGGGTCAGGAATCATTCACACACCTGACTCTTGCCTCCTGACTCCTGTCCCCTGCTTCCTGCCCCTCTCCTTCAGGTCCATCATGCAGCTTATTCCGCAAGCACTCCGCGCTCTGAAGGACACTCCCGCCTTCGAGATCACTTGGACCGACGGCAAGACGTTCCAACTCCCATTCAAACTGGTCCGATCTGAGTGTCCCTGCGCCGAGTGTGTTCACGAGATCACCGGCGAACGGATTCTTCAGCCCGAGTGGATTCTCGACGACATCCGACCGACGGAACTCAGCTACGCGGGCAACTACGCACTGCGGATTGTTTGGTCTGATCGTCATGCCTCGGGCATCTTCACTTGGGAGCGGCTGCACGGACTGTGTTCGCACTACCAAGCGGTCTTGGTCTCTCAACCCACTTGATGGCGGTGATGCTCGTCATGGCTGCGATCCCGTTTCTCATCATCGACGGCTACAACCTGCT
>JAYSQC010000535.1:0-1820 GCA_043721755.1 Schlesneria sp.
CGAAGCGGCTTTTGCGGCGTGCCGACGGGATTCGCCTGACTCACTTCGCGTTTCGAATTACGATCGCGCAGCTCGGCCTTGAGCGCTTCGTTTGCCGGATCGATCAGATTGACGCGCAGCGCATTCGCAGTCGTTGCGTCGGCGAGCACCTGCGTCGGAACGACGAGCGACACGAAGAGCGTAAGTGCGGCGCAAAGCCGGCGAAACGGAAAACGCGACTCACTGAAATGGTCGATCACACGAAACAACTTTCTTCTCGATTAACTTCCTGACATTTATAGCCGGAGCGCCTTTCCATCTCCTGCGGCTCGTTCACCTCGGATCGTACGATGGACGAGGCGATTTCTCCGGATCTTCTATCACGGATCTTCCGACGAGCGCTCAACTTCCAGACGATCAGGCTTTCGGAGACGAATTCGTGTTAACGCACCGTGGCGGCGCCGCCGCGGAGCCGAAATGGGCGGAGACTGCTATTTGGACCGCGCGCGAATCCGAAGATCTTTCTAGGATAAGCTCTCGCAACGTCTCGCCGCAGGAGCTTTTGCCGTTCATGCGTCGTTTCGTAGAGATAGGCACCATCGGCGAAGAGTACGTGGGAACACGCGAGCGCCAGCGATTACGGAGAGCTGGTCGTGGGTGTGGCCAGGCCTCAGCGACGCACGCAGCAGAAAGCCCGTGGAACTCGTGCAGCGCTCGAAGGGCGACTGTCTCCTCCTCCTTCAACCGCGCTCCGTGACGCCGTTTTCGTGGGCACCCTCGTCGCGGCGCTCCGGCCCGGTGAACGCAAGCGGCTTTTCGGCGCTGGAACGATCGCGGGCTTACGCTGGCAGCCAACGCCGGACGCGCGCCTCAATGCGCTCCTCCGCGAATGGGTCTTTGGCGAGCGAGCCACGCAGGCTCCATCGACCCTGAACCGCGACGCCGGAGGGGTCAGCCCACGAATATGCCGCCCCTCAGAGGTGCTTCGACCAACTCCACGCGCGAATGCGCCAGCCATCGCGCTTCTCGAGCGCAAATGTCATCGTAGCACCATGCTCGGCCATCGCCTTGCCACGCGCTTTGTAGCGATACTGCGCCGGAACGACGACGTACGCACGATCGCCCGACGTTTCGATCGATGTCGGTTTCGCGAGCGTCACGATGCCGTCGGTCACGCCGTTTTTCTTCGCGTTGGCTCCGTAAGCCGCAGCCCAGCCCCCGCACGCCGCGTTGCCGTGCCACTCGTACGGCGCAAATTCATCGATGATCTCTGTTTGCGGAGCGCAGGCCGCGAGCGCCGAAGCCACATTGCCTGTGTTGAAGCCGTCGATGAACTGATGGACGGACGCCATCGGGTCCGCAGCAGCGAGCACGGCGACGGGCGCGAGTGCGATCGCGGCCGCGAGCGGGCCAAGAAATGCGAGATGAGGGCGCATGTTTTCGCGTGATCGCTGGATTGTCGATGGAACCCTGCTGCGGAGATGCCACGCTCGTCACTACGGAGCCGCAGGACACACCGCCACTCGCACGGGTGCTAAGAAGCACGGGTAAAAATCGCGTCTGATGGCGCTCGCGCAAGAGGCGGATTCTCTCAATTTCGACACGATTCCAACCGATAGTCGAAAGACATGCGTAGTCGCTATGCGATAGCTTTGTCCATTCTGGGCGCGTATTTTATCGCGTCCTACTTGATATTGCACGCGGCGATCGACCAACAACGCTCGATGCAGCGCGCGATCTCAGTGAGCGGCCAGCAGCGGATGTACTCACAGCGGATCGCTTTGTTCGCCGATGCCATCGTCGCGCGGCCCGATTCCGAACTCCGCCGTCGCGCCCAGCAA
>JAYSQC010000536.1:0-14561 GCA_043721755.1 Schlesneria sp.
CTGTTGAAAAACGTAGGGTAAGCGTCTCGCTTGCCCGTAAATGCAGTTGAAAAAGGGGCAAGCCAGACGCTTACCCTACGTTTTTCAACAGGCTGCTAAGGCGTTCGGCTGTTGTGATCTCGGCTTCGTTGCGGTGGCGTCCCTCTCAGCAAGTGTCGTTGCAGGTGTGAGGAGAATCCCATGAGCAGCATCCGAACACCAGACGGCTCGCGAGTCTATAACCCGCTGCTGCAGCCTGATCTCCGATTGATGCTCTCCGAGAACGACGAACTCGGTTTGCAGCAATTTTGCGATGTCCTCAATCCCGTCATCGTTGCGGAAGTGCTTCAGGGGCTGGGGCCAGCGGATGTCTGGCGTGTTTTGTCTTCAACCGGCATCGAGCGTCAGGCTGAAGTATTTGAATTGATCGAGCCGTCGCAGCAGATCGAGTTGGTGGGATCGATCGATCGCCAGCATCTCTCCCAGCTCGTCGAAGCGATGTCACCCGACGACCGGGTGGACCTGCTCGAACACATGGACGAAGAGCAACTCGAAGCGTTGCTGCCGCTGATCGCTCAAGCGGAGCGCGACGAAATTCGGAAGATGCTTTCGTACCCGGACAACTCAGCCGGTTCGATCATGACGACCGAATATGCCTCGCTGCCCGAGAACATCTCTGTCGGAGAGGCTCTCAATCGGTTGCGGCAACAGGCCCCGGATCGCGAGACCATTTACTACGTCTTTATGCTGGATGAAGCCCGTCATTTGCGCGGAATCATCACGTTACGCGAGTTGATCCTCGCCCGCCCCGGAGCCTCGCTAGCGGATGTCATGCGGCGTGATCTGATTTCGGCCAATGTCGAGGACGATCAGGAAGTCGTCGCGAAGTTGATCGCCCGCTTCGACCTGTTGGCACTCCCCATCCTCGATGAGCAAAGTCGTTTGGTCGGGATTGTCACGCACGACGACGTACTCGATGTCGTGCAGGAAGAGGCGATCGAGGACGCCTATCGTCAGTCGGCCATCCAACCCTTTGAACATGGCTATCTTTCGACCCCGCTGCTGACCATTGCTTGGAAGCGCGGAGTCTGGTTGCTCGTGCTGTCGGTCATGGCTCTTGGGACCGCGACCGCTGTGCGTGCGTTCGGTGGAGCGGAAGCGGCCAACAGCGGCGCGGCCAGCACCGAATGGCTGGATTGGTTCTTGCCGCTGGTCTTGGCCAGCGGCGGTAACACGGGTTCACAATCGGCAACGCTGGTCATTCGCACGATGGCGATTGCCACTCTGAGCAGGCGTGACAAGTGGCGGATCGCGTATCGCGAATTGCTGACCGGTGCGATTCTTGGCCTCAGCCTGGCGGTGTTCTCGTGGGGAGCGTTGCAACTGCTGTTCGGCCGGGATTGGATGCAGGCGGGTGTGGTGGGGCTGACGATTTCGCTCGTGGTGACGATGGGCAGCGTGATGGGATCATTGTTGCCCATGTTCTTTGAGTGGCTCGGTATGGACCCGGCCATCATGTCCAACCCACTGATCTCGTCACTCAGCGATATCCTCGGTGTCGTGATCTACTTCTCAGTGGCGATGGCCCTGCTGTGACGTAGCGGCTCGACGAGTTGGGCCGTCTTGACCACATTCTGCGAGCAGGACTATCTTCGCCCGAGTTCACGGGCGGCTCGCGTGCGTCCTCCTAGTGGTCGGACAACTTAAGATTGCGGGGTTGTTCAACAACGAGCCCGCCGCGCAAGCGAGGGCAAACCGTTGTCGAAAGTGAAGCCCTCGCTTGCGCGGCGAGCTAGTGATGAACCCCTCAAGACAAAGTTGTTCGACCACTAGAACATTCAGCCTCGTGGTGGAAGGAGCCGGATCGCGATGTCTCTGCCGTTGGAAGATACCGCCCGCGACGAAGAGCCTTCCTTTTGGGACCGGCTCGACGACGAGGGGTCACAACGCGATGAGCCACAACCTGAGGAAGCCGACTGGTCGGGAGATGAGCTAGAGCAGGCCTACTTACGAGCTATCGAAGTTCTCGAAGCCTCGGAGGCCGAGTTGCCCGCAGCCGACTTGCATGACCAGTTGCTATCGGACGCAGCGAACCCACCGGCGAACGTCCAAGACATCGCTGCCACTTCCAATCCGCAATTTGAAGCCGTCAGCCCACTGTCACCCGCAGTCACCGAGTCGGAGCGAGTGGAGGCGGTGAAAGAGCTGCACCAACTGGCCTCGCGTCGCGCGCCGAGCTCCTTCGAGCAACCTCCCGCAGTTCAGCCACGTCAGATTCTCGAAGCCTTGTTGTTCGTAGGTGGCGACGCATTGACCGCGAAAAAGTTGAGCGGCGTGCTGCGTGGTGAGTTCTCGATCGAATTCATCGAACGCGAGCTGGATGAACTCAACAGGCTTTACGCGGCGGAGGGCCGTCCCTACGAGATTCGCCTCGGTGACGGAGGCTATCGCCTGACGCTGCGGGATGAATTTGAACGCATCCGCAGCAAGGTCTACGGACAGGGGCCGAAGGAAGTCAAACTGTCGCAAGAGGCGATTGAAGTCTTGGCGGTCGTCGCCTACCGACAACCGATCTCGGACAGAGAGATCGAGCAACTCGGCAAGCCTGGCTGCGGTGCGATTCTCAGGCAACTCTTGCGGCGCGAGTTGATCGCGGTCAAGCGGCAACCGGGCAACCCGCGCGACGTGAGCTACCAAACAACCCCTCGGTTCTTGTCGCTCTTTGGAATCCGCAGTTTGGACGAACTGCCGCGCCATGAGCAGGTTGGCTACAAATAACGCCCTCGCCTGTTTGCGGGGAAACGGAATCGAAGCCAACCACGGACGCCGTGGAGCGGTCCTCACGGAGCAGGCACGGGGGCGGGTGGAATCGGCGCGGGAGGTAACTCGGCGGGTGATGGCGTCGGTACACCGGGCTGCTGCAAATCCCAGCCAATTGGTCCTGCGACGAACGTGTAGTTGCCAGTACTCAACGGGTACGAAGCGACTTCGGACGCATCGTCTCCTCGTTTGAACTCAATCTTCCAATCGCGATCATTCGGGAACGTCTGAGAGTAGCCCGGCTTGATCGTGTAGACGTGGCCGTTCAACGAGTAGCTGAGCGGGCCGGGGGCGGACTTCGGGCAGCTCAACTTGATGTTGGCCACCGTGGGCGAGGGTGTGTACGCCGGAAACTGAGGCGCACGAGACGGCAAAACGTTGGCAGGAAGCCCCTGATTCCTGCGTGATTCGACGACAACAGGCTGCGGTCCCTCGACAACATAGGTTCGAGAAGGGCTGATCGTCGGCGATTGTGTGATGACACTCGGGTACGAACTGTCGGATGAATACGTGTACCCGTTGCCATTGTTGGAGTACTCAACGACTCCTCCAGTTGGCCCTCCCCGCACGATCGTGGTCGTCGTTCCCCAAACGGGATCCGGTGTGAAATAGACCGGCACGCGACCTCCATAACCGTAGCCGCGGCTGTATCCATGATGATGCGGGATGTACCCACCATTCACTTCATACGGCGAAGAGACATAGCCGCTCGAATAGTACCCGCTGGACGAGTACCCGCCGGGATATCCACCGATACCGTAGTGGCTGCCGCTGGGAACGCCGATCCCCCACGAACTGTGAGCGCCATACACGCCCAAGCCCACTCCACTCGAATACCCATAGGAACCGTAGCCGCCAGGCGACGGATAGCCTCCGTAATAATATTGAGCCTCGACGGAAGAACTCAGAGACACTCCTGCGAGGCAACTCACCCCCACGACCCACATCGCACGAAAACCACTCATGATCCGCTCCCCTCATTGAATTGGTTCGTAAAAACAGCCACAGCGCTCGCCGCCGCAATGTGACCGGCGGCATTGTCAGTGTCCACGTTGGCCGCTGTCAAATCGCTGAGGCGATCGATGAGAAGAAAGGAGTGCGTCGCTTTTAGGCGAGCGGCAGAAGTTGTCATACCGGCCATCGAAGCCTGACGCGCAAGCGAAGGATGCTCGACATCCCAAGCTTCGCTTGCGCGTCAGGCTTGCATTGCCGGTATGACAACTTCTGCCGCTCGCCTAACGGGACTGTCGCGGCAATTCAGCATCGCCTTGGAACCCTCCCCATTTCTGGTGCGTCTCTCATTTGTGGCCGATTCCGTTCATCGAGTAGACTCCCGCCCACCTCCGAGACAACGTGCCTCTTTATGGCATCGTGCTGTACGGTTGTGACGCATCGCTCCCGTGATCGCTTTGGCAAGGATTGCATCTGTGTTAGCTCGACATCTTTTTGCCGCACTGGTCTTGTTCTCGATCCTGTGCGGTCAGGGAGCGGCGATCGCTCAACAACCCGCCGCTCCCGCTGCGGGGACTCCGGCGGCACCCGTGGCTGCAGTTGCGGGACGCGATCCCAATGCGTTCCCGTCCGCGCCCGGTGGACTGTTTTACCGAGGCAGCCATCCCAAGAATGCGTTACTCAAGTCCTCGTACCTACACCAAGGGAAGCTGGCCTTCTTGTTGGCCCTCTTCGTGTTGTGGACTTGGACGGCAGGCTGGATCAACGACGACGCGCATTCGCTGAAGGTCCGGCCGGAGATGTGGAACACGATCGTGTTGCTCGCGGGATTGGCGGGGTTCGTCCTGTCGCTGTGTTGTCCAAGCTTCTGGCTGGCTTTCATTGTGATGACGGCGGGCTATGCCATCCCGATGGGATTATTCGTGGCGGAACGCAACAAGCGTGTGCCGGAGTCGGCGCGCGTTCTCACGCCGAAGCACCTCAGAAAGGTCGGCTTGCGCGTCTTGGCCAAGCTCGGACTGCACGTCGGGACGCGGGAAGCGCGCGAGTCGATCGCCGGTCCGCCAATCCGACTCATCGGCCGGTCCACCAAGGGGACAGGAGAAGTGGATCGGTCGAGACAGGTTGAAAGTTCGCAGGTCTTTCTCGCCGCGAAGGAACTGATCTACGACGCCATTCTCCGCCGCACGACCGACATTCACTTGGAGCCGAAGGAAGACGAGACCTCGGTGCGGCTGCGCGTCGATGGTGTGATGTATCCGTCGCAGCCCTTTGATCGCAGCACCGGCGACGCACTGGTCAACATCTTCAAAGTCCTCTCGGCGATGGATATCACCGAACGCCGGAAGCCTCAGGACGGCAGCTTCCGCGCCGAGATGGAGAACCGTGAGATCGACTTCCGCGTCGCCACTCAAGGTTTGCAAAGTGGCGAGAAGATGGTCATCCGAATCCTCGACAAGGGCGCGACCGCCAAGACGCTATCCGACCTCGGCATGAGAAAGCAGTTGATCGAACAGATCCAAGCGGTCGCCCATCAACCTCACGGCATGATGATTACCTGCGGTCCCACGGGAGCCGGTAAATCGACGACGCTCTACGCCTGTCTCCAAGAAATCGACGCCCTCGAAAACAACATCATCACCATCGAAGATCCCGTCGAGTACCGGATGCCGAGCGTGACTCAGATCGAGATCAATACGAAGGCCGGGCAAACGTTCGCAGGCTCGCTCCGCAGCGTGTTGCGACAAGACCCCGACATCGTGATGGTCGGCGAAATCCGCGATGGTGAAACGGCCAAGATCGCCTGCCAGGCAGCCAACACCGGTCACATGGTGTTCTCCACACTCCACGCCAACGACACCATTGCGGCTCTGTTCCGACTGATTGACCTCGGTGTTGAGCCGTTCCTGCTCTCCAGTTCGATCTCGGCGATCCTCGGTCAGCGACTGATTCGCAAGCTCTGCGTGGACTGCAAGGAAGCCTACAAGCCCACGGCCGACCTGCTCCAAAAAGCCGGTCTCCCCGCCGATAAGGTGGACAAGTTCTATCGACCGCCTTCAAGTTCCGAGGCGACCTGCCCGTCCTGCAATGGGCTGGGTTATTCGGGGCGAGTCGGCTTGTTCGAGCTGTTCCTCATCACCGATCGGCTCCGCGATTTGATCCGCGACAATCCCAACATGACCGCCATCAAGGCCGAAGCTCGCAAGAACGGAATGCTGTACATGCGGGAAGAGGGGTTGCGGCTGGTCGTGAAGGGGACGACCTCGATCGAAGAGTTGCTCAAGGCTGTGAAGTGAGGGCGGCGTGAGGCCAGTGCCTCGACCTTGTCGTTCAGCTATACCTCGCGTGGTCCGTGATGAGACATCTGAGCGGGGCGGCGTAAGCCCCCCGATTCTTGGGCGTAAGCCCTCGTCGGAAGAACCGGGGGGCTTATGCCGTCCCGCTCGGAAACCTCTCACTTTGTGCCGCGTGAGGTAGATCGATTCGGCGCACACGCCAGCGCATCCGTTCGTGGCTCCCGAGTCTCATCCTGTCTCCTCTCATCCTGCTTCCTGCTTCTCCCCCACATACAGCGTCGCGATACCGAACGTCAGCGGCGTGAACGTCACATTCGACAGTCCGCACGCCTGCATCTTGTCTGCCAGTGCCTGGCCGTAAGGAAATTGGGAGACCGACTCGGGGAGATAGTTGTAGGCCGATTGCCGGTTCTTGGCGAAGAGTTGCCCGATGCGCGGCAAGACGTACTTGAAGTAGTTGCGGTAGACCCAGCCGAACAGCGGGTTGGTCGGCATCGAGAACTCCAGCACGGCGACGCGGCCTCCCGGTTGGCAGACGCGCACCATTTCACGCAGTCCGCGTTCGGTGTCGGTGACGTTGCGCAGACCGAACGCGACGGAGACGATTTGAAACCGGTCATCCTCAAAGGGAAGTGCCTGTGTGTCGGCTTCGGTGAAGTTCAGTGAAGCGGCTCCACTCGTGATCTGCTTTCCAAAGCGACGGTCTCGTTTAGCCTCGGCCAATCGCAGCATCTCGGGCGTGAAGTCGGTGGCTTCGACGGCAACTTGGCCTCGCGCCGCCTTCCAGTAAGCCAGTGCGAGATCACCCGTCCCCGTGCAGACGTCCAGGATCGGAGCCGTCCCGCTCGGCGCGACCGCACGCACCGTCCGCCAGCGCCAATAGACATCAGTCCCGCCCGAAAGGACGTGATTCATGAGGTCGTAACGCCCGGCAATCTCACCGAACATCTGGCGGACACGGGCTTCGGACTTATCGACAGGAAGCGTGGAAGTCATGGGGATCGCGGTGAACTTTGGGTTGTTGGCGGTGAGCCAGAGGAGGAGTCGTAGGGTGGGCAATGCCCACCTGAAACCCATTGAAAAATGGTGGGCACAGCCCACCCTACGAAAAGCCCGGTAGACTGAACCGCCTGTTGGAAAACGTAGCTTGGACGCCTCGCTCGGGTGAAAAACAATTGAAAACGGACGGACGAGGCGTCCATCCTACACTTCTTCAACAGGCTGTTAATGCCGGCAATCGAGACCCAGTTCGGACCAGCGTTCGGCCACCAAGGCTTTCAATTCGTCGGAGTGTTGTAGTGGCAGCGGCCACGCGCGGGGATGGCCTTCATCGGTGAGCTTTCGCGTGGCGTCGAGGCCCACCGCGTGACCGATGCCGCGCACGGGAGCCGCGTGGTCGTCCATGTGTGTTGAACCTACGTTGAAGATCAGGTCGCGCCCCGGATGAACGTGCGCGCCGATGGCGAACCACACGTCGGCCTCGTGCTGCACATTCACGTCGGCATCGACGACGACGGTGAGCTTGCTCGATCCGAACACGGTCGCGCCCCAGAGTGCGTTCAAGACGCGACGGGCTTGGTGCGGTGAGTCTTTCCGAATGCTGACAAATAGCAGGTGACGACTCGCCCCCGAGAACGGCCGATGCCAATCGACGACCTCGGGGATCAGCCGTTGCACGAGCGGCAGGAACAGTCGGTCGAGGGCGAGCGACATCCACGACGATTCGTTCGGCGGACGACTCGCAATCACGACGGGCAGGACCGGGTTGGCGCGATGCGTGACGGCCGTCACTTGAATGACAGGCAACTCTTCGGGAAGCGAGTAGTGGCCGGAGTTACTCGCGATTGGCAGCGCCAACTGCGGCGTGGCGGCGTGATCGATGTAGCCTTCGATGATGATCTCGGCTCCAGCGGGAACGTCGAGTTCCACCGAGCGGCCTCGCACCAAGTCGAGACTCGCGCCGCGCAGCAGTCCGCCGAAGAGACCGCGCTCAAGCCCCGGCAACAGCGGCGCGGAGGCCATCAGTCCGAGCAACGGATCGCCGCCGAGCGACATCGCCACCGGAAGCTGTTTCCGTTCTCGCACGGCCGTTTGCCAGTGACGAAAGCCTTCGTGCTGCCGGTGCCAGTGCGGCACGACTTCGCGCGGGCCGATGACTTGCAGCGGATAGCTTCCCCAATGCTCGACGTTCGTCACGGGATGGCGCGTCAACGTTTGAGCGGCCGTCAATGTGGGGTTGGCTTCGTCCGGCCAACAGCGCGGGATGGGCAAGTCCCACAGGTTCACATCGCGTCCGAGTTTGACGACCTGCTGACAGACGGCCGTCTTGATGACGCGCGGCGCGAAGCGGTTCGAGGCCGAAGCCGGCGCGGTCAGCTTCAGTGCGTCGAGCCAGCCCGTCGCAGCATCACCGTTCAACAACCGGTCCATCGCCGACGAGGCTTGATCGAGTGCATCGACTCCCAGCGCGAGACACAACCGTCGGCGACTTCCCAGCAGATTCGCCACGACGGGGATCGGGCTGTTCTTCACGTTCTCGAAAAAGAGCGCGGGACCACCGTCATGTGCCTGAGTGACTCGCTCCACAATGGCGGCCAATTCCAATGCCGCATCCACGGGAGCCGCCACGCGCACGAGTTCCCCCGCATCTTGCAGCTTCGCCAAAAAGTCGGTGAGAAATTCGTGAGCCATCGGAAGCGGTGCGCACTCGACAGGAACAGGGGAGGCAAACGGCGGGCCTGAGTCACCGCAGGCAGATTCACGGCGGGCGGAGTATAGACGGCCCCGCTCAGCTTGGCACTCACCGCGCGGAGGAGTTATGGTCCTGCGCGACATCCGAAGCGGTCACGTCGTTCATTGACATCGAATTGGGGTCGGGCGACTAGATTGATTGGGGCGCGGGGCGCTGCGAGGAACTTCCGGGGAGAAACAAACGATGACGCACACCATCGCCAGACACCGACAGCAGTCTCACACAGCAACACCTCACGCCGTCGTTGACGAGACATCTGAGCGGGGTGGTCACTGCTCGTAACGTCCTTCGCTGCGGCGGAGCCGACGGACGTGTCGGCCGATCTGGTCGCGGTGGCGAAGCAGCACAAGGTTCATGCGTTGGCAGTGGCAGTGATCGAAGGGGGCCAACTCACAAAGCTGGGCGCGACGGGGATCAGGGCGAACGGGCATGAGGCGAAGGTGACGGTCGATGATCTGTGGCATCTCGGCTCGTGTACGAAGGCGATGACGGCGACGTTGTGTGCGCGGCTGGTTGAGAAGGGGCTGTTGCGGTGGGACATGACGGTGGGAGAGTCGCTCGCGAAGGATGTGGATCGCGTCCATACAGACCTGCGGCGTGTGACGCTCGAACAGCTCTTGTCGCATCGCGCGGGATTGCCCGCCAATCCGCCGCCGACTGTCTTGCGGAAGATGCTCGCCAGCGGTGAGGGCCGGGCGGCGAGAGAGTTGCTCGTCACAGACGGCGTTTGGGAGCAGCCGCTCGAACACCGGCCCGACACAAAATACTTGTACTCCAACTTCGGGTTCATGCTCGCAGGGATGATGGCCGAGCGGGCGACAGACAAGGAGTGGGAGACGCTCCTGCGCGAGGAGCTGTTCGAGCCGCTCGGCATGAAGTCGGCGGGATTCGGTCCGCCGGGATCGGCCGATGTTGTTGATCAACCGCGTGGACACGGTTTCTTCGGGAACTCGCTCCCGCCGGGGCCGACGGCCGACAATCCACGCGGGCTGGGACCGGCCGGAACGGTTCACTGTTCGATGGCCGACTGGTCGAAATTCGTCGCCCTCCATTTGCAGGCGGCGCGCGGCGAGAGTCGGTTGCTCAAACAAGAATCCTTCCAAAAGCTGCACGCGCCGCGCGGCAACGACAAGGATGAGTACGCTCTCGGTTGGATCGTGGCCGATCGTCCGTGGGCCGGTGGACAAGTCCTCACGCACAATGGCTCGAACACGCATTGGTTCGTGGTGACGTGGCTCGCGCCGAAAAAGAACATGGCCTTCATGGCCGCGTCCAATGTCGGTCCCGCCGCGGGAGGAGCCGCGACGGATGCGGCGGTGGTGCTAATGCTCCAGCAGGCGGGGCTGCTTCCCAAACCGAAGGCTACCGCAGCAGTCGCTCCGCCCGCGAAGTCGGTCGAGTAGGAACGCGCCACGAGTGACTCGTCGAGGTCTCACTCGACACGCAGAACGTGAACAGCGACGCAATCAGGCGAGCGGCCAGAAAAAGCGGACCCATCGAAGCCTGACTGACGCGCAAGCGAAGGACATCGGACATCCGCACCTTCGCTTGCGCGTTTTGAAGTTGCGCTCTTTGGGTTTTCAGCCCCAAAGGGGCGATGTTAAGCCAGCCCAGGGCAACGCCCTGGGTTGAAGGAATTGATGGAATACCAAGCCCTGAAAGGGCGGCACTATTCATCTGATTGACATAGGGCCGCCCCTTCAGGGCTTCAAAACTCGTGACACTCGGAACCCAGGGCGGCGCTCCCGTTGGTCGCTTGCCGCTGGGCTGACTTAAGGCTGCCCCGTTGGGGCGAAAATCTAAAACAACGCAACTTCAAAACTTGCGCGTCAGGCTTCAATGGCCGGTGTAACAGCTCCGCCGCTCACCTTACTTGCGAGTGTCGATGCCGGTTTTGGTTCCGGTCGCGGGGCGCGCGGCCGAGCGGGCCTGTTCGGCGATCCCTTCGGCGGAGATGCTATCGACCAGCGTTTGAGCCAGTTCGTCCATCTCAATCACCAGCGTGTCGATTCGTCCCGAGAGGTACATGTACATGATGATGGCGGGGATCGCGATCATCAGTCCCACGGCCGTGGCCAGCAGGGCGAGACCGATGCCCTGCGCCAGCTCCTCGGACTTCCCCATCGCGGCATTGGTCGCGATCTGATTGAACGAGATGATCATGCCGACGACCGTGCCCAGCAGACCCAGCAGCGTCGAAATGTTCGCGACGCCGTTGATGACACGCAGGTGTTTGCGAAGCTGACTGACTTGTCGCTCGCCGCCGTCGATCACGGCCTGCTCGACCTCGACACTGCTCTTGCCCCACTTGCGGATGCCGTGCGCGAAGATGAACGCGATCGGACTGCCGTTCTCTTCGCACAGCTTCGTCGCCGATTTGGGGTCGAGCTTTCCTTCGGCGAGGTGTTCAAAAAAACGCTTCACGAACGGACGCGGGATGACACGCCCGCGTCGCAACACGACCAACCGTTCGATCGAGAACCAGACCAAGACGATCGAACACAGGCCGAGCGGATACATGAGCGGGCCGAGAGCAAGGAACACTTCCACCGGATCACGGGGAATTCCTTTCGGCGCGGCGGGTTTGAGGCCGTCGGCGGCCGCAGTTGGCTTGGAAACGGCGGTCGCTGGATCTTGCGCGGTCGCCGTGGGGCTAGACGGCACCGTCAGCGCCAGCACCGCAACCAACGTGACGACCTGAAGTGCCTTCCGCCACAGCGCGCGGCGGACGCGGAATCCTTCCGGGTGGTTCTTCATCGCTCCCTCTCCTGTGACTCCATTCCCTTTCGACAGCGGGCGGAGTCTATGTTCCATGTTTCCGTTTCGCCAGATGCGAACTCAATCCGCCAGGCCATCGCCTTTTTGAAGCTGGGCAGAATGTAGGGTGGGACCAGTGGCGCTTCGCCGCGCCGGCCCACCATGATTTCCAGAGATTGCACGGCGCGGCCCTTGGCCGCAACCAAGTAGCCTTCATCGCTCCGCGTGAAGAAAGCCGATCGCGAGTGCGGTGTCGATAGGTGAAGTCGCCGTTCATTCGCACTCGGCTGACTTCACGCGGAGCGATGAAGGCTACTTTGAAGCAGACGAATTTGCGCAGGCCGACAAGAAACGAAATGTTAGTAGTACGGAAATGCACGGAAGGAAATCAGAGTCGGAAATTGCAGTGAACGCATCGCATCGCACACAGTAGACACTTTGCAATTCGACTTTCTGCGGCATCCCTTTCCTTTCCGTGACCTTCCGTATTTTCCGTGGTATCTCATGAACAATGCGGGTTAGCGCATCGCCGTGCGCTCGATCTGGTCGATCTTCAGCGCGTGTTGCAGGCGGATGAACTTGTCCGGCTGAGCCTTAAACTGCTTGCGGCGCTCGTCGGTCTTGAAGAGGTAAAGCTCGCCGTCGAAGAAGGCTCCGTACTGAATGTCGCCCGCAACGGCTCGATCCGTTTCCCACAGGATCACCGGATCGCAGCCGAGCAACTTCGGCGCGAACGCATCCGGGTCGTTGCGAAATTCGAGTAGCTCTGCTCGCGAGGAGAAGTGGTACATCACGTCCTTGTGGTCCCAGACGAAACGGGCCGAGCCGCGTGTCCATTTACGGTGCTTGGCCAGTGCGACGGGACTGTATCCGTCGAGGCCCACGATCGGTTGCGGATCGCCCAACTCGACTTTGCCTGTCTGGGTTGATTGAGGCGCCACGGGCTTCGTTGCCGTCTCGCCTGTCGTAGAGGCACCCGGCTTCGAGCTATCTGTCGCAGCGATCTCCGTCCCGTTCTCCGGCTTCAAATCCGCCGCATGAACTTGAATGAACCGAGCCTCGGCCTGAGTCGCGAGCGAGAGATAGCGTGTCGTATCGAGGAAGTCCGAATGCAGCACGAGGACCTTGCCGGTGAGCGAGTCGATCACGAGGTCACTCGGCAGCGTCTCGACGCCATAACGGCGAACAATGTCTTGGTGGTGGTCCGAGTTCAGCTTCACTGCGACGAAATGAGTGCCGAGAAGCTCCTTCACTTTGGGGGCAGTGAACACGTCGCGCTCCATGCGCTGACACGGCATGCACCAATCCGCATAGAAGTGGACGAGCAACGGCAACCGGCGTTGCTCCGCTTCGAGCAGTGCGGCTTTGAAGTCGGATCGCCAGACGGGCGAGGGTTCGGCACCGACCACGGTTTGCGAGGCCATCGCTACCAATGCGACCCACGCCAAGAACCATAGTCCTCGACCCACGCCTCGTACCGTTGTGAGACCGCCGCCGCAGTCAACAAGTCTTCGCATCATGGCCGCATCCTCGATCCGTCCGTCGCCGCGCCCCGCCCGTTCCCTCGTTATCGGGCGGACTTTTGAGGATTTCTCACGTTGGATGCGAGTCGCGATCAGAAACAGGCTCCTGCTGAGTCGGAACTGACGAATTTGCCGGTGGACCGTGTCGGCGCGGAAGCTCTCGTAGGGTAAGCGTCTCGCTTGCCCGTGCTTGGCGACGCTTGAACGGGAACGGTGTCGTTCAAAACACCAACCCGAAGCGTGTGCGAGGACATGACGTTTCCGACAGATCTCGAAATCGACCGAACAGAGGCCGTAGTCCGGACCCCTTGGTCCGGACGATGCCTGCAATCTCAGCCTATTCAGTGGCTCTCCTGCGCGAGGTCACGTCCGGACCAAGGGGTCCGGACTACGACCGAGACTTCTGTTGGAAACGTCAGGACAGACGTTCTCGTCGCGCTGAATTGCAAGCCTCGCGAAACTTTCGCACCGTCCTCGCTCACGCTTCGGGTTGGTGTCCCACACCTCGCCTCGAACAGGCCGTCACCACGAGACGAGCGGGAATATCTGAGCATCATCGCTCGCATCATCCGCAGGTCCGGTCCAGTCTTCGCAAGTGGTAGGCTTGGGCGTCAGGCCGCTCAGCTTGAGGAAGTTGCTGAGCAGCGAACGGCCTCCTTGGGTGAGGACCGACTCGGGATGAAACTGCACGCCGAAGAGCGGCCAGCGTTCGTGTTCGAGTGCCATCGGCACTCCGTCTTCCGTGCGCGCCGTCACAATCAGATCGCTCGGCAAGGTCACTTCATCGACGATCAGCGAGTGATACCGCGTCGCGCGGAGCGGATTGGGCAGGCCCGCGAACAGCCGCCGTTCGTCATGGTGAATCCACGAGGTTCGCCCGTGAACCGGTTCGTCGGCGCGAATGACCTGTCCGCCGAGTGCTGCTGCGATGGCTTGATGACCGAGGCAGACTCCCAAGATCGGCACATACGGAGCCAGCTCACGGATGATCGGCACCGACACTCCCGCCTCGCGCGGCGTACACGGTCCCGGTGAGATCACGATCACCGACGGAGCCAACTCACGCACCTCAGCCACCGTCACGGCATCGTTCCGAATGACGCGGGTCTCGCACCCCAACTCGACGAAGTACCGCGCGAGGTTGTGGACGAAGCTGTCGTAGTTGTCGATGAGGAGCAGCATGGGAAAAGTATGAAGTATGAATGATGAAGTATGAAGGACGGTGGTGCCGAGTCTTTGCCTTTGGAACGGGGCGTAATCACTTTCCGAAGTGCATCTGGCATACTCCCTCCCCTCGGCGGGGAGGGCCGGGGAGGGGGGAGGATGGTCCAGTCGATATTGCCACTCGTCCCCCCTCCCTAACCCTCCCCGCCGAGGGGAGGGAACAAGCGGGGCAATCGGGAAGTGATTGCGCCCCCCCGCTCCTTAGAACCTGTCCAAGAATTATGCCGTGTTTTGAACAACACCAACCCGCAGCGTGAG
>JAYSQC010000537.1:0-16100 GCA_043721755.1 Schlesneria sp.
CTTCGGAACGCACCGGGGAAAAGTGTTGTTTCTGAATGGCGGTGCGTTCCGAAGACTCCACGCACCCTACGGCTTGTCAGCTTCAAATCATTACCGCGACAAACTCGGAACCAAGATCGGCAGACTCGCAAACCCGACCGCGATGGCAATGGCGAACAGACGGCCCACCCATTTGATGAGCGGCGTGTATTTCGGATGGTTCAGCCCGAGCGATTGAAACGCGCTGGCGAAGCCGTGTGACAGATGAAGGCCCAGCACGATCACGCCGATGGTGTAGACGACGCGGCTGATCGGGTTGCTGAGGACCGCGAGCGCATTCGCGTACGGAGCGTTCGGGGCGTGTTCATCCAGGTACACGATGTCAGGCCGGGCTTGGAACTTCATGTCGATCAAGTGCAGGATCACAAAGCCCAACACGATCGCGCCCGACCCGAACATCCACGTACTGGGGCTGGTCGCCATCAAGCCGCGCGGCTGCTTGGACTGCTTGATCGAATACTGATCAAGTCGCGCGGCACTGTTTCCCCACGCGGTGGCAAACGCCAGATAGAGGTGGGCGAGAAACAGGAAGAAGAGGCCGGTCTCAGCCACCATCAGCAACTCTTCTTGGCTGTGCAGGAAGTGGGCGTAGTCGTTGTACGCCTTGGCACTGACGAAGAGGAGCAGGTTCCCTTCGAGATGGACCACAAGGAATCCACACAGCAGCAGGCCGGTGATCGCCATCACGAACTTTTGTCCGATGGACGACGACAACAGACGAAAGAACCAACGCAACCCGAGCCAATCCAGTAGCCCCGTCTTGGACGAAGCAGTCGCCGATTCCGACACGTTGTCACTCCCTGCGGCATCCGCCGCGAACAAAGGCAAGCCGCTCAGGGCTCCGCCAGCATTTTTTTCAACTCATCGGCCTGCGCAACAGGTAGCGTTTTCAATAGCACCCTCAGGGTGTAGTTGCCGTGCATCTTTTTGTCGCGAGTGTAGGTCCAATCGGAAATGTCGGCTTCGGGGATTTCGATCACCTGTCCGAGCGACACGCTTTTAACAATGTTGGGATCGTTGTCGATCGCCCCGAAAATCTTGCCGTCCTTCTTATGCAGTTCGCTGGCCCAAAAATGTTCGGTTCCGTTGGGATCGGTGACCTTCACCTTGATGGCAAAGATGGACTCATTCGGTGCGGGATTGTCAAACCTCTGCCAGAACTCGGGCAGTTTGGAGCGGGCGGTGGCCATCGCGGCGTTCATCTCGGCATCGTCGCCCTCGACGTTGACGACCCGATCTTTGCCCGTTCCGCTCCCCGAACATCCGGCCAGCAGGACCAGACCCAACAACGAGGCAAGTCGCAGACTGACGCCGCAACGCATGAGGATCACCGAACCTTTCCAATTGCCGAACGGAACGCGGGCGGATTATAGGGGTCCACCGGACAACTTCAATTCAGGTGGAATCGAGGGTTACCGGAGCGACAGGCGGCGACTCAAGCCACGTAGAACTCGCGCACCATCAACTCGAATTCGGCCATCCGCTGCGGATCGAGACCCGCGAGCGATGCTTCCTGGCGCACCCAGTCGAGGTCCAGCCGATCCACGTTCGCGGCGAGGATGCCGCAGATGTCTTCCTGATCGAGTGGACGGAATGCGATCAACTTGAGCAGCAGCAGCCCTTCCGCATCGGCCACGCGCACCGTCTGCTCACCGAACGGCTCGGGGCGGGCACGCTCCAGAATGCGATGAAACACCGGGATGACAGCCTTCAAGCAGTCGATGTGAACACCGCCCGGCCCGGTGACGGCGAGCATCCCGCCGTCGGTCCAGTCGCGAACGGATTGCATCACATCCAGCGTGCAGCCGGATTCAACCATCGCCTCCAACAAACGCGGTAACTGAATCGCGGGGACGTGCAGGAGAAAGTCGGCGTCTTCAGTCGCTCGTCCATTGCCATGAATGGCAATACTCAGGCCCCCGATCAACGCGTATTCGACGCCGTGTCGCTCAAACACCGCCGCCACGGCCAGCATCGATTCCGTGAGCCTGGCGATCAATGGCCGATTGACCTGCGAGTTGTCTGCGGATGAACTCATCAAAACATCTCCTGACTTCTGCATTCCGGATGCGGCGCAATCGCCCGTGGTCGACGCGGCCTCGGGACGACGCCCGCAATTGTTCGATGGTGAATTGAAGCCCGTCAATGACGTGCAATCGTTCCAGCAGGCTCAAGGAACGAGTCGCGTCGATGGACCGTCGCAAGCGTTCCCGAGCGGAAGGAAACTTCACGGGGATGTCGATCATGGGAAAGTCGCTCACGAACAGGCGAGGAAAGTCTGGTGGGATCGGAGTCTGCCTCGCAGGATAAGCCGAGCGATGGACTGCGGCAATCGGAGGCATCTCGTTTGCCAGTCCCTGCTGTCACTGTTCGATCAAGTGTTCGATCATCATGATCCTGCCGCTTGGACCGGCTGCGGCTGGATCGCAAGCGTGGTGACAGCACGATTCTCAACGGGAACACAAAGGGAGACGGACACGATGAACATGCGGCGACTCGCGGTATTGGTGGTGTTGGTTTTGGGAGGCTCGTGGTCGTGCGTGGCGGCTGCCGAACCGATCCGGTTGTGGGACGGAGACGCTCCCGGCGCGTTGGGGAAGGCGGACCATGATGTCCCGACGCTGACGCCGTATCTCCCGGCGGACGACAAGGCGAGCGGCACGGCGATCGTGGTTTGTCCGGGTGGCGGCTACGGAGGTCTGGCTCCTCACGAGGGCGAGGGCTATGCGAAATGGCTCGCGGATAATGGCGTTGCCGCGTTCGTGTTGAAGTATCGGCTCGGGTCGAAGGGCTATCGGCACCCGGTCATGTTGGGAGACGCCTCACGCGCGATCCGTCTCGTGCGAGCCAAAGCGGCCGATTGGAAGCTTGATCCCAAGCGGATCGGCATCATGGGAAGCAGTGCCGGCGGACATCTGGCCTCAACCGCCGTCACGCACTTCGACGCGGGGAAGGCGGACGCGGCGGACGCGATCGAAAAGCAAAGCTCACGTCCCGACTTCGGCGTCCTGTGTTATGCCGTCATCTCGATGCAGGACGGCGTGACGCATGGCGGCTCGAAGCGAAACCTGCTCGGTGACAAGCCCGATCCAGCGCTGGTTGAACTGCTCTCGAACGAGAAGCAGGTCACGAAGAAGACCCCGCCGTGTTTCGTCTGGAGCACACAAGAGGACAAAGCCGTTCCCGTGATGAACTCACTGCAATTTGTGATGGCCCTCGAAAAGGCGGGGATCGTCTATGACTTCCACGTCTATCAAAAGGGACCGCACGGCATCGGGCTGAGCGAAGGCAAGAACGGCGTTGCCGCGAACGATGTCCACCCGTGGGGCAAGGACTTGTTGTTCTGGCTGCGACAGAATGGCTGGGCGAAGTAACCGGCTGACGGCGGCCTGCTGCCACCGATATACTCCGTCCGCGACCCCGAGGGCTGGCAGGTTCGCCTCGACAGATTCTCGTCATTGTTTGCGGCCCTTTTGTTGGAACGTGCTTCCGTGTCACTCGCTCCTGAACTGAATCAAACGGTGTCTTCCACTGAGCCATCGAGCATGGCAACTCCCCACACAGCCTCGCGACCCGCTCGCGGCAAGACGATTGCCGTCATGCCCGCTTACAACGCGGCGAGAACGCTGGAACGGACTGTCGCCGACATTCCGCCGGGTACAGTGGATGAGATCATCCTCGTCGATGATTGCAGTCGCGACAACACGGTCGAGATCGCCGAACGACTCGGGCTGACGGTCATTCGTCACGAGAAGAATCTCGGTTACGGCGGCAATCAAAAGACGTGTTACAAGCGGGCACTCGATTCCGGGGCCGATTACATCGTGATGATTCACCCCGACTATCAGTACGACAGTCGCGTGATTCCCGTCGCGGTCGAGATCATCCGACTTGGCATTTGCGACTTCGTAATGGGGTCGCGCATTCGCACGCGGCGCGAGGCCCTTTCCGGCGGAATGCCCGTTTGGAAGTATGTCGCCAATCGCGGACTGACGCTGGTCGAGAACGTGGTCCTCGGACAGAACCTAGGCGACTTTCACAGCGGCTTTCGTGCGTATCGACGCGAAGTCCTTGAGGCGATCCCGTACACGAAAAACTCAAACGACTTCGTGTTCGACAGCGAGTTCTTGGCGCAGGCCGTTCACTTCGGATTCAAGCTCGGCGACATCCCCGTCCCCGTGCGTTACTTCGATGAGGCGAGCAGCATCAATTTTCGGCGCAGCGTCAAGTACGGCCTCTCGACGCTGGGTGTGCTGGCCAAGTACAGCCTGCGCCAGATGGGCCTGTACCGATCAAGCCTGTTCAAGGCCGAGCCGCCTCGCCAGTGAACTCGATTGCGGTGGATCGCGCCCGGTCGAAGTTGATTGTCTACTTCGGTTGCCTGGCCTCTGCGGGCGCGAGGTAAGATTTTCTGATGCCTGTATTTCTGGGCACTCGAAATCAATTGCCACGCTATCTGGCGAACATTTCGGCCACAACATCAACGGGCGTCGGTTGATTTGACGGCATACAACTCGACCGCTAACATGCCGCCCCGCTTGGTAGGGGTTGTGCGAGAATTCTGTGGTGCCTGATCAGAACTGCACCCGGAACATCGCCTCATAATTCGTCGAGGAGTCGGCAACGTGTCAGAGATTGTGGTGAAGGACTTCCTGGAAGCTGGCATTCATTACGGCCACCGAACCAGTCGGTGGAACCCGAAGATGCGACCGTACATTTACGGTCGCCGGAATCTAATCCACATCATCGACGTGAAGGAGTCAGTCAGAGGCTTGCTCCGCGCGAAGCGTTACCTTCAGAAGGTCTCGGCGGCGGGGAGCCTTGTGCTGTTCTGCGGCACGAAGAAGCAGGCGGCCGACACGATTCGGGACTCGGCCGTTTCGGTCAACATGCCCTATGTGGACTACCGCTGGCTGGGTGGCATCTTCACCAACTTCCGAACGATCCGCAGCCGCATCAAGCGGCTCGAAGAACTGGATCAGATTTTCAGTTCCGGCTCGATTGAGACGTATTCCAAGAAGATGCAGTCCACGCTGCTCCGTGAACACAAGAAGATGCTGCGGAACCTTAATGGCCTGCGCATCATGAATCGCCTTCCCGAGGCGATCATCGTTGTTGATCCACGCAAGGAACACAACGCGGTTCACGAAGCGCGTCTCGTTGGAATCAAGGTGATCGGCCTGCTGGATACCGATTGCGATCCAGACTTGATCGATCTGCCGATTCCTGGCAACGACGACAGCATTCGCTCGATTCAGCTGGTTCTCAAGCACTTGGTCGGAGCGATCGTCGAAGGTCGCGCCAGCCTGCCCAAGGACAGTGCCGCTGCGGCGGAAGAGATCCAGTACAAGGCTGTGCCGTCCATTCAAAATTGATCGCAGCCACTCTTTAGTCGTTCCAGCCAGTGTGAATTTCTTCACTGCGTTGGGTTGCATCAAAGCGAGCGGAAATTTGTTCGGAGCATTTGATTGCGAGTTCGTATTCGCAGTCTCTCCGTTGTGTTCATGTGATTGATTCGCTGAAGGAGTGTTCGTGATGGCAGAGATCACCGCGCAGGCCGTTAAGCAACTGCGTGATCTGACCGACCTACCCATGATGGATGTGAAGAAGGCTCTTGTGGAAGCAGGTGGGGACCAAGAGCGGGCCATCGAGATTTTGAAAGAGCGCAACAAGAAGGTCATGCTGAAGCGGCTGGAGAACTCCACTTCGGAGGGGATCGTTCGCGTCGCAGTCTCTGCCGATGGAACTCAGGGAGCGATGATCGAGATTCAGTGTGAATCCGCCCCGGTAGCAAAGGCGGATGATTTTCTGTTCCTCGCCGATCAATGTGTCAAGCAACTCTTGACCGGCCCAGGTGCGGTTACTCCAGAGGAACTGCTGGCGCAGTCGGCTCCTGATCGAGCTGGCCTGACGTTGGGCGGCTTGCTCGAAGAGGTCGTTGGAAAAATTCGCGAGAAGATGGTGTTGTCGCGCGTCATTCGTGTGGCTGGACCAGCGGGTGGCTATGCCCACCATGACGGCAAGACCGGCGTTCTGTTTCGTGCCGCAGGTGAAAACAAGACGGCAGCCGTTCTCCGAGATGTGGCCATGCACGTTGCCGCTCTCAAACCACTGGTCACCAACAGTGAAGAACTGTCGGCCGACTTGGTCTCCGCCGAGCGAATTCGGCTGACTGAAGAGGCAGTCGCCTCTGGCAAGCCCGCCAATATCGTTGAGAAAATTGTGGATGGCCGCCTGAAGACTTTCTACGCCGAAAACGGCGTGTTGGGTTTCCAGTTGTTTGCCAAAGATGACTCTAAAACGGTCAATCAAGCTTTGGCCGAGAGTGGCCTGAAGGCAGTCGGTTTTACGCGGTGGGTTCTGGGTAACTGAAACCACTCGCGCGGTGGGGCGGCTCGGGAATCGGGCAGTTTGAGTTCAGCGCGGGGGGCAATTTGCCCCCCGTTTTGCTTTGGTATGACTTCAGAATGGATTGATGGGCTGGATCGAGATCAACTCACGGAGAGAGGCCGTTCAATGACTGACGCAGCGTTACCCAAGTACAAACGAGTCCTGCTGAAGCTCAGTGGTGAAAGTTTCGCCCGGCCGGGCGAATCGGGAATTTGTCTCTCTGAAGTCCAAGTCATCTGCGAACAGATCAAACGCGTCGTCGAATCTGGCGTCCAACTCGCAATTGTGTGCGGGGGGGGCAACATTCTTCGAGGCCGTGAGTTCTCGTCATCCAATTCGATTGTCGTTCCCGCAACAGCCCACTACATGGGAATGTTGGCAACCGCGATGAACGCCCTCGCGCTGCAAGATTCGTTGGAACACTTTGGTGTTCCAACACGCATTCAAAGCGCAATCACCATCCCGCCCGTTGCCGAACCATTCATTCGCCGACGTTGCATTCGCCATCTTGAGAAAGGCCGCGTTGTGATTCTGGCGGCTGGAACGGGTAGCCCGTTCGTGACGACAGACACCGCGGCCGCGCTTCGAGCCAGAGAGATTGATGCGGACCTCGTCGTAAAGGCCACGCGCGTTGATGGCGTTTATTCGGATGACCCGCTCAAAAACCCACATGCCGTCCGGTACTCTGAGATCAGCTATCAAGACGTGTTGCGTCAGAACTTGCAGGTGATGGACGCTCAGGCCATTCATCACTGCATGGAACATGACATTCCGATCGTGGTGTTGAACTATCAAAAGCCGGGCAACATTGAACGAGCAATTGCTGGAGAGCGGCTTGGTACGCGAGTCAGTTCCGCCCCTGATCGTGGATGACTTTCTCCGCCCTACTTCTACTGTTCGGTTCATCCAGATGTAGGGTGGGCTGTGCCCACCGAGACGCAACGGGTTGTGGTGGGCACAGCCCACCCTACGGAAAGTCGGACAGTAGAACTAAGAAATCATCCGGCTTACTCCGGACGCTCGCCGTGAATCATCGCCGTCACATCCCGGTTGCCCGAGTCATCAGAGCTACCTATACTCGGCCCGCGTTCGAGACCTGTGTTTGAGTTGCTCATGGCGTACATCAAACAGCTACCGGGAGTGCGAAGTTCGGTGTCCCAACCCCCACGGATTCTTGTACTCGGCGCAGACGAAGAAGCTGGCCGGTCACTGCTGAAGACCATCGAATCGCTGTCGTGCAGCATCTGCACCACGATCGAAGCAGGCTGGCCGCTGGAGCCAGTTTCCGCCGCTGACGAGTTCATCGGTGCCGTGATGCTCGGCGATTCAGTCCGCCGTCTTCCCGCGCTGCTCGCCTTCGAGAACGTCCTGAAGCACTTGCCCGAGGGAGTCTCCGTTTTGGATGTGACGTTGCACATTCGCTGGTGCAACGACCGATTCATCGAACTGACCGGCCGCAACGTACCGGGCCAGGCGTCGCCGATCGGTCTCAGTTTTCACGATGCGTTCGGCGCACCGCAGATCATTGGTCCGGACTTCTCGCCGTTCCACACGGCACTCGGCCTCGGTTCCACGGCCCGCACGACATACCGAGTGGGCGATCGAACTTACTTGGATGTCCTCGCTGCGCCGGTCTATGCCACGAACGCCGAGTACCCGTCGCTGCTCGTCGTCACCGTGCGCGACATCTCGGCCGAGCAACTTCAAGGTGAGAAACTGACGGCCATTCATCAGGCGGGACAAAATTTGGGCGACCTCTCCCCCGAAGACTTGGCCTCGCTGTCGGTCGCCGATCGGAAGGAACTCCTGAAGCAGCGGATCATCCATTACACGAAAGATGTCCTGCACTTCGAGACCATTGAAGTACGCCTGCGCAACGAGCGAACCAACCGACTCGAACCGTTGCTGAACGTCGGGATGACTGAGGAAGCGGCCGCTCGCGAACTGTTCGCCGAACCGCAAGACAACGGTGTAACGGGCTTCGTGGCGGCGGAAGGCAAGAGCTACCTCTGCCGCGACACGCTGTCCGACGAGCTTTATTTGCAAGGGGCAGTGGGATCGCGCAGTTCGCTCACCGTGCCGCTCACCCGCCACGAACGGGTGCTGGGGACGTTCAATGTCGAAAGCACTCAGCCGAACGCCTTCTCCGAACAAGACCAACTCTTTTTAGAACTGTTCTGTCGCGACTTGGCGCTCGCACTGAACACGCTCGAACTGCTCGTCTTCGAGCGTGTGGCCATCGCTTCCGAGAGCTGCAACGTCCTGCTGCGCGACGCGGCCAAGCCGGTCGATGAAATCCTCAGCGACATCGCGTGGCTCCAAAACAAATACGTCGGCTTCGATCCGGAAGCGGTGGGGCGATTGCAACGCGTGTTGAAACAGACGCGCAAGATTCGCCAACTGATCCACGGCATCGGTGAAAAAGTGGCCCCGAACGCCACCAGCCCCGCTCAACCGCAGGTCACTCCGCGCCCGAAGCTCAAGCAGAAGCGTGTCCTCGTGGCGGATGCCGAAGAGGCGGTGACACAGGCCGCTCACGAGTTGCTCGCCCGCTACGACTGCGAAGTGGAAGCGACACACTCGGGTGAAGACGCCCTGCAGATGATCCGCAGCTTTCACTACGACGTGGTGCTGTTCGACGCCGAAATGACCGACATGCACCTCATCACGGCGCTCACTCAAATCCGCGGCATCCATCCGCACCTGCCGGTCATCATCATGAAGGGGTTCGGGTACGACGGTGCCCACCGGATGGTCAACGCGAGACAGATGGGCTTCAAACTCGCGCTCTACAAGCCGTTCAAAGTCGAGTTGCTGCTGACCGAACTCGAAAAGGCGCTCACCCCGCCGCCCGATGAGCCGCCTACATCGAGCTGAGTGGTATGCCGCCCGCCGGGCATGTCATCGCCTCTACCCCACCGGGCTTGCCCCGGTGGATTCAGGTCTTTGCACTACTCGCCTGTTCATCATGAAACCGCTTCGACAAGCGACTCTTCGACAAGCGACTCTTCGACAAGCGAGTAGTGCAGAAACCGATTTCCACCGGGGCAAGCCCGGTGGGGTTGAGGCATCCTCGCAGACTCCATCGTCCATTCGCTCCCCTCACCACGGATCCCACCTGCTCATGCACGACTACGCCGCCGAACTTCAAGCCGCCCTCGCCGCCGTCCGCGAAGCCTCTCACTTGTGCAAAGCCGTGCAGAGTACGATCACGCCTGATGTCCTCGACAAGCAGGACAACAGCCCGGTGACGATCGCCGACTTTGGCAGTCAAGCTTTGGTCTGTCGCGTGATTGGCGACGCCTTTCCCAACGACCCCATCATCGCCGAAGAGGACTCGGCCGCACTCCGTCAGCCCGAGAACGCGGGTTTCTTGAGCGGCATTCTCGGTGAGGTCCGGCGGCTCGGAATCAGTGCGACGCCCGATGATCTCTTCCAATGGATTGATCGCGGCAATGCAGCCGACTACTCACCACGGTTCTGGACGCTCGATCCAATTGACGGAACGAAGGGCTTCTTGCGGAAAGGCCAGTATGCGGTCTCGCTCGCCCTGATCGTGAACGGTCGGATCGAACTCGGTGTTCTCGGTTGCCCCAATCTTCCGGTCTCCGCCCGCAACGAGACTTCGCTCGACATGCTCTGCTACGCGATACGAGGTCAGGGCGCGTTCATGGTGCCGCTCGAAGGCGATGCCGCACCGTGGCCGATCCGTGTCTCCAATGTTTTCGATCCGAAGTTGGCTCGGTTCTGTGAGTCGGTCGAATCGGGACACAGCGCCCACGATGACTCGGTCAAGATCGCGAGCCTGCTCGGCCTGACCGCGCCTCCCGTTCGCATGGATAGCCAGGCCAAGTACGCGACCGTGGCACAAGGTCGCGTCGAAGCCTACCTGCGGCTGCCGACGCGCGTCGGCTACTTCGAGCGCATCTGGGACCACGCGGGCGGAGTTATCCTCGTTGAAGAAGCGGGCGGCCGAGTCACCGATCTTAACGGCGACCCGCTCGACTTCACCTGCGGCCAAACGCTACTCAAAAATCAAGGCGTCATCGTGACAAACGGCCTCCTCCACGATGAGGTACTCGACGCCGTGAAGAGCGTCGTTCCCAACGAGACGTAGGATGGACGCCTTCGTCCGTCCGACTTCGATTCATTTCCTTGATCGAACAACGTCGTTGTTGATGATGTGCCACGTTCTTGTGATTCACTCGCGCTCTCCTCAATTCGCGCGGCAAAATCCTGACCGCGCGAATTGAGGAGAGCGCGAATGAAAGCCGGTCGGAGCCGGGGCTATGCCGGACTTCTTTCGCACGAAATGTCCCAGCGACCGTCGTCTCAAAACTGCCGCAGCACTCCCACCACCAAACCGATGATCGAGACCTTGTCGGCAAACACCGGCGGCAGGCTTTTATTGAGCGACTCCAGGCGGACGCGACGCGACTCGCGGTAGTACCGTTTCACGACCGTTCCCGCGCCATCGATGACGGCCAGCACCAGCTCACCATCGCGGCAATCGGCCTGACGACGGATCGCGAGATAGTCGCCCTCGGCAATGTGATCGTCGAGCAGACCATGCCCGACGACACGGACACAGCCATGCGACTTGGACGCGAACAGGCCGGCGAACTCGATCCGCGTCGTCGGCTCGGGCAACACTGCCAGCGGCTGACCAACGGTCAAATGGCCGAACAGTGGTAACGCGGCCTGCGGTTGCGGTGGCTCGGTCAGTTGAATCGCCCGCGACATCCCGGCCTCGCGTGTGATGAGGCCCTTCTTTTCCAACGCCTTCAAGTGACACATCACGCCATTCGGCGAACCGATTTTGAAGTGCAGTCCAATCTCGCGCACCGTCGGCCCGTACCCGCGCGACACGATCATCTCTCGCAAAAACTCAAACACCTCGCGCTGCCGTTCGGTCAGCGTTGTACGACTCGAATGATCGCCGGGGCTGGTCATGGTAAAGCTGCTTAAAAAGGTTCATCCGATGTTTTAGGGGCGATTCCAGTGAGCGGAATAAAGTCCGTCGTTTTCATCCCGAAGGGATATCAGCCATTAGCCGGGGGTTGAGCGTCCGCGACACCCCCGGTGCGAAGTCACCGAAATGAGATTTGCATCCTGAAGGGATGCTGGGAAGCTCAGAATGTCTCTCCGTTTCGCGAGGCTGGCATCCCGTCAGGATGCAACAGCCATTTGTCAGACCTCTTCCAGGGGTGTCGCTTCGCTCAACCCCCGGCTAATGGCTGGCATCCCTTCAGGATGAAGACCGGTCGCCGTCGTCCACCTCTCTCCAATGAGTCCCCCCCAAACATCCGATGAACCCTTAAAAAAGGAGGGCGCATGGGGCCGCTTTGTAACCTGCCCGTCTCCGGCAAAGAACAGACGCGGCTGGAGTTTTTTTGTCGCGCGTCCGATAGACAGAGTGATCGTCAATTTCGCTCACTTTCGCAGGGCCTTCGTCATGTCGTTGAATGATCTCTCCGTTTCTCGTCGCGCGGTACTGCTCGGTTCATTGGCCGTCTGTTGCGGATGCCGCTCGGTTCCGATGACCGGACGCAGGCAGATGCTCTTCAGTTCGGACGGGAGCGAGGCCCAGCTTGGCCTGACTTCGTACGAGAGCATCCTCAAGGAGCAGCCCGAATCGAAGAACGCACACTTCCAAGAATTGGTCGCGCGCGTCGGACAGCGGATCGCGAAAGTCTCGGGGCGCGAGGACTATCAATGGGACTTCCGCACGCTCGCCTCGAACGAACAGAACGCGTTCTGTCTCCCCGGCGGCAAGGTCGCCGTCTACGAGGGAATCATGCCCGTCTGCCAAACGGAAGCCGGACTGGCCGTCGTGATGTCGCACGAGATCGGACACGCACTGGCCAGGCACGGTGGTGAACGGATGAGCCAATCAACCGTGGTTAATGGCGGCAAACAAGCCATCGCGTTTGTCACGAAGAATCAGGACGCCAAGCGGCAGGAAATGATCGCGCAGGCCTACGGTCTCGGATCGCAATACGGCGTGATGTTGCCGTTCAGTCGCAAGCATGAACTGGAGGCAGACCAGATCGGCCTGATGCTCATGTCGAAAGCGGGCTACGACCCGCGCGAGGCACCGGCGTTCTGGACTCGGTTCGGCGCGAGCAACTCGGGACAGAAGCCAATGGAATACATGTCAACGCACCCGAGCGACGAACACCGTGCTAGTGCCCTCGCCGCACAGATGACCGAAGCCGACGAGCTGTACTTGGCCGCGAGCGACAAGATCGGCAAGGGCGAGGCAATCCAAATCGCTCAAGTGGGAGTGAAGACACCGACCGGCGGCTCGCCCGCGAAGTCGCCCATCCAAGCGACCAGCTTTCAAGCCGACGACTTCTGAAACGGTCGCCACACGGACCACACGGCACGGTCGCCCAGCCACACCCACCCGAAGCATGAGCGAGGAACAGGTGGCCGAGAAACTGCGCGGCTCTAGTGGTCGAACAACTTTGTCTTGAGGGGTTCACTTTCGACAACGGTTTGCCCTCGCTTGCGCGTCGGGCTCGTTGTTGAACAACCCCGCAATCTCAAGTTGTCCGACCACTCGCCACGTCAGACATCGCAATCGTGGGCCTGGTTCAAGTCGGGTCGCAGATCGACCGATTCGATCATCCTGCCTTTCATTCGCGCTCCCCTCAATTCGCGCGGAACAATTTCCGCGCGAATTGAGGGGAGCGCGAATGAAAGACGGGGCGGATCATTCAGGACGCTGACACACTGCGACACAGAATCGTCGCCAGTGGAACCAAGCCCAATCGTGCTCACGCAATACCGCTCACCGAAGCGACTTGCCAGCGGGCAGCGCGGCCGGAACGTGTGGCGAGTGCAACACGAACAGCACCTTCACCTCGTTGCGTGTCCCGTCCGCACGGCTGAAGTGATTCTGCCGCGGCAGGAATTCGTTCGAGCCACGGCGGTACGAGTTCATCCCGCCGCGCGCGTTCATTCCCTGCGACTGAAAGTTGTTCGATGGCAGCGGCTCGATCGGCGCAGCGGAGTTGCCCTGAATCACGCTGCCCTGAACGTTGATTCGTTGCTGATAGGCCCGACCAAATCCGCCCCCATCAGGTCCAGGGCCACTCCGCTTGAGGTCGGAGTTCTGTCGCGCGCGGTCTGCCACGACGGGAGCCGGATCGGCAGCGCTTTGCGGCCCCTTGCCGCCGTTCTCCGCAAACTTCTTACCTGCGACAGTCGCCGACTGGGAAGTGGGTTGATCGGCGATACCCTCGGGCACTTTGCCACCGGCTTTTGATCCCTCGGCGGGCGAACCATCGCCGTCGTTTGTGACGGCCGAGTCACCGTAGTTCGCATCGTTCCCTCGCGCCAAAAGTGCGTTCAGCGCCTGAGCCGCTTCCACTTCCATGCCGTCATCCGAGGTCGGTGACTTGCTGTCCGAGACGGACTGTTGATCGCGACTCGTCTCCTTGGCGGGAGCCGCCAAGTCCTGCGCGGCGATGCGGTCGGCTTTCGATTCCGCCAAGCTCTCAATGACGGGCAACTGCACCGGTGGCTGTGTCGTCCAACTGAGGAACAGCTCGGGCTGACGCGACATGTCCTCCAGCGCCTTCGCCAAATGTTCACCCGGCCCGACCGAGTAGACCACGACGATGTCATTCGTGTTCAAAGGCTCACCTGGCTTGCCGCTCGGCTGTTTTGCAACATTTCCGGTCTGACCGGCTTGGCCCGACTGACGAGGCCGAATGCTGTTCCGTGAGAGCAACACCTGAACTTGATCGGCTCCTCGCTCGATGTCGAGGACCGCCAGTTCGACCACGGCCACGTTGCTCTCGGGATCAGCGACCTGCGGCACGAACTGATAAACCTCGCCCACTCGCAGTCCGCTCAGAAAGTCGCTGTTGTTGAAGTACACCGGTGGCACCAAGTTGTCTGTGGCAACGCCGTTGCTGGCGAGGCCGGCCAACGGCTTGGACTTCGCGTTCGCGTCGAACGAGTCCTGCTGTTCGCTGCGCACGTCGCCTTGAACCGACAGACTTCGACGAGACATGGCCGCTGTGGCGGGAGCGGGTTGATTCGCCACCACCGCCACATCAGCACCACTCATCTCCGGCTTCCGATCCCCGTCGTCCAAGCGAGCGAGGTCGCGCTTCAACGCCTCGGAAACCACGGACTCATTCTCACTCAAACGACGCTCCATCGCTGGAGAGGCCGTTGTGGCGAGAGCAAGTCTCGTCGCAGAGTCGTGCTCACGTAGAGCCTGCAAGTGCGAGGCGGGGCGGTCCACAAGATTCACCATCAACAGCAATGCCGCAGCCGTCGCGACCGCTCCCAAACACGCGGCCATCCATTCCCGACGCAGACTCCGCACGGGAGCGACAGACGCGACCGTCTTCTGCTCTGCGAGGGGCAACAGATCCGTTTCTCGCTGTACGCGCAAGGCCAGTTCCACCGGAGCCGCCCCACGCGGGAACGAGTGCAACAGCGCCGAGAGCTGCGCGATCTCATCGAGTTCGCGACGGGACGCGACCGACCCGTCGAGCAACTGCTCCACGATCGCACGTTCCTCGGGCGAAGCTTCGCCGTCGAAGTAGGCCGAGAGCAATTCATCAGAAACCGGAACCTGAGGGTTCATGTCACACATCCAAACCTGTCTTCTGAACACACAAACACGCAAATTCGACCGTCTGACTTCTCGTAGGGTGGGCTGTGCCCACCACAATCGGTTGCGGAATGGTGGGCACAGCCCACCCTACATCTGCACAACTTCTGCCTGTCGAACTAATCACTCTTCTTCCGCTCGCAGCAGGATATTCAACTTGGCTCGCAGCTCGAGCCGCGCGCGATGAATTCGACTGCGCACCGTCCCCAGCGGCACATCGACCACCGCCGCGATCTCTTCATAACTCATCCCGTCCATCTCTTTCAAAACCAGTGCCGTGCGAAACTCGTTGGAGAGTTCCGATAGCGCCTGTCTCACCAACCGCTGCCGTTCGGAGACGTGCATCGCGTGAGACGGCTCGTTCGACGGATCGTCGTCCATCGGCTCCAAGCCGCTTGCTTCGCGTCGTGCTTCCAAACTGACCGTCATGCGCCGGTTCTTTCGTTTCGCACTGACCGCTGCATTGAGCGCGATGCGGAACAGCCACGAGTAAAACGCCGCCTCCCCTTTGAAGCTGGCCAGCTTCGTGAAAGCGTTGATGAACGCCTCCTGCGCCACATCCTGAGCATCCTCGGCGGAACCCAGCGCGTGGAGCAAACCATGAAACAAACGGTGCTGATACCGCTCGACAAGCTGCCCGAAGGCGTCTCGCCGACCGGCCAGACACTGGTCGATCAGAGTTTGGTCTGTGGGAGCGTTCACGATCACCGGTGAATGAGAGGTCGGAGCTTGGCCCAAAGTTCCCGCGATTTGAGGAGTCTGCGAGAAGTGATCCCTCGCGCGGTAGGTAATGAGACTTTCTTGGGGAGCCGGGCGGCGTCAGCCCAATGGCACTCACTTTGGCATTCTGTGAGCGGCACGGCGCTAGCCGCCGGTGTATTTCCAAGTGAGATACCGGCGGCTAGTGTCGAACAACGTTGTCTTGCGGGGTTCATCACTAGCCCGACGCGCAAGCGAGGGCTTCACTTTCGACAACGGTTTGCCCTCGCTTGCGCGTCGGGCTCGTTGTGGAACAACCCCGCAATCTCAAGTT
>JAYSQC010000538.1:0-2052 GCA_043721755.1 Schlesneria sp.
ACGCGGTTAAACGAGGTCAACCCCTCAAGATCAAGTTGGCGGACCACTAGCCCGCCGCGCCAGCGAGGGCTTCACTTTCGACAACGGTTTGCCCTCGCTGGCGCGTCGGGCTCGTTGTGGAACAACCCCGCAATCTCAAGTTGTCCGACCACTAGCCGCCGGTGTCGGCGAAATCGACCGGCGGCTAGCGCCGTGCCGCTCACGGGACACCATTTTCAACAAGAATGGCGGAGAGCCGTTTTTTGATTGTGGTTTTGGCGGGTTGGTTGCGTGGGTGGGTCAGTCCGAAGGCCGATTAGGCCGGGGCGGCTCGCCAGAGTTTGAGCCGGTTGTGGGTCAGGCCAACGAGCTGCCATTCGGCGTTCCTCTGGGCGATGCCCCGCAGGGCGAATGGGCGGAAACCGCCGGCTGGCTTGATCGGACCGAACACTGGCTCGGCTGGTCCTTTTCGTTTCTGGTAGAGGTCACGCCCTGTTTTCGTCCGCAGCGTACGGGCCAGACGCGGCTTCGGGGTGAGCGATCGCGGGATGCGACCGTGCGGGACGGGCGGCAGTTCTGCGTGGTGTTTCAGACGCTGCGTGGCGCTGTACGGGGACAGGTTGTGGGAGCGAACGGCCTGCGTGTGGTCGTCGCTGTCGTCGCCCGCGTCGGCCACGAAATCCTTCGGGCGTTGAGTGATCTCGGCGGCCGCGAAGTGGGCTTCCATTCGGTCGAGCAGCGGGGCGACTTGCCGGACCTCGTTGGCTTGCGGCGTGACCTCGGCGGCGAGGAGGAGTTGCGATTCATCGACCAGGGCTTGAGCGTTGCCGCACTGATCCCAGCCCTTGTTCGAGGCCTGCCTAGTCGATCACGTCGTCCGGACCAAGGGGTCCGGACGACGACATCCGAATCGGGAAGTTATTGCCGCTCCCGTTCCTAAATAGCGGCCCGAACCGCGCCACTAACCCACGATTCAGGTTTCTTCCCCACGTCGCTAAGCTCTGCTTCTTTCACGATTATGGGACATGGTGTGCCCGCGCCGGTTTTACACTTACCAACGGAATGACACGGAATGACTATGTCCGCTCTCACGCCGCTCCAGCAGATTCTGGCCTCCTTTCGAGCCGCGTCCGTCACCGAACGGGAAAAAGGGACCTACTTTGAAGAACTGATCTGCGTCTCCCTGCGAAACGAACCGACTTACGCGGACCTCTACAGCGACATCTGGATGCTGGCCGATGTCCCCGCCGCGTTCGGTATCAGCACCAACGACACCGGCATCGATCTTGTCGCACGGACGCGAGGCACTGGTGAATTCCACGCGATCCAGTGCAAGTTCTACGCGGAAGACCATCGCATCCAGAAAAGCGATATCGACAGCTTCTTCACCGCTTCCGGGCAGAAGCCGTTCACTCACCGAATCATCGTCACCACGACGAACGAATGGACGGAGCACGCCGAAGCTGCGCTGTTCAATCAACAGCCGCCGGTCACGCGCATCGACCTGCACGACCTCGAAACCAGCCAGATTGACTGGTCGAAATACCAACCGGACACCGAAGTCGGCAAGAAGCGCAAGGCGGACGACGATGTGGTTCAGACCTTCCACTTTGAACCATGCCGATACCAACGAGTACGGACTTCTTTGAGCTGACCATTTTGAGAGTGATCCCATGCCGCGACTGACTGACACCGAGAAGCAAGACGTGATCCGCCATCTGGAGGCGGGCAAGCCGTTGCCGGAGAAGTATCGGTTTTTGTTGTTCGACGACAAGCGGGAGGTCGAGCTGGTTTGGAACGGGAAGACGAATGAGGTGTGCAATGTCGTGCTGCCGTTTCAGACGATTGAGCATGTCGATGAGCCGCGGAACGAGGACGACACGGCGCGGGCGCGGCGCACGGCCGAGGGGCAGGCGCATCAGCAGCTTCTGTTTTCGGTGGACGACCGGGGGCGGCAGCTCCAGGGCTGGACCAACAAGCTCATCTGGGGCGACAACAAGCTGATCCTCTCCAGCCTCAAGAACGGCCCGCTGCGCGAGGAGATCGAGGCTCAGGGGGGCCTCAAGCTGATCT
>JAYSQC010000539.1:0-4776 GCA_043721755.1 Schlesneria sp.
ACGCTGTGTCGCTTGGTCTACACGATCATCTCAGTGTTGACGGAAGAATTTCAGCTTCCGAAACGAGGTTGCGGCGACATGACCTGCGACCGGGAATCGCTCGAACGGGGCATCGAACCGGACGAGTGCTTCTACATCGAGAACGAAGCCAAGGTGCGCGGCAAAGACAACCTCGACCTGTCCGTCGATCCGCCGCCAGACCTCGCCGTCGAGATCGACATCTCGCGCGACTCGCGCCGCCGCTTGAGCATCTACGCCGCACTCGGTGTCCCCGAAGTCTGGCGCTTCGACGGCACCTCGCTGACGGTCTACGTGCGACAAACTCACGGCGAGTACGAAGCCGTCGCCGTCAGCCCCCACTTCCCGTCCGTCCCCCCCACCGAGATCGAAGCCATTCTCAAACGCCGCCACGAAATGGACGACAACGCCCTGATGAAACTCTTCCGCGCCCGCGTCCGTGAACTGAAAGGACCAACGTCATGACCGCCACCGCCGAGCAGGTTTTGGAAGTCGCCTGCACACTGACCGCAGACGACCGATCACTGTTGATCGACGCGCTGATCGCCACTCTGCCGACACCAGCCTCGGACCTCACCAACCCAGAGTGGCTCGACAACATTCGCCGCCGCTCCAGAGAAGTCCTCGCAGGACAAGTGACGCCGATTCCGTGGAGCGAAGTCCAAGCCCGCGCGGGTCGAATGGATTGGCTCTGCTCATGAACACAGAAGCGTCCCCCGCACCTTCGCCGCAGCCCCGCCGCACATGGCGTCAGTGGTCGAAGCTGGCTCGCGTGCGGATCGGCTTCGTGTTGCTGCTGATCGTCGTGCTGTCACTCTTCAGTTGGTGGTGGCCGAGACGCGGGATGGTGTCAATCCGATGGAATGACGGCGGGTTCATGGACGTGACGCTGCGGGAGCAATTCGATCGGATGCGAGCCCACCTTCCACCTCTCTGTTCAAAGTTGTTGCAGCCGGTCGTTTTTAACTGGAGCGGGTGGTTGAGTTCTGACGCGCGAGTCCAGCAGGTCTATTTGGACTCACCCCAATCACAACAGATCGACTTGCACATGTTGTCCCGTTTCTCACAGTTGCATCTCCTGTCACTCACGGGAAGAAGACTCGGTGCCGACCTCGGCCATCTCACAAAGTTGAAGCACCTGAGTGTGCTGTTCCTCAGTGATTTCAACGAGAACAGTGACCTGAGTGTGTTGAAACAGCTTCCACATCTGGAATCGCTTCTGATCGGACGCCACCCCAATACGGGATGCGACTATGAAGTACTCCGTGAGATTCCGAACCTGAAGACGGTGTACTTTGAACGGATCGCTCAAAGTGAAGCCGTGAAGGCCATCGGCCAGTGTCCTCAAGTCCGCTGGTTGAAATTTGCCAACGGAGTTATCGACGCGAGCAGCTTGATGCACCTGAAGGGGATGACCGGCCTACAGTCACTCTACTTTCATCGCTGTGAATTCATCGACGGCGAAGTCCTCTCCCACATTGCGGAGATTGAAAACTTGGAAAACCTGCAACTCGATGTCACAACCATTTCGGATAACGAATTGCGCCTGCTCGCCCGACTGACGAAACTGAAGACACTGAGCATCGGCGGTGCGGGCCTGACACAAGCCGGGATCGAACGACTTCAACAAGCGATGCCAAGCTGCCGTGTTTCTCTTCAATCCCACTAATGGTGCGTCGAGCATGTTGCGGCGGCTGTTCTTGATCTTGTTGGTGCTGCTAGCCATCGCTGTGGTCATCGTGATTCGTCTGCAATATTTGGCCGCACTTGTCATCGCGACGACGGTACTCGTTCCCCTCATCTTCGTCGTCCAGTTGATCGTCGGCTGGCTCTGCTTGCACAACACCGAACAGCCTCCGATCGTCGAAGACGAGCCTGCGGAGAGCTGACTCCTTTCGATCTGGAACACCGAGTTTCTTGGTGGCTTTGTTTTGCATGACACTCATTCGCTCTGTTGCCACGACTCTTATCATCGCCGTCGTCCTGACGCTCCTCTTTTGGGGACCGCTGTGGTGGGGGTATGGTTTCGTGGGGGGAGACCTCTATCCGTACTTCTTTCCGCAGAAGGCGTTCTTTTCAGATCGGCTGCAGGCGGGCGAGTTTCCGTTGTGGAACAACCTGACCGGGTTTGGCTATCCGGTGCTGGGGGAGAGTCAGACCGGGGCCGCCTATCCGCCGCATGTCGTCGCGTATTACTGGCTCGACGTGAACACGGCGTACAACGTCGAGCATCTGCTGCATTACATGTTGTGTTTCGTCGCGACGTGGCTCTTCGCGCGGCGAGTGGGCTTGGGGGCGAGCGGTTCAACGCTGATGGCGCTCGTCTTCACCTACGGCTGGTTTCCGCCGAGGGCCTGTCTCGAATGGGCCATCGTGACGGGAGCCTGGTTGCCGGTCGCGCTCTGGTGCGTCGAGTCGTTCCTTCAAACTCGCTGGTGGCGGTATGCGATTGGGCTGAGCCTCGCTCTCGGTCTGCAACTGCTGGCCGGGCATTTTCATTTGGCATTCATCACGCAGATGTTGGTCGTGGCGTATGGGGCGTGGAGGCTGTGGTGCTTCCGGTGCGATGCCTCTTCTCTTGTCCCCTCGCCCCCGTCTTCGGGGGAGAGGGCTAGGGTGAGGGGGCCGAATGGTGAGAACGCGCTCCATGCAAAATCGACCTCTTCGTCTGCCACTCAACCTTCGACCATCCACCTTCAACCGCTCGCCGAAAGCCCCCCTCACCCTAACCCTCTCCCCCCCAAGGCGGGGGGCGAGGGGACAAGGCAAGAGAAGGCAGAAGAACCCCTCTCCCCGCAAAGCCAGGGCGAGGGGACCAGACGAACACTCGTCGCGCCGATGGTGGTACTCCTTACGGCAATCGTGGCCGGGTTCCTGCTCGCCGCCGTTCAACTTCTCCCCGCGTGGGAATTGAAGACGCGCAGTTCGCGGGCGACTGTCGGGGGCGAGCATGATCCGGCGTATGGGCATCTGCCGCCGCTGTATGTCTCGCAACTCGTCGCGCCGTTTTGGTGGTACAGCCCGATTGCGAATGGGGATGCAGGACTGGTCCGCGATGTGGCCGAGTTCGGTGCGCCGTGGCACTGGTTCGGACCGCATCACGATCTCGAAGCGGCCGTTCAGCAGACGAAGTTTGGCGCACTGCGAACGGGAACGAACAAGGTTGAAGCCCATCTGTACTGCGGCCTCGTCCCGCTGGGGCTGGCGATCTGGTGGGTCCTCCTCGGGCGTAAGCCCTCTTCAAACCCTCTGAGCGGGGGACGTAAGTCCCCTGGTTCTTCGAGGCGAAAACAGATGTCGATCTCGAGTGGGGGCGCAGAACAGACCTCTGAGCGGGGCGGCGTTAGCCCCCCGGTTCTTCAAAAACGGGCTGACGCCCAAGAGCCAGGGGACTTACGTCCCCCGCTCGGAATTTCTGTTGATGGAATTTCTGTTGGTGGAACGTCTGTCCGAGGAATGTCGGCTCGTGCAGAAACATTGTTCTGGACCATCGCCGGGCTGATCGCGCTCGTCTACGCGACCGGTTGGTTGCTGCCGGTCGCTCGGTACATCCCCGGCTTCAATTTCTTTCGTGGTCCAGGGCGGTACGGCATCGTCACCACATGGGCCATCGCGCTGCTGGCCGGTCGGGGATTGGAAGCGTTGTTGACACGACGCGAACTGGCAGGGCGTTGCGTGGTGATCGGCCTCGTGTTCTGGTCCACCTGCGGCGACTTGTGGCTCGTCAGCCGGATGGTCTCGAATGTCGTGATGGTCTCGCACCCGGCGATCTCGTTCCGCGAGCAAAGTCAGGTCCGCAAGCTGCTGCTCGATGAGCCGCTCGCACCGCGTCTGTACTGTCCCGGCCAAAACGTCGGGACGCTGCTCGGTGTGTCGTGCCTGCCGGTCTATCTCGGGATCGCGCCAAAGGAGTACGCCGACGCCAAGTTCGCCGGAGCCGGGATGCCGCAGCCGACGAGTGACGGGCGTCCGATCTTGGCTGACGATCCATTCTCGAAATGGCTCCGTTCGTCGGGCGTCACACATGTGTTGAGTTTCGACCCGCTCGACGAAGCGTCTTGGCGCGCGACTCGAATCTGGAGCGGCGTCGATGAAATGCTGAACCGCGCGTGGGGACGCCGCGAACCGATCTACCTCTACCGGTTGGAAGCGGACGAATCCGGCCAATTGCCGAGCCGCGTCGCTTTCATGGCGTTGCTCGACGACCACGTTCGCAACAGCCCGGCGACAGCGGTCGTGCGCGCGCAGCGCGAGGCCAATCAGATCGTCGTTGAGATCGACTCGGGCAATGGAGGCGAACTGGTTTTGAAAGAACTCGCCTATCCCGACTGGACCGTGTCGAACAATGACCGGACGCTGTTTGCATCCAAGAATGGATTTCGTTTCGCCGCCTTTCCAGGCGGCGTGCAACGTGTGATGTGGACGTATCGTCCGCGCAGCGTGCTGTTCGGCGCGGCGATCAGTTTGCTGACGCTGCTCACGTTGGCCACGATCGCTCACGTTCGCTTCTGGCATCGCGACCGGTTAGACCGACATTTAGCGAGCTGGTTCCGCCCGCGTTCCTATACCTCGCGCGGTCAGTGATGAGACATCTGAGCGGGGCGGCGTAAGCCCCCCGGTTCTTGGGCGTAAGCCCTCATGGGAAGAACCGGGGGGCTTACGCCCAATGGCACTTACTTTAGCCCACCAACCCGAAGCGTGAGCGAGGGCGATGAAGGGAAACGCCTCTTGCCATCGTCCTCGCTCACGCTTCGGGTT
>JAYSQC010000540.1:0-14026 GCA_043721755.1 Schlesneria sp.
AGCGGCATGGCGCTAGCCGCCGGTCGTTTTCGCCTACACCGGCGGCTAGCGCCCTGCCGCTCACGGGAAGTTGTTTCGAGCCAATTCCTTAGTAGTACAGCCGGGGCGGAATCATCAGTCGAAAGGGAACTCATGCAACGAACTGCTTGGCAGAGATTGACTCTGGGACTCGCGGCCTCACTCGGCCTGCAAGTCATCTGCGTTGGAACGGCCTCGGCCGCTGACGACGTGCAGCGGATCGATCAGCGATTCGCCAACGAAGCGATCACCGAGACGCCCGACTTCCGGCAGCATGTCGTGCCTTTGATGGGCAAGCTCGGTTGCAATGGGCGAGCCTGCCACGGGTCGTTCCAAGGTCAGGGCGGCTTCCGGCTGTCGCTGTTTGGTTATGACTTCAAGTCCGATCACGACGCTTTGGCGAAGGGTGAGAAGGACAAGCCGGCTCGCATCGACGTGGCCAACATCCATGAGAGTCTGATGCTGACGAAGCCGCTGCAGGTTGTGCCGCATGAAGGCGGGACACGACTGAAGGAAGGAACGTGGCAGCATCGAGTTCTCGTCAAATGGCTCGAAGGGGGCGCGAAGCCGGTCACCAGCGAATCGGCCGAATTCGTGCGACTCGAAATCACGCCGACCGAAATCGTCGCGAAGCAACAGGGTGAGACCTTCCAACTGAAGGCCATCGCTGTCTGGTCCACCGGTGTCCGCGAAGACGTGACGCCGATGTGCCGCTTCCGCTCGAACAACGACACGATTGTCACCATCGACGACACCGGCTTGGCCACCTCGACCGGCCCCGGCGACTCGCACGTCGTCGCGTTCTATGACAACGGAGTCGTTCCCATTCCGGTGATGCTTCCCGTCGGACCCCAGTTCGGCCCGAACTATCCCGCCGTTCCGACTCCGACCAAGATCGATGAACTCGTCGTCCAGAAGCTGCGCAAGGTCGGGATCGTTCAATCCGATCTCGCCTCCGACTCCGAGTTCCTGCGCCGAGTCAGCCTCGACATGATCGGGACTCTTCCCACCGCCGCCGAAGTCGAAGCGTTTCTCGTCGATCAGTCGTCCGACAAGCGGTCGAAGAAGATCGACGAACTGCTCGAACGTCCCGCTTATGCGGCTTGGTGGGCGACGCGTCTGGCTGACTGGACAGGCAACAACGCCGGAAAACTCAACAATGTTGAGAAGGCCGACATCTCTCGGGATCGTCTCGCGTCCGATTGGTACGAATGGCTGCGAGTCCGCGTCGAACAGAACATGCCCTACGACGACATGATGGAAGGGATCATCCTCGCCGTCAGCCGTGCGGAAGACGAGTCTTACACTGAATACTGTGAGCGAATGAGCAGCTACTACCACAAGGACGCGAAGGGACACTTCGCCGATCAGCCTTCGCTTTCGACCTTCTGGGTGCGTCGTGAATTTCAGAAACCGGAAGAGCGGGCGTTGGGCTTTGCTTACACGTTCATGGGCATCCGCATTCAGTGTGCTCAATGCCACAAGCACCCGTTCGATCAGTGGACGAAGGACGACTTCGACCGCTTCAAAGAGTTCTTCGGTCGGTTGCAATACAAGAACGCACCGGGCAGCGGTGACGAAGAGAAGGCGATGCTCGCCAAGCTCAATGTCGATCCGGAAGAAATGAAGAAGAAACAGGGCGGACAGGATCTGCGTAAGGTTCTGTTGGAACACCTCAACAAGGGCGAGGTTGTTCCGTTCAATGAGTTGTTTGCTCCACCTGTCGTTCGCCAGAACAAGCAGGCTGAGCGCAAGCCAAACAAGGACAAGCCGAATGCCAAGCGGCCGCAGGTCGTTGCCGGACGCACTGCCAAAATTCTCGGTGGAGACGTGGTTCAGGTCACTGAAATGGCTGATCCGCGTGAAGCGCTGATGGACTGGCTGCGTGACAAGGACAACCCGTACTTCGCCCGAGCCATCGTGAACCGTATCTGGTCGGGATACTTCAACGTCGGAATCGTCGAGCCAACCGATGACCTCAGCTTGGCGAACCCGCCCAGCAACGATGCGCTGCTGGACTATCTGGCCGAGGCGTTCGTCGAGAGTGGCTACAACTTGAAGTGGCTGCACCGCGAGATCGCCAACAGCCGGACCTATCAACTCAGCTTCCAGCCGAACGACACGAACCGTCACGACGAACACAACTTCGCTCGGGCGGTCCCTCGCCGGCTGCCAGCCGAAGTCGCCTACGATGCCATCAACTTGGCCACAATGAGCGACTTTGAAGCGGCCAAGTGGCAAACGAGTGTCCGAGGCCGGTCGATTGCCGATCCCTACGTCTCGTACAACGCGAACGGTAACGGCAAGGGGAAGAGCAACTATGCCCTGTCGATCTTCGGTCGCTCGATCCGCGACAGCAACTGCGAGTGCGATCGCTCGACCGAAGCGAGCCTCCTGCAAACTGTCTTCCTCCAGAACGACCAAGAAGTCTTGGACATGATCGGACAGAAAGGGAAGTGGGTCGATCAGATTACGAAGCGCGGTGATCCCGCCAAGGACGCCAAAGAAGCAGATCAAATCCTGAAGCAGCGTCAGGCACGCAAGCTCGCCGCGATGGACGTTGACCGGTTGAAGCAACAGTTGGCCAAGGCGGACAAGAACGACTTGAAGCCCGCCCGAATCGAGGCGATGAAGAAACAACTCGCCAAACTCGAAGGAGTCGTCGAGAAGACCACCGTCGACGAACCGAAGCCGTCGCCCGTGGTGCAGTTCGACGTGAAGGCCGTCGTCCAGCAAGCCTATCTCCGGTCGCTCAGCCGCTACCCGACTGCCTCCGAATCCGAACGGGCGGCGAAATATTTCGAGGAGACCGGTGACCCGGCTCGCGGTGCGAAGGACTTGCTCTGGGCGCTCATCAACACCAAGGAGTTCATCGTCAATCACTGACGGGGAAGACCGCCAGACGAGCCTGTCTGTTTCGTTTAACCGCGTGGGCAACGCCCCGCGCGTCGATGCAGAAACAGACTCCAGCGTCGCACGACGCGCGGGGCGTTGCCCACGCGGTTAAACGAAGACGAAGAGAAACCAAGGCCGTTTACGAACCCAACTGTTTTCCTACGAAAGGGACTGACTTATGGCTCTGCATCGAACCTGTGATGGTGTCGCTCGACGCGACTTTTTGAAGGTGGGTGTGCTGGGGGCTTCGGCGCTCACGCTGTCGAACTACCTGCGGCTGTCTCATGCCGGTGACGTGAAGAAAGAGGCGAAGGCGACCTCGGCCATCTTCATCAATCTCGGCGGCGGGCCATCGCACATGGACACGTTCGACCTCAAGCCGAACGCTCCGACGGAATTTCGCGGTGAGTTCAATCCGATCCAGACGAACGTCAGCGGGATCGAAATCAGTGAGCATCTGCCGAAGCTGGCTCAGCAGATGGACAAGTTCGCGATCCTGCGAGGCGTCACGCATACGTTGGCCGCTCACGAACTCGGTTCGCAGTACGTGAACACCGGCAACCGACCGATTCCGTCGATCGAGTTCCCCGGTTACGGAGCCGTTGTCACCAAGGAACTCGGCGGACTCGAAGACCTGCCGCAATTCGTGGCCGTTCCCAATTCGCCGCAGAAGGCGGGCTACTTGGGCGTCCGTTACGCAGCTCTTTCAACGGGCAAGGTGCCCGTGGCCGGACAGCCGTTCGGAGTGCGCGGCGTCACGCTCGGCAATGGCCTGACGGTGGCCGATGTTGAGAAGCGTCGCACGCTGCTCGAAGACCTCGACACGACCTTCAAGGCGGTTGAGAAGGACAGCCAGTTGCTCGACGGCTTGGACCGCTTCGGCGATCAGGCTTATTCGATGATCACGTCGTCTCGTTCGCGCGAGGCGTTCGATGTGAGTCAAGAATCGCCGTCGTATGCCGCTCCGTTCGGTGTGACCGGCTTCGGCCAGAGTTGTCTGCTCGCGTCGCGGCTCGTCGAATCGGGCGTCCGGTTCGTGACGATCAACTACGGCGGCTGGGATACTCACAACGACAACTGGGTCCGCCTCAAGACGAAGCAGTTGCCACCGTTCGACGAAGGTTTGGCGGCGTTGTTCGCTGGCCTCACCCAGAAGGGGCTGCTCGCTTCGACGTGCGTCTACGTCACGGGTGAGTTCGGTCGCACGCCGAAGATCAACACGCAACGCAACGGCCGCGATCACTATGCCCGCGCGATGTTCATGCTGATGGCCGGCGGCGGCATCAAGCCGGGCCAAGTGCTGGGAGCGTCCGATGACAAGGCTCAGGGACCAGCGGGAGACGGCTTCAAACCGGATCACGTCGCCGCGTCGTTCTATCACAACCTCGGCATCGACTGTCACAAGGAATACCAGACCAACATCGGTCGCCCGGTGATGATCGTCCGCGATGGCGAGATCATCCCCGAGTTGTTTGCATGAGATGAAGTAAACGAACACGACAGCCTCGATGTCGTCTCGTTTTCACCTCGCGCGGGACAAGGTGAGACATTTCTGAGCGGGGCGGCGTAAGCCCCCCGGTTCTTCCCGCGAAGGGCTCACGCCCAAGAACCGGGGGGCTTACGCCACCCCGCTCAGATGTCTCATCACCGACCGTGCGAGGTTTAACCGCGTGGGCAACGCCCCGCGCGATATCGAGGACTGTTTTGCCCATCGGCGCGCGGGGCGTTGCCCACGCGGTTAAACGAAGAATGACGACGACACACCAAAGGAGATTTGATGAACGGACTATTTCGCACCGTGATGACGTTGGGTTTGGCAGCCTGTCTGCTGGGGACCGCCTTCGTGGGCGATGCTGACGCTCAGAAGGAAAAGGGCAAGAAGAAGGCCGCCATGGCAACCGGTCAGCAAATCTTCACGCTCCCTAAAGAGATCACACTGACGGACGATCAAAAGTCCAAGCTCGAAGAGATCAAGAAAGAACACGGCCCCAAGCTGGCCGAACTCACCAAGAAGATGGATGACACGCTGACGGTCGATCAGAAGCAGGCTCGCAAGGAAGCGGGAGACAAGGCTCGGGCCGATGGCAAGAAGGGGAAAGAACTGCAATCCGCGGTCGATGCGGTCGTCAATCTGACCGACGATCAGAAGCAGGCGCAAGAAGAGGTGAAGCCCGAACTGACCAAGCTGCAAGGTTCGATCCGCGAGAAGATTCACGGGCTGCTGACCGACGATCAAAAGACGCACTACAAGCTGCCCGGCAAGAAGAAAAATAAGTAATCTGCCGAGGTGGTCATGCTCACGAATAGTGATGACTCACAAGCCCGATCTGGAAACAGACCGGGCTTGTGCCGTTTGTGGGGGTGATTCAATTAGGCCGGATGATTCACCACGAAAGACCCAGCGCGGCCGTTGGCCGCAACCCAAGTCGCCTTCATCGCTCCGCGTGAAGAAAGCCGAGTGCGATTGAACGGCTGTCTCGCCAATCCACACCGCACTCGCGATCGGCGGACTTCACGCGGAGCGATGAAGGCGACTTTGAAGCAGAAGAATTTGCGCAGGACAGCAAGAAACGAAACGTGAGTAGTACGAAAGACTCGAAAATGAAGAGGAGACGAGAGTTCTGATCCCACATGACCGCAATGGCACGACACGCGAAGTCTGGAGAGGCTCTGATCGCAACTCTCTTCAATTTCGAGTCTTTCGTGGTTCCTCAGGAATCATGCGGGTAAGGACAATCAGATCATGAGCCGCAGCGTTGATCTCGAACCGCGCGACGACAGCACGGCGCGGGTTGTCTTAGCTCGCTATGTGCCGCAAGTGATACCGTTGCGAGTCGAGGCTCAAGGGAACCGCGGCGGCTTCAGTGGTGCGGCGATCTGGCGTGTGGAGACCGCCGCGGGAGCCTTCGCGCTGCGGCGGTGGCCTCAACCCGGTCTGCCGCGCGCGCGGATTGCCGGACTGCATCGGTTGCTCGAACACCTGTGGAACGCGGGGCTGCGTTGCGTGGCGGTTCCGGTGAGAGCGACCGACGGTGCGACACTCACTGCCGTCGCAGGGCGGCTCTGGCAGCTTGAACCGTGGCTGCCCGGTGTCGCCGATTTTCATGCGCGTCCGTCGAACAAGCGACTGAGTCACACGCTGGCCGCGCTGGCGCAGTGGCATCGTGCGGCGGAGCGGTTCGTTCCGGAGGCCACTGCGGCACTGTGGTTCTTCGGTCGTCCGGCCGCTCCGTCACCGGCGGTCCTCGAACGCTTGGCGATCCTCACGACGGTTGATGCGGGGCGAGTGGCTCAGGTGTCGCGGTCGCTGGAGGGAGATCACTCGGGTCTCAGCAGTGACACCGCGATCCGAGACCTCGCGCGGCGCGTGCTGTCGCAGTTTCAGAGAGCGCGCGAGGCCATCGCGGCGGAACTGCTCTTGCTGCGCGAGACTTCGTTTCGCGTGCAACCGTGTCTGCGAGATGTGTGGCACGATCACGTTTTGTTGGAAGGGGACGCGGTGACCGGGCTGATCGACCCGTCGGCCTGTCGCATCGAGAACGTGGCCACGGACCTCGCGCGGCTGATCGGCAGTCTGGTTGAAGATGATCGCGCCGCGTGGGACTTCGCGCTGGCGGAATATCAACGACAGCGTCCTCTGTCCGCGAACGAGTTGGCGTTGGTCGCCGTGCTTGATCGGAGTGGCGTGCTGTTGAGTGGTTGGACATGGCTCGAGTGGCTCTACATCGACCATCGTTCGTTCCCGGATGTCGCGAGCGTCGCGGGACGATTGACCGAGATCGTCCGTCGCATGGAGCGGCTGGTTTAGACCTCGCGCGGTAAATGATGAGACATCTGAGCGGGGCGGCGTCAGCCCAATGGCACTCACTTTGAGCGAATTCCGAATGGACGTTCTGTGCGACGTAGCTGAATTCGTAAGAATTCAGCCGGCTTTGACGATCCTCTGAAGCCTGACGACTTCAGCTACCCCACAAAGTGCCATTGGGCGTCAGCCCCTCGGTTCTTCCTTGGAGGGCTGACGCCCAAGAACCGGGGGGCTGACGCCGCCCCGCTCAGAAACCTCTCACTTTGTGCCGCGCGAAGTTTAGCCGTCACACGGCAGGTGCATGTTCGCTTACACCGCACGCGGTTCTAACCCGAAGCGTAAGCGAGGGGGCAACACCAGTCCTCGCTCACGCTTCGGGTTCGTGTGAAATGTGCCATCCTCACCCGCGGCGGATCGCTTCCATCGGGGACATGCGGACGGCCCAGAAGGCGGGGTAGAGACCGCCGCTCATGCCGAGCAGCGTGCTGAAGACGAGGCTGAACAGCAGGAGGCTCGGGCTGGCGAACAGATGGACTTTGGTCGGGAAGGTCCAGTTCACAACCTGCACGACAACGTAACCACTCGCACAGCCGAGGACTCCGCCCATGATGCCGAGCAGCGCGCTCTCCCAGGTGATGAGTCGCAGCACGTCCCACGACGACCAGCCGTTGGCACGCAGCACGCCGAACTCGATCATCCGCTCGGCGACACTCATCAGCATCGTGTTGAGAATGCTGAGGAGCGCGATGAGGACTCCGATCGCCGTCATCAGCCCGAGGAAGATGTCGAGGTCGCCGCTCAGTTCGGAAATCTTCTCGCCCCAGTCTTGAGCCGATCGGATTTCGACGGTCTCTTCCAGCGCGGCGGTGGTCTCGGCGTTGTTGTTCGCCGCGTCGCGGGGCTTCTCTGAACCTGCGGCTTCGTGGGGACTGGCTGGAGTCGCTTGGAGCAGTTTTACCGCGACGCTCATCAGGTCGAGCGAGCCGCCTCCCGCGAGTGCCGCCAGTCCGCCGGTGCGCCAAGCGTCCGTCTTGCGACCGCGAAACAGTGCCTGCAATTGTTCGATGAGCTTCGCGTTGGGAACCGTGCCATCGGGTTCAAAGTAGATCGAAGTGACGAGGTTCTCCTCGAAGTTGCCAATCGTCCGCGCGGTCGCTCCGTCGAGCACGATGGCCACGTCGAGCAGCAATGAGCCGCAGTGATAGATGCCGACGATGGTCAGGTCGTGGCCATCGACTCGCAACGGATCGCCGACTTTTTTGTGCAGGGCATCGGCGATCGACTGGCTCACCACACAATGGAAGGTGCCGCGATCTTCGAGATTGAGAAACCGTCCACTGCGGATGTCGTCACGGTAGACCGCTTCTTTCAGGGCCAGCGTGCGTTCGATGTCGGTGCCAAACAGAAAACGTGGTGGAGTAAATGTGGGCTTACCCTCGACCAATTGCGCCCGCACCCAGACCTCGGGCCTGACAACGCCGACGCCCTTTTGCTGGGCGATTTCATCTGCCCACGATGCGGGGAGGCGCGAGAAGAGCGGGATCGGCGCGCCGGGCTGCATCACCGCCAGACCTCGAATGCGTCCGAATGTTTGGCTCACGGTGTCGTCGATGCCGGAGGCGATGGAAAAGAGACCGACCATGCCGGTGATGGCGACCGTCAACCCAAGCAACGCGAGCAGTGACCGAACGGGGCGACTGAGCAGATTCTGAGCGGCAAAGCGGTACATCAACGGGCGGTCTCCGGGAGGCGATCGAGAGGTGGAACGATCGCAGATAAGAGGCAGTGGTCAGCCTCGCGCGGCAGTGTCGTCATTCGTGAAAAGGGGCGGGGTGAGAAATCAGTGCGAAGTGCGAAGTGATCAGTGCAAAGTGGGATCCGACGAGGGGCGTTTGCACTTCTCACTTCTCACTCGCTGACGAACTCTCCGCACAAAGTCGTCAATCAAGACGTTATTCGACTCCCGCCTTCGGGTCCGATGTGCGGGCGGCTTCCGATTTCCTACGGGCCTCTTCGACGAGCTCGCGCAGGGCCGAATCATTTTCGTAGAGGTCCACGATCCCCAGCCAGATGGTCTCCGCTTGTTCCGGTTCTTCGTCCGCCAACTTCGCGGCTCGATCGAGTGCCTCGCGAATGAACGCGCGCGGATTACTGGCGCGTTGGTCGCGGATCGCGGCCAACAGGCTATCGACGGCGCGCAGTGTACTGAGATGACGTTCATCGTTGTCGATCAGAGGCCGCAGCGCGTCGAGCAGTTGTTTGGCTCCCGCCAAGTCTCCCCCTTTCTTGCGACTGCGGGCGATCTGCACGATCCGCTCGGGTTCAGAGATGGCTCGCGATTGGGATGCCCGATTGCTCCCCTCGTCCGGCCAGAACCACACGATGCCGACCAGGATCATCATCAGGAGTCCGACCAGCACCCAGGTGTTGTTAAAGAACCGCTCCCAGATCGAATTTGGTTCCTGCCCCGAGAGTTGGGCTTTCATGAAGTCGCGCATGAACGTCGCACCGATGGCACGTTGCGGCGCGAGTGGGAGATCAACACGAGTCTCACTGTCGGGCGACGATTCTGCCACGACGATCGACTGCTTCAATTCCATCTTCCGCAGCACTTCGTTCAGTCGCTTCGAGACGACGAACGCATCCGGCAGACGCTTTTCGGGATCCTTTTCCAGCAACTGACAGACGATGTCGTCGAGCCACGACGGAATTTCGGGAACGTATTTGCGGGGCGGATCAAAGCGGCCGAAGCGTTGCTTCTGCATGATTTCGGCGGCGGTCCCGCCACTGAACGGCGGCTGACCGACGAGCATCATGTAGAGCACCGCGCCGAGTGCATAGAGGTCGCTGCGGCGATCGGTGCGTCGGCCTTCGACCTGTTCGGGCGGCATGAACTCGGCCGTGCCGAGGATCGCGCCGGTCATAGTCAGCCGGTCGGCCGCGAAGACTTGAGCGACGCCGAAGTCGGTCAGCTTCAGATTGCCGTCTTTGTCGAGCAGCAAGTTCGACGGCTTGAGATCGCGATGGACGACGCCCGAGTCGTGTGCGTGCTTCAGGCCCGCACACATCTGGATGCCGAGCCGAATCGTCTCCTGCCACGGGATGCGTCGCTCACGCCGCAGCTTGGCGGTGAGCGTCTCTCCTTCGACGTATTCCATCGCGTAGAAGTAGATCCCGTCAGTGTCAGTCCCCGCTTCAAACAGCTTGACGATGTGCGGGTTGTCCAGCTTACGCATCGCTTCAATTTCGCGGTTGAAGCGCAGGACAAAGCCCTCCTCCCGCGCGAGCGAGGCGGGCAACTCCTTGATCGCCGCGACCTGCCCCGTCTCACCGTGCTTGCCGAGATAGACGTTCCCCATCCCGCCCGCACCGATCTTGCGGTCGATCACATACGGTCCGAGTCGAACAGGGTGCATGGCCGAAGGTGTCCTGAGCGTGGGAAGAGAGCGTCAGCTCGTTCTGATGATTTTCGGAGCGGGGCGGCGTCAGCCCCCTGGCTCTTGGGCGTCAGCCCCCTCTTCGATCAACTCAGAACCAGGGGGCTGACGCCGCCCCGCTCAGAAATGCAAAGAGGGCTGACGCCCAAGAGTCGCGCCATCATCAGTTCTCAATCTTCCATTGGTTCTCAATCTTCACAACAGACGCATCACCTTCTCACGAAGCCGTCGGCGTCGGTTGCCAGTCGATCAGATGGAACTCAACGGTCTCGCGGCCTCGGAAACGGTTGATCGTCGGCTGGAAGCAGATTGAGATCGGGCCGTTCACGGCGGCGATCTCATCGGCCCATTCCCCTTTGCCGAACGCGATGCCACGCATGGTGACGCCAAAGTGGCGGACTTGCAGCGAGAGATGCCGCTCGCCCTCGCCCATCTTTTTCGGAGCACCGGCCAGTTCGCAGTGCGACGCCACGAAGACCGGCCGTCGGTTCTGAGCACCGAACGGGCCGAGCAGTTCGAGTTCGTTGATCGACTTCACCGTGAGATCGGCCAGCCGGACTTCGGCATCGACGAGCTGCTCGGCTGTCCCCGGCAGCACGTCGTGGTTGTCGGCCACGAACTGGCTGAAGGCGGTGCGGAACGGATCGATCCCGTCGGGCTGAATCTTGAGTCCGGCAGCGGCATGGTGTCCGCCGAAGCTGACGAGCAAGTGCCGACACGCCGTCAGACCGGCATGCAGATTGAAGCCCGCGAACGACCGGCAGCTTCCCTGCGCGAGACCGTTCACGCCGTTCATCGCGATCATCACCGTCGGCTTCTGATAGTGCTCGGCCACGCGACTGGCGACGATGCCGATCACCCCCGCGTGCCAGTCGGGATGAGACAGCACCAACGCGCGGTCCCCGTCCCACTCGGGCTTCTCCGCGACGAGTTCCTTCGCCTGCTTGAGCATCCGCCGCTCGACCGTCTGCCGGTTGCGATTGAGTTCATCGAGATACGTCGCCAGCGCGTTGGCTCGTTCGACATCGCTCGTCGTGAGCAGCTCCACCGCCAGCCGCGCTTGGCCGAGTCGCCCGGCCGCATTGATCCGCGGCGCGAGGGCGAACGACACGTCCTCGGCTTGCAGCGACGTGCGATCCGTCAGTCCGGCAATGCGCAGCAACGCCTTCAGCCCGGGATTCGATCGCTCGACCAGACTGGCCAGCCCGAAGTGAACAAGGATGCGGTTCTCATCGACGAGCGGCACCACGTCGGCAATCGTTCCCATCGCGGCGAGGCCGATCGCGCTGAGCAAGAACTCACGCATGCGTGGCGACGCCTTCTTGCCGTCACCGAGCCGCGCGCAGATCGCCCACGCCAGCTTGAACGCGACACCGACACCACACAGTTCGCCGAAGGGATAACTTCCCGGCAGACGCGGATGCACGAGGATCGTCGACTCGGGCAGAGTCTCATCGAACTGGTGGTGATCGGTGATGATCAGCTCCAACCCGATCTGCTTCGCGACTGCCGCCTCTTTGCAACTCGTGATGCCGCAATCGACGCTCACGACCAGCCGCGTCGGGTCTTCGGCGTGAAGCTGCCGCAGCGCGTCGCAGTTCAGACCGTAGCCCTCTTCGAGCCGACTCGGAATGTAGTAATCGACGTTCGCACCGGTCAGTTGCAGGCAATGCCAAAGCAAACTGGTCGAGGTCACGCCGTCCACGTCATAGTCGCCGTACACGGTGACTCGCCGCCCCGCCTGCACTGCCGCGACGATCCGATCGGCCGCTTGAGACACACCGGGCAGAGTCTCGGGATCGTGCAGATCGGTCAACTTCTTGGCGAGGTACGCCGCCCCCGCTTCAGGCGTCGCAGCCCCTCGCGCCAGAATCACCTGCGCCAGAAACGGCGACACGCGCAGCTTGGCACTCATTTCCCGCACCCGCGCGACATCATGCGCCGCCACCCGCCAGACTCGATTCATCCCAGACTCCGTTCGCTAAGACTCGTAAACCGCGAGGGATTACAACGCCGCATCGGCACGAAGTCAAAGCGTGTGTCGCATTGGTCCTGAGCCAGCACCTTGTTCAGCCTGCGAAACCGATAGGGTGGGACCAGCCGCGCTTCGCCGCGCTGGCCCACCAACGAAATCCCGACGTTTCTTCGGCGTGTTCCGGCACTCGAACTGAGCTGGTCCCACCTGCATCGCTCTGCTCTGAGGTCGGCTGTTGTCGCATCCCACTGTGTAGGATAGAGTGCTGCGGCCATGAAAGCCGTTTTCATTGAATCGACTGAGTTCACGAAATGGGTCGCCGAGTTTCTGTCGGACGACGCCTATGCGGCGCTGCAACAGGAACTCATGGATCAGCCTGAAAAGGGAGACGTGATGCCGGGCTGTGGCGGCTTGCGGAAGGTCCGCATCGCTGCTCCCCAACGCGGCAAGGGGAAACGAGGAGGCTCACGAGTCATCTATCTCCACGTCCCGGAAGCGAAATGGTTTTTCCTGCTCGACATCTATGGGAAAGATGAGCAGGACGATTTGAGTGCCACTGAAAAGAAGTTCCTCGCGCAGCTCGTCGATGAATTGAAACATCAGGCTCGGGCGGCGCTGCGTCGCAATTCACGGAGTAAATCATGACCACGAAACGCCGGAAACCGCTGTTTGAACGATTGCAGCAAGGCTTAAACGAGGGGATTGCCCACGTGCGGACAGACCTCACCCTACGAACGGTCGAGGTGCCCGAGGAACCGCCGGAAATCGACGGCGAAACGTTGGCCGCAATGCGCGTCCAAGCCACCATGTCTCAGTCTGTGTTCGCCAAGCTGCTGAACGTCTCCACGAAGACCTTGCAAAGTTGGGAGCAAGGCGTAAGGCGTCCTTCAGATGCTTCCCGACGTTTGCTGCAAGTCTTCAGTGAGCAGCCGGGAATGCTGTGCCGAATCGTGGGACTGCCCGAGATCGTCCTAACGGGAGTACAAACCCAGCAAACGGCCAGTGGCCAACGCAAAGTCGTGATCGTCAATCGCTCACAAAAAAAACCGATTGCTCGAAAGTAATCTGTCGCGGTCGGGTGGCCGGGGTTGGAGCGTTTCGCGAAACCCCGGGGCTTCGTCCCAAAGCGACTCCAGCCCCGGCCACCCCGCCGCCCGCCGATGGCTGAAGAACTTTGGCAATCTCTTCCAGCCACTCGACGATCAGCGTCCCATTCGTGGCATCGACCGCTTCCCTGGCCAAACCGAATGCCAGTTGGCGAAAGTGAGCCAACTGTTCCGCATCAGCACCCGCCTCGTCCAGATGCTGACTCAGCACGGACTTCTCGCCCCGCGACAGCCGTTGGTCCGCCAACGACTGCTCCAGAATCTCACGCATTTGCTGTGGTGTCATCATGGTTCTGCTTTCCGTATTCCGTGTTGAACCGCAAACCTCAGCCGTTGGGCGCTAGCCCCGGTTCTCGTCTCGTCACACTCGTCACTCGTCACACAAACCGGGGCTAGCGCCCGGCGGCTGATGATTTCAGCGGATCGCTATTTGAATTGCATCCGATCCTGCGCCTCACGCACATAGAGGCACACGGTTTCCAAGTCCTCTTCGTTGTTGATGCACTCCCAGTCGCCGCCCACCGACCACACGGGGCGATCACGAAACACCTTCCCTTGTTCCCGGATTCCGCGCGTGCCGTTGGCTTTCAATTGGTCACGGACAGTGGCACCGGAAGATCCCACGGCGGTGACAACGGCATGCACATGATTCGTGCGAACATTGACGGCCCATAATCGCCAGCCTCGATGATCGCAGCGCGGCTTCACTTCGTTCAGCCGTAACCAAAATGTGGCTCTTGGGCGTTAGCCCTCTGATTGTTTTCGGAGCGGGGTGGCGTCAGCCCCCTGG
>JAYSQC010000541.1:0-4260 GCA_043721755.1 Schlesneria sp.
AGTTCGAGACGCACACCTGCGGCTTTCTTGCGATCAGACCACGTTGTTGCCATTTGATGTCCATCGGGATACGGTGGGATACGCACCACCGCAATTGTATCCCTGTGCGACCAAAACGGCATCAAAAAGGGATACGAAACATCAAAAAAAAGCTGGAAATCGCTGTGTTGTCGTGCATGGCATGCAAGAGGTCAGCGGTTCGATCCCGCTATCCTCCACTCGAAAAGCCTTGTCCGCAAACACTGCGGACAAGGCTTTTTTGCTTGGTTTCATGGGGTTTGCGTGCGTCACTCGGCTCGTCACCGGTTCATCGGCATCGCCCGATGAGATGACAGCAAACGACACAGATTGCCCCCGTTGGCCAATGTTTGGTGCAAACGCTGGTGCAAACTTCGTGACAGCATGTCTTGCGTCAGGCGTAGTGTCTTGAACGTCCGTCCCGGTTGCTCGCATCGTCTGGCGTTCGGTCGAGGGTGACGACTTCCAATCGAGTGACGGGAGCGAGTCCAACGCCCCTTGAACGTCGAGCAACTTCGGATCGGTGTAGACGTTCATCGTCAGGTCGATATTGCTGTGACGCATCGCGGCTTGAGCCGTGCGCGGAGTGACCCCGCCCTTGCTGAGCAGTGTTCCGAACGAATGCCGCAGAGCGTGAACGTCGATGGTTCGGCCCCGCTCGTCGGCCTTGTCGATGCCAGCGGCGAGCAAGTCGCGGTCGAGAATCTTTCCGAGCGAGTCTGCCACAACGAACAGCGGTTCGCGCCCAAACGCATCAGGACGCCCTTGGAAGCGTTCCCGCTTCTCGCTGATCCAATCCCGCAACTCGGCGGCGAGGTCCGTTCTGAGCGGCAGTGTCGAGCCTTGGCGGTTCTTCTCATCGGCCGCATTCAACACGGCGAACGGCATCGCCCCGCCGAGTTCCAGTTGCCCGACCGTCAACGATGCGAGTTCATTCCGCCGAAGCCCCGTCAGGACGAGCGTCTTGTAAATCAACGCCCGTTCGCACCCGAGCCGTTCCATGTCGGCCACGAAGTCGGGATTGTCGGCGAGCCGTTCCCTTGCCCGTTCGGTGGCAGCGTGAAGGGAGTCGAGTGTCAGCGGCTTGTATGTCCAGTTCGACCGCTTGCGGCGTCTGCCGGTCGCTTCGGCTTCACTGCCATCCACGGCCAGCGTCTCCCGTCCGAACTCGGCGAGCGGCCTCATTCGTGCCACTTGCAGCAGCTTGAGCAATTCAGCTTCCGTCATCGCCCGTCGTTGCCGTCGCCGGTCGCTCTTCTCGTCGGCCTTGGCGATGCGAGCCAGCGGATTCGAGGCGAGTCGTTCGGTTTGAACGCACCACTTGCAGAACCCGCGCACCGCTTGCAGGTGAATGTTCCGAGTTCGTGCCGCCATCCCGTCCGACAGCCGAGCCGCCAACCAGCGTTCGACGACTTCCGGGCGGATGTCGCGCAGCGTGCCCAACGCGCAGTCCCGCAGCATCCGGTTCCCGATGCGATCCACGTCGCGGAGATGTCGCTCCGATACTCCTCTCGACTGTTGGTGTGTCAGGTACGCGGCGAAGTGATCGGCAACCGGCGTCGCTTGATGATCGGCGGTCGCGGCTTCCGCCGTGGTGATGACTTCACTCTTGACCAGTTCGGCCCGGCGTTCCAGTTTGCCGAGTACGCTTCGTGCGGCATCCTCATCACGACACCCGGTCGAGACTTCGCAGACGTATCCCGAGCCGTCCCGAAACTTGGCGAGGTAGGTTCCCACGGTGACAACGATTCGATCAGTCCCATCGTTGCCCGTTGTGACGGGAGCGGTTCTCGTCTTGCCCGTGGACGGCTTCCAACGGGCGAACCGTTTGCCGTTCTTCGTGAACAACTCCGCCCCGTGGGGGATCGGCTTCGTCGCGGTTTTCTTGTAGACGGTTCCCATCTCACTTCCCCTTCCGCTTCGGAGCGGCTTTCGTCGCGGGCTGGCGTGTCGCCGGTTGCAGTTCCAACCCGAAGTAAACGGCGAGCTTGTCGGCCGCGTCGATGTTGATTCCCGCCGTGCCACGGGCGAACGGCATCAGGCTTTGCCGGAGAACGCCCGTCTCCCGCTCCAAGGCGAGGAACGGGAGTTCGCTGGCGTTGATCGCAGCCCGCAGAATCTCAGAGATCGGTAGTTTGTTGGTCATAGTGGAAGGAATCCTACAAGCGGACGGGCGGGCGGTCAATCTTCCTCTTTGTGGTCTCCCCTCTCAAAGGGGGGGACCACACTTCTGGTCCCCTTATGGGGAAGACCGCCACGGGTGCGGGTAGGTTACGCCACCGGTGGCGGTTAGCGTCCGCCACCGGTGTCGGTATGGTTTCGGGGGTTCAGACGCCTTTCAGGGCGAGCTGATACAGGCTTCCGCCGTGGCGAAGTGTGTGCTTTTTGACGAGCCGAATCAGACCGAGTTGACGGAGTTCCTTCATCGACCGGTCGAAACTGGTCCAGCCGATTCCGACGGCTCGGTGAACCGCAAAGGTGTCGAAGTGAACCGCTCCCGCGTCGTCCGCTTGGGACGCCAGTATCACCCACAGTTTGACGGCGGGCGGTCGGAGTTGCGGAACGATCCGTCCGACCAGTTGCGGCGTGATGGTCATTTCTTTCCTTTCGGTTTGACCGGTTCGGAGTGAACCCGGTACAGGTTGGAAACGTGTTGAAACGAGTTGCCGTGTTTGACGACGGTCAGATGCCCCCGGTCGCGGAGTTCCTTTAACGCCCGCTCCGCCGTCCTTGGGGAGATTCCCCGGCGGATGGCGAGTTGTCCCACGGACATGGATGCCAGACCGCTCGGCTTCGTCTCCCGGAACAGGTCGAACCAGACGGCTTGCGAGTTCGTGGTGAGATGCCGCGACCAGACATCGACGAACGCATTGAGTTCGCCGAAACGGTTCGACGTTGCCGCTGTGCGCTTCGGCTTCTCCGTCCCCTTGCTGGTCGATCCTTGTCGAGGTCGAGACGGTTCCATCGGTGGCAGAACCGAGCAGCCCGGCAGCACGGGCGGGCGTCCGTTGGTTCCGTGGTTCGTCATGTCTCCCCCCACTCTTCACCCGCGTCGTCGATTTCTGGTTCCTCGATTCCCGCCAATTGGCGGCCGAGTTCGTGAAGGATGGTTGCCATCACCCACCGATCTTCATCTGTCCAGCGGTAAGACAGGCGGTTGATCATGGCGGCGAGCCTGTCCACGTCGTGTTGCAGTTCCCACGGCGGCCGTTTTTTCGGTGTGGGATTCAATGCCAACTGGAGTGCGTCGGCTTGCTGGTCGCGCGGGAGTCTCGCAATCTTCTCGGCGAGGTGAAGGTTCAGGCTCCCCGAGCGCACGGAGGAGACAACCTCGTCGATGGAGTTTCTTACGACAAACCCCGCTCGCTCCATCATCCGAAGCGAACCGCCTCCCGCCTTGGCGATGTCTCGCTGAGTCATCCGCTTTCCGCCAATTGGCGGATTCCCGTTGTTCATCAGTTCGCCCCCCACTGGAAGAGTTCCGCATCCTCATCGGCGGCAGACGTTCGCCCCCACAAGTCGGCGATGGCCGATTGCAGCTTGCCCCGTGGTTCGCGCTTCGCGGTCGAGGTCGATTCCCCCTCGCCGAGTGGCGTGAAGGATTGATGCGGCTTGTCGAACAGCATCCGCACGTCGCGGCATTCGCCGTTACGGCTCTTGAGATGCCTCAGAATCACTTCATCGTCGGCCGCATCGTCCGGCGTGAGGATGAAGGCGTCGTCGGCCCCAAACTCCAGTTCGCTCGATTCGCGGAAGGATGCGAGGTTCAGCCCGTCGCCCGAGTAGCTCGACCGGCCCGCCTTGTCCTTCGTGCGCCCCACGGCCGACAACACGATGACAGCCACGCCCGCATCGGCGAACGCCCGCAGATGACTCATCGTCGCATCGACTGAGCCGCGCTTGTCGCCATGCTCACCCGGCGGTTGAATTCGCTGGATGTAGTCCAGCACGATCAGCCCGGCGTCAAATTCGTCCGCCACTCCTGCGATGTTAGCCAGGTCAAATGGCGGTCGCACAAATGCCAGCCGTTCCGCCAGTTCGTCGAGCGTGTTCAGTCCCGCGTCGATTCGCTCGGTATGTTCCTCGGTGAGTCGGCGATAGCGAATCGTCGTCAGGTCCACGCCCGACAGCCGAGCCAACTGGCGGTCGAGCAACACCCCCGGCGGCATCTCAATGTTGCAGACCACGGCCCGCAGCGTCGGCGTCAGTCGCAAGGCATCGACCACGGCTTGCATCACGAAC
>JAYSQC010000542.1:0-5770 GCA_043721755.1 Schlesneria sp.
GATTACGTCCATATGCGCATGCAGCTGATGATGCCTACACCGGCGGCTAGCGCCATGCCGCTCACTCAAGCATCCAACACAACTGGCGGAGAGCCCCAATTTTGAAGTTTGAACACCCGACCCCAATTCAATTAGACCGACGAGTTGCGATGCCCGCAGACCAGAATGCCGTCTTTCATTCGCGCTCCCCTCAATTCGCGCGGAAATTGATCCGCGCGAATTGAGGGGAGCGCGAATGAAAGACGAAAACAGCGTGTGATTGACGTTGCTTTCAGCTTGAACCGAGCCGTGATTGGGAATCTTTTGCGAACTTGACTCATTCGCATTCACTTTCAAAGCCCAAGCTTTCTAGCGCGGATGACGCGTTTGGCTGAGCCCGATACCACAAGCAGCACGTCATGTCCCTTCCACTTGTTTCTGCCCCGCGAACGGTCGAAGAGTTTTCTGTTGTCTCGCTCTGGCCGACACCGATGAGTTGGTTCGACTTCACGCTGCCAACGCTGGCCGAGAACCTTGCGTTCGATGACGTGCTGCTGACTGAGGTCGAGGCTGATCCCACACGTGGGCTGTTGCGGTTCTGGGAACTCGATCGTCATGCGGTCGTTCTCGGGCGATCAAACCGAGCGGAGATCGAGGCCGATCTGGATGCCTGTCGTCAGGAAAACATTCCCGTGGTGCGGCGTTCGAGCGGAGGCGGAGCCGTGGTGATTGGTCCTGGTTGTCTCGCCTATTCGCTGGTGTTGCCGTTGACGGACGAGCAGCGCGCGTTGGGAGTCGCCTCGCTGACGAAGCGGCTGATGGAACGGATCGCCCTCGGATTTCAAAGCATTCTGCCAGGCGCGACCGCGTGTGGGACGAGCGATCTCGCCGCCGATGACCGCAAGTTTTCGGGCAACGCGCAACGCTGGCTCAGTCGCGCGTTCCTCCACCACGGCACGATTCTGTACGACTTCGACCTGCCGCGCATCGGTCGCTATCTCAGAATGCCGTCGCGACAACCGGACTACCGCGACAGTCGCGATCACGCGGCGTTCGTGAGAAACGTCGATGCAACGCGAACAGCGTTGATCGAATTGCTGACCGCCGCATGGTACGCCGTTCCGGGCGAGTGTTCTTCGTCGGCAGTCCCGCTCGCCGGACACCTCGTGCAGGAAAAGTACAGTAGCGCCGACTGGTCGATCTTGTTATGAAGGTCTCCCCCCAACCCTACCTTCTGACCGATCCAATCCTACTTCCTTGCGTGAGTCACTCATGGACGCCAAGTACGCCATTGCCGACACCTCGAACATTTTTTCACCGGCCTTACTCGTCTATCGCGAGATCGTGGATCGCAACTTGCGGAAGATGATCGCGATTGCGGGGGGCGTCGGGCGGCTGCGGCCTCATTGCAAGACGCACAAGATGCCCGCCGTCACGAAGATCGAACTGGCAATGGGGATCACGAAGCACAAGTGCGCGACGTTTGCCGAGGCCGAGATGCTGGCCGATTGCGGCGTGAAGGATATTTTCCTCGCGTACAACCTTGTCGGACCGAACATCGGGCGCGCGGTCAAGTTTTTGCAGAAGTATCCCGACGTGAAGTTTGCCGTGACGGCCGATGACTCGTTGATGATCGCAGCTCTCAGCGACGCGATGCCCGCGGCGGGGACGACGATCCGCGTGCTGCTCGATCTCGATTCGGGGCTGCATCGAACGGGAGTCGCCGCTGGTCCACAAGCGGCCGAGTTGTATCAGCAAATCATCGATGCACCCGGCTTGGAACCGGCGGGCTTCCATCTGTACGACGGTCACAACCATCAAACGGACTTGAACGAACGGAAGGCGGCCGTGCGAGTCACTTGGGAACCGGCCGCTCGGCTGCGCGACGAGTTCCTCTCGCGCGGCTGGCCGGTGCCGAGCATCGTTTGCGGTGGAACCGGTTCGTTTCCGATCTATGCGGCGATGACCGATCCGGTGATCGAACTCGCGCCGGGGACGTGCGTGTTTCATGACTCGGGCTACGGAGCGTCGTTCCCCGACATGGACTTTGAACCGGCGGTCGCGATGCTGACGCGCGTCATCTCGCGCCCCACTCCCGATCGCGTCACATGTGACCTCGGCAACAAGTCGGTCGCGTCCGACCCACCGAAGGGAACGCGCGTCACCTTTCCCGATCTGCCCGATGCCGAACAGGTGCTGCACAACGAAGAACACCTCGTCCTGCAAACACCGCTCGCCGAACGCTATCAACCGGGTGATGAACTGCTCGGCATCCCCAAGCACGTCTGCCCGACCTCGGCCCTGCACAAACAGGCGTACGTGATTGAAGACGGTCGCGTGGTCGAGATGTGGGACGTAACGGGACGAGACCGGTTCATCACGATTTGAATTGCGGCAACATCAGCTCTACTTCGAGCGACAGAAAATGACGCTCGGTCGTTTAACCGCGTGGGCAACGCCCCGCGTGTCGAGCGACGTAGAGAGCTGTTTCGCCATTCGACGCGCGGGGCGTTGCCCACGCGGTTAAACGAGTCAATTCAAGCCGCGCGAGCTATACGCGGCGAGCGCTGGCCCGGCTAGACTCCGTGCCGGACAGGACATTTCCTTTGGCGAGGTTGGAAGATCATGCAGTTCACACTCGAAGTCGAACAAGAAGTGGACTCGCGCTGGCTGGCGGAGGTCACCACTCTTCCAGGAGTGATGGCGTACGGCCAAACGCGGGATGAAGCCATTGAACGGGTGAAAGCTCTCGCGCTGCGTGTGCTTGCCGACCGGGTTGATCACGGCGAACCGGTCTCGCAAATGGACGATCTGTTTGCGGTGACGCCATGAGCCAATGGCCTTCCACAAAGTCGCGGCGAGTGCTGGCGGCTCTGCTGCGAATCGGTTGGAGCATCAAACGTGAGACGAGTGGTTCGCACCGCATCTTGGAAGAGTCGGTTGGCCGGACTACGTGTACGCCTTTCATGGTGGCGACGAGATCGGGCCTCAGATGCTGTCTCGTATCGCGCGACAGACCGGCCTGACTTGGGAAGACCTGTGACCGCCCGTTTCATTTCACACAACAGCCAGCGAGCAGAACTGAATGACGACACCGCACCGTTTCTCCACCGGCATCCCCGCTCTCGATGAACTCCTCGGCGGCGGGTTGGTGCCGGGGACGCTGACCGTCGTCATGGGGGCGACCGGGATCGGTAAGACGCAGCTTGGATTGCAGTTCGCCAACGCCGGACGGCAGCAAGAGGGCGAGCGAGGCATCCTGTTCGACATGGCCTCGCGCGGGGATGGTCAGAATCACGGAGACTATGCGCGGCGGATGTTCGACTGGTTGCTCAAGCAGCGCGAGATTGACGAGCCGTGCGCGCCCGACGACATCTGGAATCGCGAGCGGATGCGGTCGGACTACTTTCATATTTTCGATCGATCCGGACGCAGGGTCTCGATTCGTGATCTCGAACCGGACCAGTGGGCCGAGTGGCGGGTCGAGTTGAACCGGAAGCTCGATCAGGCGATCGCCTTCTTCTACGGCAACTTCGTTCACGGTGTGCGGCGCTGCGTGATTGATGGCGTCGAGCCGACGGATCGTGCGAGCGACTCGTTCCAATTCCACGTCTTCGATTACATCTATCACCAGATTCTGCACAAGGACGCCGACTGGGTCGCGCGCGATCTGTTCCGCATCCACTTCCGGGCAAACGAGGCGGCCGTGATGGACCACCTCTACGACCACCGGCAACTGGCGACGATGCTGCTCTACACGTCTCACGAAGTGCTGCTCGACGAACTACTCTGCCGACCGATTGAGAGTGGCGATGAGCTGTCGAACGCCAACACGATCATCCTGATGGGCAAGGTCCGCGACGGCCTCAAGATGAGACGCGCGCTGCACGTCGCCAAACATCGCGGCAGCGCGTGCAGCGATGAGATCATTCCGTTTGAGATCACCGAACAGGGACTGACGTTGGTCGTTGGTTGATAACACAACAAAACACCCCGGTCACATGAGCGAACGGGGTGCTGAGGGATGAGGTTGTTGAAGTGAGCTGGCCTCTATGGCTCAGTCTTCAAAACGGGTCTCGGCGGAACGACATCACCCTCGAAAATGGCTGGCGATGGTGTCGGCTCATCGGGAATCGGAGCGGCTGGAATTGCTTGCGGTGCCGTCTCGGGGAGATCCTGAGTCTGGTACAGGCCGAGTCCCGTGTCGGACGGTTTGAACTTGTAGCGCGACGACGTGAGCGTGTACTGCGCGAACCGGCCGGGTGAGGACTCGAATTCGACCGTCCAAGTGCGGTCGTTCTTGAACTTCTGTTTCGTGCCAGGGGCCATCGTGTACGGATGACCGTTCAGCGTGTAGCGCACGTCGTCCAAGTTGGCGGCCGGACTGAAGAGCAGGATCTCGCCGCCATCTGCGATCGGCGTCGGGCTGGACGGGACGGACGATCCGCGCAGGTAGTTCGGCTGTGGGAGATATTGCGGCTGAGCATAGACGGGCTGGGGCTGCACATAGACCGGCTGTGGTTGATAGACCGGATAGGGCTGAACGTAGACCGGTGCGGGACCGTAGCCATAGCCGCCGTACCCATGATTGTGTCCGTAGCCATAACCGGGGCCGTATCCATAACCCGGCCCGTAACCCGAGCCATAGCCCAACCCACTTCCGATTCCGACTCGAACGCCGCCGCTCCCGAACGAGATGCCGCCGCGAATTCTCGGGTCGGCCAGAACGTCACCGGGTGCGAGCCACCCCGCGACCGCAACAACTCCCCACAGTGCCAACGAACTGAACTGTCGCATGATCTTGCCCCCTTGCTGAAGTACGCTGCCACAGCATCTGATACGACTGCGGCACCGCGCGCACTCTAGGACGACGAGGCTCATCGAAGCAAGAGGGCTTTGCCTGAAGCTTGGGCCAGCGCTTTTATCAACGTAGGGTGGGACCAGCTCGTTTCGAGCGCCGGCCCACCATCGGGAAACGTCGAGAAATCAGGGTGGGCCGGCGCGACGAAGCGCTGCTGGTCCCACCCTACAGGTTGCACAGCCCCAACAAGGCGATGGTCCTGGCCTGAAGCGCGATCATGGACGCGGGCGTTTGCGCGGCGGCTCATCGAGCCAGTGGTCGAGACTCTCGGGACTGTTGAGTGCTCGCTCCAGTTCATCAATGCGCTGCTGCCAGGGATCGGCTGCGTTCTTAACCGTGTCGGCTGATTCTTCCGCCGCGATCGAATCCACGTCGATGGTCCCGAACTCGCGCAACCAGTAACTCGTCTCGGAGTTGGTCGGTGGCGCGACGGGTGGCGTCACTCCGCCCGGCTCGATCGCGTCACCTCGACGAGAAAGACGTGCGAGAAAGGCTTCGCTGTCGAGGGGCGACGCACGTCGGCTGCGTGCGGCTCGGTGGAGGCGATGATCGCTCGACACCACCGTCAATTGGCGGGCTGCCGAGTGGACGGCAACCAGTTCTTCGATCAACTCGTCCGCTTCGTGTCCCGGCTTGGCGAACAGGACCGCCATGCCATCGTGTTCAAATTGGCTGTCGAGTCCCGGTGGAGCCTCGACCGCGTCGAACACAATCGTGCAGCGCTGCCGTTCCGCGGTGGAGAGGCGTTCCGCCAACAACGCGAGCAACTTGTGACGCTGAAGATGCAGGTCGCCCTGCTTGTAGTTGGCCAGCGACAGCCCCGCCGCGTGGAGCAGGTTGTAGCCGTCGATGATGAGAAACGGGATCGCAGCCATGACGAGCATCACCGCCATCAAGTGGGTTGAGAGACCAAGACCGCTTGGTAGTGCG
>JAYSQC010000543.1:0-4305 GCA_043721755.1 Schlesneria sp.
TGGCAAATCGCCACGGGGCGCGGTCGCATTCCAGATCGACTTCTCACACATGCTTGCTTGTTCCGCCACCGCGCGGATGTTTACCAACTTGGCAACCAACGGCGTTTCGACGTTCGACATGGGACAGGCTCCTAAGCGTTGTGAAGGACACGTAACGCGGAGCAAGTTGCCAGACGGCGCGCAGAAACCGGGGCGCAATCGGTCGTCGAATTGCGGTCTTATTTGCGTGGCGGATTGCGCACGAGCTTCGTTGTCTGCTTTGCAGAGTGAACTTCCAGCGTCAGGCTGAAGCACCGCACAGAATTCAGCTTGTCGCGCAGCCGTTCCAAGGCCGACTCAATCGTCCGGTCGTCTTGGTCACTCGTGGGACGACCGCCACGCCAACAATCGGCGGGCAGCGACTGCCAGTTGGTTGCGTGTTTGGCATTCCAAAGATGTGTCACGATCTCCCCTTGCTGGGGAGTCAGTTCGTGGAGTAATTCGGCGGACGGGGTGGATTCGTCGATGCCGAGCAGCGTGTCGTTGAGGGTCTTAGCTCGCGATTCGTCACCAGTAGTGGCGAGTTCCTCAACCCTCATTGCTTTCCCGTCCAGGACCTTGAGGATTCGGAGCAGAGTGTCGTTCAAGACCACTGTTTCGGGCGTCGCCGCGACGGCATTCGCATCCGCCTTGGTTGTCTCATTCAAACGCGATATGAGCAGCTCGGCCATGTACCGGCATGCCGACGCGGCATCTTCGGCAAGTTGCCGGTTGACGTGTTCTATGTTCTCGTCATTCACCGGAACTAAGAACGCAACCTCATGCGAACTGTGAACGAAACCCGTCGTTGCGGGATCGAGTTTTTCTTCCCATTTGTCGAGCGACGCAAGCGAGCCAGTGTTCAACGACAACGCAGGAATCATGTCCCGCAATGTGCCTCGCAAGTAGGCTCGAAAGCTGTCTGCCAAACCCTCGAACTCTTGTCGCCTGTTTTCGGGGAACTCCAACCCCTGTTCCACACTGGCCACGGCGAACATCAGCGGCTTCCACGACGCAACTGGCCAATCGAGCAGTTCGGCCACTTGCACCGTGAACTTGCAGGCATCGGCCAGCAGTTCGGCCAGGGCTTCGGGGTACGAGAACCCGTTGTCAAACTCGACCGAAGTGGGTCGTGTGTCGGCGCTAGCCAGTCGCTTCGCCAACCGCCGCAAACGCGGAACCAATGACTTCGCCACCAAGACGGCTTCGGGATTCGCCATCGCAGAGACTCCTACGTCTTGAGAGCGACGGGCCGCTCGGCGAGGGGCGGGACGTAGGGACCGCACACACTCGCCGAGCCGTTTTCATCCGCGAGCCGTAGCTACTCGATTCGCGGAACCCGATGGACCGGTATTGTGACGAGACTCAGCGTCCTTCAGCAACACGAGTTCTCAGCCGAACTCAAGCCCGGATCGGATGTCGGCACCATCCAAAGGCAAATACTTCAACGATGCGATCAAGAATGCCGGTTATCAATTTCGACACGTACAGCGTGAGCCACAGAGGCCCGCTGCCAATCAGCGAGCGGTCACGACCCGGAACTGGCCCGGTACGCCGACGAAGCCAATCAGAAAGAGTCCCGCTAACAATCGGTAAGCGATCACGACCCCGCCTGCGAAGGCGCGTGGGAAGCGTCCTGTATCTCGAAAATGAAGGGTGTTTCCGTGGCGAGCAAAGAGGAAAACGACCGAGCCACAAGGCCGCGAGGGGGTGCCACTCCCCCGGCCCTGCCGGATGTGACGAGCAAAGTCGAGAACGACCGAGCCACAGGGACTGGTAGGTACAAATGGCAGTGCCCGTCCTGTCGGCGGAAATTCTCGATTCCAGCCGGAGAATCTCCGCTCCTGTGTCCGGAATGCCTGTTGGCCGGACGGTCATTGGCCAACAGTTCGGAGCCAGAACCAAACGCAAATGCTTATGGCAACGGCCCAAGCGCAGTAGACCATCAACTCTCGACGAGTCACGGGTTCTGGCTGGCCCGCCAATCGTCGTGCTTCTCTTTGTTGCTGTTCTTTGAGTTGCTCAACTCGTAACTTGATGTACAGAGCAAGTGCCACTTGAGTGTCGCCCAAAGCTTGGCTGAATGCTTTGCCATAGACTCCAGCAACAAGGTTCTTTTCAGTGACTTCGCGCATTGCAATCTCGTAGAACGCTTGTTCCATGATCAGTCTGCCTGTTGGTGAACCGCTGGTGGGCATTAGGGACCGTGACGGTAACTCAATCAACTTCAGAACGTCAACGTGAGTGAGCTTCGGCCTCTTGGTTTGCGTTCCCCCGTATTGCGTGTCTGTTGTCCGGGGATTCATCGTCCACCGCAATCGGCCCTCAAAGCGTGAGCGGGTTGCTGGTGCGAATTATTGATGACGGTGCGAGGTGTCGCCCTGATACGAGGCACTGGCCCCCACGGATCGAGCAACGGCATACGAGCGGCGTGAACCGAGCTGACTTAGAATGCGGTACAATCCGCACCGACATTATGGCCAACGTTAATTGCTGTCAGCCGTTGCGCCACCGATTGGAAAACTGACGTTCGCATCCTCGAAAGTCTCGACGCGAGGGAGTAGCTCGATGATCGCCATTCTCGAACCGCAGCACGCTTGTCCGAAATGCGGGGACACTCACCCATTGAGTGCGTTCAAACTCCGCAGCCGCCTACAGGGCCGCTCGCCCTCGTGGTGCAAAGAGTGCCGGAATCGTCAGGACCGCATCCGACGAACACGCCAGCGGGAACGCGATGTCAACGAGTACCTTCGACGAATCAGGTTTAGCTCCCCGCCAGCCCGTGTTGAGGCGATGTTCGTCAGCGCTGCTCGTCGGGCAGGTGGCATTGATGTCGTCTCACAGCGAATCGCCGACCGGATTCGTAGTCCCCATATTCGCACGGCTCTCAGTGCGGTGACACTCTTGCTCAAGTTGGTCTGTGCAGGGGATCGCTAAGCGGTTGGACAATGAAGGCGTTCCTACTCGCACGGGTAGTCAGTGGTGGCCGCCTACGGTCGGACGGATATTTTGACGACGACGGTTGCTGCTTCTTCAACGTCAACTGCCGGAATAGGTTAGATCGCATTGCCGATGCCACCCACACTAGAAAGACGTTCTGCCGCGTCGTTTTGAAGTGTACGTTTTTTGGAGTGTAGTAGAGGTCTCATATAAAAACTTGCCGGTTCGTTCCAGTTTTGGCGTGGGGTAGAGGGGTGTCTTTGTGACACCAACTGACAGGAACGAAACACGCACGAAAGGGTAACTTAGATGACTCACCTACGAACTCCGCGCATCATCCTTGGCCTCATCACCTTGGCTGCCATCGCTGCCTCACCAGTGCAAGCCGACACTCGCGTTGGCGGTTACTCCACGAAGCGAGGCACGTCTGTCGCCCCGCACTACAAGTCCTCGCCGGACAGTTCCCGTTCCAACAACTACAGCAGCAAGGGCAACTTCAATCCCTACACCGGCAAACTCGGCAACGTCGATCCGTTCAAGACGCCGCGAATCCGGTGATGGCGTAGATCCAAAGTCGCCGGTCCCAACGTGGGACCGGCTTTCTACCAGACAGCAATCGCCAACGTGCTGGCTGCTGAAGTTGGGGAACCGAGTTCGGAGATCGTGAAAAACTCCACACGGTGGATCACGTTCTCGGTGGCGTTCCGATTTGGGGGCTTGTCCCCCGGCCGACGATGTCCGCAACCCTGATTGTCCGCCGCTCATCCGCCGTCGCGTTCTTCAGTTTTGAACCTGCCGCCATACAACCTCTTTCACAACTCACAACGGGGAGAAGATTCGCTCTGACCGGGGCAGCCGTCCCGCAACGCGGCGAGATGTTCGGCATGGGCCAGCAGCGCCGCCCGGTCATCCGCAACCAGCATCGACCACAGTTCGATCAGCTATTCGAGGTTGGTCCCGTGGAACCAACCTCACTCTAAACGGCCCCCACCGATTCACAAACCCCGTTCATTTATTCGCTTGCCTAGCGGGATGGTTTGCGGGGACACTCCCCTAGCCTTTGGCCACCCCTCCCATCGCAGCAGGGCCTGTCGGGACTTCTTTCGTTTGTTTCGTTTCTTTCGTAGGCACTCACCATCCCGAACCCCAGCACAGCATGGCAAGCAACAGCAAGGCTACTGCGCGAACTCGATTCGACCGGCCGCAAGATGCTCGGCATGATCGGCATGATCGGCGAGGGCCTGTCGATCCTCATCCGTCAGCCGTGGCCAACACTCAATCAGACGAGCCAGTTGGGGATCGTGTGCATACAGGGACGCATACAACTCGGGTCCAACAACGGTTTCC
>JAYSQC010000544.1:0-3446 GCA_043721755.1 Schlesneria sp.
TGGCAAATCGCCACGGGGCGCGGTCGCATTCCAGATCGACTTCTCACACATGCTTGCTTGTTCCGCCACCGCGCGGATGTTTACCAACTTGGCAACCAAAGGCATTTCGACGTTCGACATGGGACAGGCTCCTAAGCGTTGTGAAGGACACGTAACGCGGAGCATCTTTCCGTCGATGGCCGAATCTCTTTAGGGCGCGAAGTTCGCTACTTCTTTGCATCAAGTTTCGCAGCAGGCAAAACTCGGTCTACGGGCGGCTTGTCAGGGCGATAATAGCCGATCCTTCGGTCGAGAACGATGTGCCCATCCTTCACCAGCACGGTCTTCATTCCGTCCCGGTAGAGGCGTGATGACTCACCGCCCGTGACCTCTTGCGCGAGCTTCTCAACTCGCATTGCGCGTCCGTCCAACGCCTTGAGGATGCCGAGCAGCGTGTCGTTCATAATCGTCTCGACCGGCTTTGCACCACTCGACGGAGCGGCGGGCGGAGCTATGGGTTGTTGCACTTTGGCCAGTTGGTTCGCCACTTTGGCGCGTTGCATCTTCAAATAAGTCGCCAACTCCGCCACGTCGGAACAGATGTCCCGCAGGGAGTCGGAAAAGTCGTCTCCAAGGTAGTCAATCAACTCGGGCTTCCCAGACTTCGGCCATTGGATGCCGCCGCTGTTCGGGATTTCGTGGAAGGTTTCGATTGTGTTCACATTCCACAAGACGGTCGAACGGGCATCCTTTTCCCACTCATCGAGAGCCGCAATCAATTTCAACCGCCGTCTCTCAATCTCGTCAGACACCGCATCAAGACCATGCTGCTGGAGCCAGACGCGAACAGTTTCCCCTCTATATAACTCGTCCCACGTCCAAGAAGTACGTCGTGTTCCAGACATCTGCGAAAAGACTGGTGAGCGAATGGATCATGGAGTGACACCACTCCAACGCCATCACATTCGAGTAAATCGCATCATCGAACCCGCTCAGTGTTTTGATGATCGGGTCCAATCCATCGGCCAGAATGGCCCATTGGTGGCGAACGGCATCCTTGGACATGGCCGCGATCCTGAATCGTGAAACTCGGGCCAGTCCGAGCGGCGAGCGGATTCAGGTACGCTTCAACCGCTCGGACTTGGTTTCATCGACCGGCGTAGCTACTCGCGCGGTCGAACCCGATGACGACATTTCAATTGACGAACCGGTTGAACACAAGCAACTGATTCCATTCTCTCGCCAATCTCATGCAGGCGGATTGCTTCCCGTGAATTGCGGAGCGTTGTAGCCTCCTCCAGACTGGCCAATCAATCGCTAGTGCGAGAACGGCTGCTTTGCTCTTGTTAGACGGCAATGCTCAAGACACCTGCTCGCATCGAGCTAGTTGGAGGTGAGATGGCAACTGTGTGTACTCGGTGCGGCGTCAAGCTGGGAATGATGGCCACGATGTTTGATACCGAAGCCGATCACTACTGCGCAAAGTGTACTGCGGAGATGGTGGATGAGCGGTGGAAGGACGAGCAGCAGCAGAAGATGGACAAACAGCAGCGGATCGAGAACCTGATTCAGTTGAGCCACAAGGTTGTCGTCACGACAACCCCCGGAATCGACGGCTACAAGGTCACAGATTACCTCGGAATCGAGAGCGTCGAATTCGTGATCGGGACGGGATTGTTCTCGGAAATTACAACCGATATCCAAGACTTGTTCGGGGCGAGGTCGTCCGCGTTTGAACAAAAGTTAAGCGCCGCAAAGAAGCAGGCAATGGACACGCTCAAGTTCCGTGCGGTAGAGAAGGGCGCGAACGCGGTTGTGGCGATCGACATCGACTACACGGAGTTCTCAGGCAATCGTATTGCTCTGATCATCAATGGAACGCTGGTGTCGGTGGTTCCCGTAGAGGCGGTCGCACCGATTTCCCAACAGCGTGACGACCATGTGATGTCGGCGGTTGAATCCCCGATACGGGCATCGCAAAACGAGGAATCCGACGAAGTCGAGGATGCCAAAGACAATCCAATCGAGCAGGTATCCGAAGAAACCTCGCAGTCCGAAGCCCCCGAAGTAGACGAGGAGGAAGACGCAACACAAATGTTCGCTCAGGCGCGTCAGTACGCGCAAGATGGCGACCATCAACACGCTATTTCCATCCTGCAAGAGATCGTGAGCCGATTCCCGCAAACTCAAACAGCGGACAAATCCCGTCGCAGTTTGCGCAAAAGTGGAATCACCACATAGCCGAACACGTCGAGCCTTCCGTTCTACACGCCCACGGCATCGGCGTTTGGAGCGAGTTCAAGACATCGTTTCATTCCTCTGCACAACGAATGACTAACGTGATGGTTTGGGAAACGCGGTCTCCAAACACTTTCCGCCGCCCCTCCTAATTTGAAAACCCGGTCATTTACACGCATTCCGAACGGGATGGTTTGCGGCACCCCCGGCCCAGACTTTTTGACCACCCTCCCGACAGCAGGGCCAGTCAGGGACTTCTTTCGTTTGTTTCGTTTCTTTCGTAGGCACTCACCATCCCGAACCCCAGCACAGCACAGCACGGCAAGGCTACTGCGCGAACTCGATTCGACCGGCCGCAAGATGCTCGGCATGATCGGCAAGGGCCTGCCGGTCCTCCGCAGACAAGCTGGCGTCTCACGTGGCGGCTTCCACGTACTCACAACGGCTGGACGGCTCGGGGATGGGCAGGCCGTCCTCTTGAAGCCCGTCGAGATGGAAGCGGATGGCGGTGGCAATCTCGCGCTCCACATCTTCCACCGTTTCGCCCGTGGCCACGCAACCGCGCAGGTCGGGGACAAACGCCGAAAAGTTGTCGGCGGCACGTTCGATCACAACGGCGTATCGCATCACTCGCCCCCTGCTTTCAAGCCCGCCTGTTTGAGAATGCTGTTCCACGTTCCGGGAGCCAGATCGTACGACGGCTTGCCAGCCACCGTGACGCGACCGGACTTCTGTGGATGCTTGTACTGGCGATGACTGCCTCGCGTCGCCACCAGTCCCCAACCATCGGCCTCCAGCAGCCGAATCGCATCGCGAATCTTCATCCGTGTCCCTCGATCCAAGTATCGACCAACCGCAACGGGCGAGTCAACACCACCCCCTTTGAGAGAGCGACATCCGCCCGACGAGCGGGCCAGCCTCGCAGCCGTTGCCGCTCATCAGTGGGAAGAGGTCTCGCGGCGGGCTTCCGGTGTTCCGCTCCGCTTGGGCTTCTTTCGTTTGATTCGTTTCTTTCGTAGCCGCTCACCCGTTCCACTTCCGCACGGCATGGCAAGCAACGGCAAGGCTACTGCGCGAACTCGATTCGACCGGCCGCAAGATGCTCGGCATGATCGGCAAGGGCCTGCCGGTCCTCATCCGTCAGCCGTGGCCAACACTCAATCAGACGAGCCAGTTGGGGATCGTGTGCATACAGGGACGCATACAACTCGGGTCCAACAACGGTTTCC
>JAYSQC010000545.1:0-33694 GCA_043721755.1 Schlesneria sp.
CGTTCAAATTTCAAAATTGGCCGGTCAAACGGCTTCCACTTCTCAGACCAAGGTCACGGCCAATTTTGAAATTTGAACGCCCGACCCCAGAACTGAGAACTGCGCGAGCAGCAGGAAGTTAGTTGTTGTTCACTCGCCGACGCAGCTCGTTCCAGAACAGCGGCCGCGACTGACTTCGCGTCTGGTACGTGTTGAGGTAGCGAACGTACTCCTCGTCGAGCGGTCTCGGTTCGCCATCACGATGCGAGTAAGTTGTCATCCCCTCAAATGGCAGCGGTTCGACGGACTCGCCGTAGACGGTGTTCATGTCGCTGTCTTTGTCCCAGCCGACGTTGTAGATCACAAAGTCGCGCACCCAGCCGGCGGGAGGTGGCTCGGAAGGTTCGGCGAACGCAAGTGACATCTCGTCGTTGCAACCGAGAACCAAGAGTCTGTCGTCGCGTTCGGTCAGCAGTGCGCGAACGTCTCCGAACCGCGTGAACGATCCTGCCATCGGTGGCCAATGCAGGCCGGGAACCAAGCGGTTGTGATGGAAGTCTTCGGGACCGTTCCCGGCGTCGTATTCGCGGAACGAAATGCCGCCGCGATCGTGCAGGTCCGCTCGAACGAGTGACAGTTCCGTCTGACGGACCTCGACGGGAGCTTCATCCACAGTGAAGAACGCGGCGTCCCAATAAAACTCCATGTTCGTGACGATGCGCAACCGATGGTCAGTCGAGCCGGGTGGGAACACGTCCGAGATGTCGATCGCGATCGTCTTCGTCTTGCCACCAGGGAAGCCCAGGAACGGACGGACTTCGCGCCACTGGCCGTTCGCATCGACCGCGTGCAGCGCGGGCGGACGTGGCTGCGGACCATCGGGGTTCTGTGAGAACTGCACATTGAGCGAGGTACTCGTCGGATAGACCCAACCCGTGAGGAAGAGGTTGATACGAGGATGGCTGAGGGGCGAGGACTGAGGGACGAGGGACGGAGTCCCTTCCGACTTGTCGCCTTTCGTTGCCGCCTCCTCGTCAACATCACTCTTGTCCGTCCCTTGCCCCTCGCCCCTCGTCCCTCGTTCCCAACTTCCCAAGTCCAATTCCAACCAATGTTCCGTCGTCAGACCCTGCGCGAGCTTGCGGTCATACGTTTTGGTGTAGATGCCGTCCCTAGCTTTCACCTGATCGAGCACGTCTCGTCCGTGAGTGTCCTTCGCCGCGACGGGGATCCGGGGCGAGTGAACGGTGTGCAGCTTGTGTTCGGCCATTGAGGCCGGGCCGACCTTCTCGTTCGTATAGATGTCGGTTCCCGCCGAGTGGTCGATCGCGAACAGTTTCACTTGGTCGAAGTAGCCCGCTTCCCACAATTCCTCGGTGATGTTCAGCAGGTACTCGCCGTTCTTTGGCTTCAGCTTGCCGCCGTCGATCTTGAGGTACTCCCATTCGCGCCACGGAGCGACGACCGACTCGGCGAACTTCAAGCCGATGGGTGAGTTCCACAACAGGTCGGTCACAAACACAAATTTCTCGCCATCCCACGTGTAGAGGTACGGGCACGACCCGACCAGCTTCTGCTCTTCACAGACGTGCAGGTTCGGTTCGGGATCGATCAGGTTGCGCGGCACGCCGTTGGTCCAGATGACACGCACAACATCCGCCTTCTTCTGCGGCCCGAGTCCAAAGTGCGTGATCGGCCCCGTGACGACTTGAGCCTGATACCGCCCGCCGGCCTTCAATTCGATCGTGCTGCCGATCCCGGCATGATTGACCCGCTTGCTGTAGTTCTGCTCGTTCGGCTTGATCTGCTGAGCGAGCAATGAAACGTCAAGCCAGCCGTTCGCGTTGCCGCCGTTGTTCACAAGCCACTGGGATTCGGAGGCACTGGCCGCGATCAAGTCCTCGTCTCCGTCTCGGTCCACGTCGGCAATGGCGAAAGATTGCCCCGCGATCGGAGTCATTACCGGCGGAGAGAACTCGCCACGACCGTCGCCGCGCCACAGCACCAAGCCTTCCTCGTCCGACGTGGCAAGGTCTCTCGCTCCATCGTTGTCAAAATCGAGTGAACCGACCGACCAAATCGACGACTGAACCACGGGCTTGGCTTTTTTCACCGTGACCACTCCCGCCGTCGAGGTCTGCGTCAGAACAAGATTCAGTCCATTCGGTCCCGCACCGAGCAAGTCCCACGATCCGTTGCCGTCGTGGTCCTCAACGAGCAGCGTCTTGGATTGCTTGAGTGAGGCAAAGCCCTCGTCGAACTCGCGCCAACGGAAGCGACCATGCCGCAGACTTTCGAGTACGCCGACACCCTTCTCACCCGAGACGACGATGTCGAGGTCCGTATCCTTGTCCCAATCACAGACCACCGCCGCCGTCGGGCCGAAGTCGTCTGGAGGCAATTTGGAACGCGAGGTGATCTCTTCAAACGTCCAGTTGCTGCGGTTCGACCAGAGCCGGATGCCATCGGCGGCGATGGTGAAAAAGTCGAGATCGCCGTCGAGATCGAGATCGACCGGAACGACATCAAGGACATCGCGCAGTGAACCGAGAGCATCACCGGCGGGCTTCTCGATGAACTCGCGCGAGCCTTCTTTCGAGACGCGGTTCTCGAAGAGCTTCAGTCCCGTCGGGCCGAACGCAATCAAGTCAGGATCGGCCAGCAAACATCCGGCGGCGTCTTTCGGACGGTCCTTCAATTTCGCATCGACATCATCATCGAGGTCCACCGCGCGAAGATTGTGGAAGTCACCGGAGAACATCACGTTGACCACCGACGCTTTCTCGTCAGCCGATTTCGGGCTGAACGGCATCACGGCGACGATGCGGTCCTCATACAAGGCCGCTCCATCAATGCGACCGTCGAGATCGAGATCAATCGCGGCGAGGTCTCGCACACCGGGCGGCAACGCGGGCTGTTGTTCCTGCGGGGCGAGGGCGAACGAAACCGGAATCCCTTCGCCGCCGGACGGCAGCGTCCTATCCGCCCGCTCATAAAATGCCGGGCCAAAGTCGTGCAGGACGTACTCCAGCGAATCGAGCTTCACGTAGCGGTCGTCGCGTGCCGACTCGGACACCATCACGTTGCGGATCGCCATCGAGCGGCCGGTCGCCAGCGGCCAATTCCCTTCGCGCGCCGCCTTCGCGACGACATCGAGCAGATCGAGAACGTTGACCCGCGCGTGCGTTTGGATGATGTCGGCGAAGGGACGCAGCGTCTCTTTGGCTTTCTCTGCCGTGTCGGCGAATGTGGGGTCTTTCAACTGCACGAGCAGTGGCAGCCAGTCCTTGAGGACGAACAAATTGTCCGGCTCCAGTTCGTAAACCTTTCGCAACGCATCAACCGTCTCGGGAGCCGGAGCCTCACCCGGTACGGTGGGTTTCAACGAGTAAAGGTCGTACCAAACCGCAGCCGACTTCGGCACAAGCTCAGTCGCCCGCCTCAATGAGATCGCCGCGTTGTCGATCTCACCGGCGCGGATCGAGATGCGGGCATCCAGCACATGCGGAATGTGCGAGTTCGGTTCGACCGTCGCCAACAGATCCAAGGCATCACGTGCTTTCGACAACATCTCAGCATGGCGCGCCGGTTCGCGCGTGGCGTCGATCACACCGAGCCACAATTCGCGACAAATGGTCAAATTGCGAGGGCCGAACGGATCGCGAGGAACTTGGCCGATGATCTCCGACAGCAACGCCTCGGCCTGCTCGAACTCTTGGTTCTCCAAGTGGGCGACCGCTCGATCCCGTTGATCGAGCAGTTTGAGCGTCGCCTCCTGCGTGAGTTTTTTTACGGATGACGCGACATCACCGGAACCACCTCCTGGCGGAGCAGGCTGCGGATCGAAGCCTCTCGCAATGAAGAAAAAGGCCACGAGCAATGCGGCCGCCATGCCAGTCAACAGCGCCGCGACGAGCCACAGGTTGCGAGGCGGACTCGAGTGGGGAGTCTGTTCCATCAAGGCGTCATCCAGTCCGAATGGTGAGGAAAAATGAGGGCCGTCCCCGGCTGCGAAATTTAAATCAAGTGATCCGAAGGTTGGATCGATTCGTCGCGTTTCTGCGAGAACCACGACGAATCGCCTTACAACTTGACGAGTACGTTTGAATCTTACGAACTGCTGGATGCGAACTCAGGAACTGGATCGCGGCCACTTCCAGATTTGTTGGTGGCCATGTGCATAACGTAGCTTGGACGCCTCGTCCAAGCGAAAACCAATTGAAATCGGACGGACGAGGCGTCCATCCTACGGTTCTTCAATAAGCTGTCAGACAACTCTTTCCGCGCGCCCGATGACCGCGTGAAGCTACCAAGCGGCCTCGGCGTTTCCTTTGGCATCGACGACCCACGGTGTCCAGCAGAGGGCGATTTTCACGATGGTGATGTCGGTCTTCTTCGGCGCGATGCTCACGTCAACAAGGACGAGGCTGTCGGGAGCGGCTCCTTCCAGCAGGGCGTTGGCTTCGGCCTCGAACTGGGCGCTGAGGTCGTCGAGTCGCTGCTGGATCGCGCCGACGGTCTCTTCGGCCAGAGCGACATCTTGCTTGGCTCCCGACATTTTTCCGGCGGAGCGCATCGTGGTGGCCATCTTGCCGATGTTCGTCACGCTGGCCAGTTTTCGGCCGAAGACTGCCCCGAGAATCGACGTGCCCAGCGTGATCGCGGCCGCCGTGGTGGCTTGGCTGGATTGAGTCTTCTCTTTCTCAACCCGCTGGTACGCCTTGCGGAGCTGTTCTTGAAGCGTCACCAGTTTGGGGCCATACTTCGCACGCAGTTTCTCGACTTGCAGATCGCGACTTTCCTTCATGCCCTGAGTAATCCGAACGCGGAAGTCTCCTTCGGACTCGCCGGGGTTCGAGACCTCTTTCAGTTCGGCGCACTTCCACAGCCGCAGCTTCTGCGTGCGATAGAGGTGGTCCTTCAGAGCCGACTGCAATTCGGCGAACGTCTTCGCGCGATTCAACTCGGCGGGCAACGAGCCGAACCCGGCATCCTCTTCCGCGTGATCGTCTTGCTCCGGCTCTTCATCGGTCGAAATCACGGCGGCATCCCAAATCGTGGCCGAAACAGTTTCGACAGCGGGCAGGAAGATCGTGAAGTCGCTGAGTTGGTCGATCCTCGCACTGGCTTGAGCGAACCGCAGTCGTGCCGTGGCGAGCAGCCCCGGTCGGTAGAGCAGCTTCGACTGGCCAAGGACCGACGCCTGCTTCACGACGAATGTTTCATTGACGCCCGGCGGGAGGATCGGATGCGTGCTCGCATCGGCATCACCGAGCGACGCGGTGGCCGGTCCACTCGACGCGGGGAGCGCGGCTTTCTTGTCGGCCATCAAGATGGAAATCTGATCGCGGCTGAGTGGCCCACGCAGATAAGACAACGCCCAGCGCGTCTGGAACACGACCGGCTGGTCATCGTGGACGTTGTTCATCAGGAAAACGCGGTTGCCAAGTCCCGCGAGAATCCGTTCCATCTTGCCTCGATCAAATGAAGCCCCCGCCGCTGTCGAAGCCCCTTCCAGTCCTTCCAGCACGCGCGCTTTATCGCGTTCGGTTTGCAGTCGGCCGAGGAACCACGTCCCCGCGTTGGACAGACCTTTGTAGTCGAGGTCCACCGGGTTTTGTGTGGCGAGCATCACTCCCAGCCCAAACGCGCGAGCTTGCTTGAGCAGCGTCAGCATCGGGATTTTCGACGGCGGGTTCGCGGTCGGCGGGAAGTACCCGAAGACCTCGTCCATGTAGAGGATCGCCCGCAGGCTCGACGTGCCCGACTGATTGCGCATCCACCCGACCATCTCGTTGAGCAGGATCGTCACAAAGAACATTCGCTCGCTGTCGGTCAGGTGGGCGATCGAAATGATCGTCAGTCGCGGCTTCCCTTCGGCCGTGTAGAGCAGCTTCTGGATGTCGAGCGATTCGCCCTCCAGCCACGCCGCGAAGCCGGGCGACGCGATCAGGTTGTTGAGGCTCATCGCGAACGCGAACCGCTCCTTCGACGGATAGAAGCTCTCGAGATCCATGAAGCCGACCTTGTCGAAGTTCGGCTTCTGAATGAGCCGGATCAGCGTGCCGAGATCAACGTCCTTTCCCGCGCGCCACGAACGATCGAGGATCGTGGCGAGCAGGATGTGTTCTTTGCTTTGCAGCGGATCGGCGTCGATCCCCAGCAGCGCAAGCAATCCCGACGCCGACGCCGAAACGCGTTCGCGCATCGCTTCGGTGTTGCGCAGCGTCGCCTCGCCGGGGACGTTGAACGACTTGAGAACCGTCAGCGGCAACCCGGCATTGCTGGCCGGGGTGTAGATCGAAATATCGACGGCATCGCGGTACTTGGCGATTCGCTCGGGCGGCTGATCCCACGCGGCGAGACCCTCTTTCCAGACCTTCGCCATTTTCGCGGAGTACTCGTCGGGAGTCAGTCCCGCGCGGGTCGCATCGGCCGGATCAACCCACGGCCGGAAGTCAGCGGGCTTGAGATTCGGAAACGCGAGCAGCAAGTTGCCGAGATCGCCCTTCGGATCGATGCAGATCGCGGGGATGCCGTCGATCGCCGCCTCTTCGAGCAGCGAGAGACACAGCCCTGTCTTGCCGCTTCCTGTCATCCCGACACAGACCGCGTGCGTCGTCAAATCCTTGGCGTCGTACAGCAGTGCCTCATCCTCGATCTGGCGAGTCTCCTGATCGAACCGCTTGCCCAAATAAAACACGCCGAGCTTTTCGTAGTCTTGCATCAGGCACTCGTTGAAAAGAAGGGGGACCGGAAATGAGGTCACTTTATAGGCCGACTAATCCAACCCGAAAAGTGAGCCGGTCGAATCGCGGCGGGGGCAAGTCGAGCCGATTCTCGCTTCATCCGATGTTTTGGGAGAACCCTGAATCTCCCCAGAACCTCGGATAAACGGTTCTCCGCCACTCCTGTTGGACAACACCTATGAGCGGCAAGGCGCTAGCCGCCGGTCATGCCGGAAATCACCGGCGGCTAGCGCCTTGCCGCTCACGTCGGACAACTTTCAACAGGAATGGCGGAGAGCCGGATAAACCCCATTTCAACTCCGCACCCACACGACATTGAAAAAGGCGATGGCCCTGCCTCGCTCCTAGCGCGTCTTGCCGGATTCGGCAGTTTCTGCGACAAATCGATCGGCTTGGATGTCCTTGCCCACACCCACCCGAAGTGTGGGCGAGGACGATTCACTTCGGCGATTCCACCTGCTGTCGTTCATGTCCGGTCGTCCTCGCTTACGCTTCGGGTTGATGTTGAAGCCGCTTGAACTCACACCAGTTGCTTGGAAAGGAATCCGGCGTCGTGTTTGAATCCCGTCCCTCGCCCGCGTCGGCTTCTGACGAGTTGGTGCAGAGGCTCACCGCATTGCAGCTTTGTCGGACGCAAGATTTTCAGCGGGCGAAAGGGTTCGTGCGGCGGTTGGCGGGAGACCTGCCCGCGTTCGATTCGGTCTGGATCGACGCGCTCGTGCAGTTGCGACGACTGACTCCTTACCAAGCGCGTGTCCTCGAACAAGGATCCGCATCTGAGTTGCGTGTCGGCCCGTTGGTGCTGGTCGAGGAATTGGGTCGAGGCCCGCGCGGGACGACTTGTTTGGCAACGCGACCGCTCGCCAAGACCCGCGACCGAACGGGACGTTGCGTGGTGAAGCGGCTCGTCATCGCCGCCGCCGTTTTTTCTGAGAGCCACCGCCGACTGAACGAGTTGCTCGAACGCACGGCGGGCTGGTCGCATCCGCATCTCGTCGTGCCTCATTCGCTGCTGTCGGTGGGAAGCGGTTTCAAATCCGAAACACCCACCCGCAGCGTGAGCGAGGGCGTCGGGACATCCGGCGCGAACTCAACATCGTCCTCGCTCACGCTGCGGGTGGGTGATGAAACCGCCCCTCTTCAACAGCGCGTGGCGACGGTGAGTCGGTTCATCGACGGAATACCGTTGAGCGAACTGCTCGTTCGGCGAGGTCGCTTTCCGGCGAGTGCCGTCGTCGAGGTGGCACGTCAGTTATTGAGCGGCCTCGCGTCGCTCGATGCGCGCGGTTTGGTTCACGGTGACATTCGGTTGTCGAACGTGCGTCTGACCGAGCGTGGCGCGGCGGTCCTCGTGGACGGAGGCATTCGTCCGGCGGTCTGTCCCGAGCTGACCATTCACGCTTCATTCTCGCTCGAAAGTTATGACGGCGTCGCGCCCGAACTGATCGGAACGGGTCTCGCCGCGAACGCGGGGACCGAGCTGTACGGACTCGGTTGCCTGCTGTGGCAACTTCTAGCCGGACGACCTCCGTATCCGATGGCCGATCCACTGATGAAGCTCGCGGCGCACCAGACTCGTCGCATTGAAGACGTGCGCGAGTGGGCACCGGAAACGCCCGCCGCTCTCGCGCAGGCGATCTACGTGATGACCTCGCCCACTCCCGAACAGCGGCCGCGTTCGTTCGAGGAACTGTTGCTGCGGTGGGGACACCCCGGCGCGCTGTCGCGTGCTCGCCTGCGTCGCTTCCACCGCGCGTTCCAAGGAGCCGTCCCGCACCTCGCTCAGCCTGCAGCTTCGGTCGCGGAAGGCCGCTGGCCGTGGATCGCCGTCTCGCTGTTCGTCGCGGTGGGAGCCGTGATGAGTTTCGCGAACACCGGCCTGAGGAACGAGCTGCTCGCGCTAACGAGTCGTGTCGTGGACGTGGTGCGAAGTCGAGACGCAAAACCGTTGGCGGAGTCCTCGACGAACAAGCGATCTCTCGCGACAGATGCCGCCGCGCACGCGACCGAGGACGGACTGCTCTTGTTGCCACCTCCCTCGGCCGACGGCGTGGTGTTGCTCACGGAACCGGGGCCATACACCGTGGCCGATGTCGCACACGCTGGCTCACTGACAATTCGAGGAGCCACGGGGATCAACCCGGTCATCCACGTCGGTCGCGAACCGCTGCGAATTGCCGCCAACGAAGTCTCACTGCTGAACGTTGCCATTCGGCGCGACCCGCGCGCACGAGTGCCCCGCGCGAATGTGCCGCCCCTTTCCGCAATGTTGCTCCTGCGATCCAACCGCGTGTCGATCGAAGGTTGTGAGTTCGAGACCGACCTGAATTCCACCCCCCCGGACGCGACAACGATTTCACCGACTGCGGCACCGGCAACCGCTTCGCTGGCGTGGCTGCCACGCGACGAAGCGACATCCGGGAACGGTGACTCGACGCGGGTTGCAACAACGGACACGAACTCGCCACCCGCAAACTCGATCCGACAGTTCGCGATCTCAAACACCGTCTTTCGTGGATCAGGGGCGGCGGTGCTGCTCGCCGAAACGCCCGAGGCCGTGACGCTGACAAACTGCTTGAAGGTCGGTGGCGGAGCGTTTCTGACGCTGGGACGCAAAGCCGTCGCACACCCGATCATGATCGAGCTGACTCGCATCACACTGCGCGACTCCGGGCCGCTGCTTCGATTCGGCGGCGCGTTCGCGGAACAAGCCTCTGCTCCGCCGATCCAGATCGTCGCGAACGACTGCGTGTTCGGATTGCGATCCGCGACGAATCGTTTACCGGCGGAATCGCCCTCTTCGACCAGCCCGTCACTCGCAGCAAGCCTCATCGAAATTCAAACGGCCCGCCCGCGCAGCCAGCTCGCACAGTCCATTCGCTGGCAGGGTCGCGACTCATTCGTGCCGCCGGGATTGGAGTTGCTCGTCGTGACCGACACCACTCGCGGGACAATCCCGGTCGCGAACGCGGACGAACAGTTTGAGAGCCTGCTCGCCAGTGAATTGGACTTCGCCGGCCCCGCGTCCGGCCCGAATGCCGACTCTCGTTTGATCCGTCTCGCCGCCCCGCGCTCGTCACCGAGTGCCTCGCTCCCGGGGTTCGATCCCACGTTGTTACAGACATTTTTTCGCGAGTGATAAGGCGCTCTCACGTCAGACGGCCTCGTTTAACCGCGTGGGCAACGCCCCGCGCGCCGAAGGCGAGACAGCGTTCCATAACGCTCGGCGCGCAGGGCGTTGCCCACGCGGTTAAACGAGGCGAATGTGCCATTCGTGAGCAATAAAACCACACCATCCCTTCCTCTCCCGAGACCTCTTTACCCGTGTCGAAACCGCGCGTCGTTCTGCTGATTCCCACACTCGACCGTTCCGGGGCCGAGAAGCAGTTCACGCTGCTGGCGACGAGGCTGCCGCGTGACGAGTTTGATGTGCGCGCGATCGCCCTCACGCGCGGCGGTCCTTACGCCGACGAGTTGCAGGCGGCGGGAATCCCTTTGACCGTGATCGGCAAGCGGGCGAAGTTTGATCCGTTTTCGTTCTGGCGGCTGCGAACGGAACTCGTGCGACACGACCCCGACATCTTGCACACCTGGCTCTTCTCGGCGAACGCCTACGGGCGGTTGTGTGCTCACGCGATCCCGCGTGCGAAGATCGTGGTCTCGGAACGGTGCGTCGATAGCTGGAAGGCAAACTGGCAGCTCTGGCTCGACCGGCGATTGATCGCGCGCACGGATCGGCTCGTGGGAAACTCGGCCAGCGTCGTCGAGTTCTACCGCGAACTCGGCGTGCCGCCGGAGAAGTTGGCCTGTGTGCCGAACGGGATCGAGTGCGAGCCGGATAAAGGCGAGGGGACAAGGCGCGGTCGCCGGGAACAACTGCTGACCGAACTCCATCTCCCGCCCGACTCGTTTGTCGTCGGCTTCATCGGTCGCTTGGCGAAACAGAAGCGGGTCGAAGACCTGATCTGGATGGTCGAGATCTTGAGGCAGATTCGTCCGCAGTTGCAGTTGGTCGTCATTGGTGACGGCCCCGAGCGCGAGCGACTCGAACGGTTCACACGCGACATTCATTGCGATCGCCCTGTGACGTTTCTTGGCCACCGTGAAGACGCCGCGCGGTTCCTGCCCGCGTTCGATGTCTTCGGTCTGGCGAGCAGCTTTGAGGGGATGTCGAACAGCGTCATGGAGGCGATGTCCGCCGGTCTGCCGATCGTCGCGAGTGACATCCCGCCGAACCGCGAACTCGTCGTGCAAAGTGAGACCGGCTTCCTGTTCAAGCTGGCGGACACCGTCGGCATCATGCAGTTCGTCCGCCGACTGATTGACGAGCCGAGGCTGGCTGAACAACTCGGGCAAGCCGGGCGAGAACGAATTCAACGCGAGTTCAATATCCCGCGTATGGTCGAAGGCTACGCAAACATTTACCGCGAACTGATCGGCCGATAGGAAGCCCCGTGGACCCGACTCGTCACGAGCCATCGTTTCCGCAGTTGCCTGCTGACCCCGATGTTCCGCAATTGGCGAGCGACGCGCCTTCCACGCCGGGGCGTGCAGCGAGACGCCGAACGACGAAGCCCGTCGAGCGACTGGCCGAGTTCTATCGCAGGCTCACCGCAGCAATGCCGTTTCGTTCAGCCGATGCCGCCTTGAAACAAATCAGCGACATCCTCGAACACGTCGAAGACGAACTTTCCGGAATCTCCAAACGAACCACACCACCGGGAATTGGGGACCGAGACGGGCGGATGTATCCCCCACTGGACGATCATCTCCACCGACACGATGATGGCGGCCTGACCGCTTTCACTCGCGGACACCGCATCGAGATTGATGCGGCCGGTCGCGTGGAAATCTTCGATCGACGAACCGCAACGAGGGAGTTTCCCGATGAATGACACGCCCCACATTGAGGGACTCCGGAGTTTTTCCGAAGCACTCCGTCTCGAACTGTCGTCCGCTCGTATCGACTTCGTCGTCTTTCCTTCGGGAGCGGCCATGCTGGATGTCGTGATTGGCGACCGGCTGTTTGTCCTCGAAAGTTGTGCGAACGGAGAATGCGGCGTGAGTGAAGTTCGCAAAGCCGAAGGTTTCATCGCGGGCCATCGGTTCACCTCGCTCGCTTGGCAACCGGCTGCCAAGCGACTTCAGGAATTGGTTGAGGCGGCTGACCGACTCGCCGAAACAACAGCAACCGCAGGACTCGTCTAAGGAATCGGCTCAAAACAACTTCCCGATTTCCCTGCTTGTTCCCTCCCCTCGGCGGGGAGGGTTAGGGAGGGGGGCGAGTGGCAAATCGACTGGACCATCTTCCCCCTTCCCCGGCCCTCCCCGCCGAGGGGAGGGAGGAAAGGCCAAGAATGCGGGAAGTTGTTTTGAGCCAGTTCCTAACTCAATCGAGACACAGCAACCATGTGCGGCATCGCGGGAGCGAGTTGGACGAGTGATGGCGAACCGCTCGCCGAGGCCGTGCTGCGCCGGATGACAGATGTGATTAGTCATCGCGGTCCCGACGATGACGGCCACTACTTCTCGTCGAACAACGGCAGCCATACGGGCGGCGCGGCACTCGGGCACCGGCGGCTCTCGATCATCGATCTCGCGGGCGGACATCAGCCGCTCTCGAATGAAGACGGTTCGGTGTGGATCGCATTCAATGGCGAGGTCTACAACTACCGCGAACTCCAACCGCAACTCGAAGCGCTCGGCCACCGCTTCCGCACTTCGAGTGACACCGAGTGCATCGTTCACGCCTACGAGCAATGGGGGCACGACTGCGTCCAACATCTGCGCGGCATGTTCGCCTTCGCGATCTGGGACGACCGTCAACGGAAGCTGTTCCTCGCGCGAGACCGCATGGGACAGAAGCCGCTCGTGTATCGAGTCGCCTCGGGACGCTTAACCTTCGCCAGCGAACTCAAAGCACTGCTGCAAGTTCCCGGCGCACCGCGTGAGATCGACCCGCAAGCCATCGCCGATTTCGTGACGCTGCAATACGTGCCGCATCCCAAGACGATGCTCAGCGGTTACCGAAAACTCCCCCCCGCGCATTGGGCTGAGTTCAACGCGACCACCGGTACTTTGACAGTTCGCCGCTATTGGGAAGCTCCGTTCGTCAGGCCGCAGGGCTACGGACCCTCGCAGAGCGAGTCACTTTCCCTCGCCGCGTTCGACTCGCCCCAAGCCGCTCTGCGCGAAACGCTCACGGAAGCGGTTCGACTGCGCATGCGCAGCGATGTTCCCTTCGGCGCGTTCCTGTCGGGCGGAGTCGATTCCACAATCATCACCGGGCTGATGCAGCGCGAGACGACCGAGAAAGTGCGGACGTTTTCCATCGGCTTCAACGTGAAGCAGTTCGACGAGCGGAGCTATGCGCGGGAAGCGGCGGCGAAATTAGGGACCGATCACCACGAGTTCGTTGTCGATCCGTCTGCCGTCGAGATGCTGCCCAAACTGACGCAGCATTACGACGAGCCGTTCGGTGACAGCTCGGCCATCCCGACGATGTACCTGGCGCAACTGACTCGCCAGCATGTGACCGTCGCACTGACGGGCGATGGCGGTGACGAACTATTCGCGGGCTACGACCGCTATCTCGCCGTGGACCTCGCGTCCAAGATTGACCGCTGGCCGTGGCCGATCCGAAAGATGTTGGCCAGTCCCATTTGGCAGCGGCTGCCGGCGGGAGTCCGTCAGAAATCGAAGCTGAGACAAGTCAAACGATTCCTCGCGGCACTCGGCCAAGAACCTCGACGGCGTTATGCGAATTGGGTCAGCATCTTCGACGATGCGCGTCGCCCGACATTGTTCAGCGCCGAGTTCGCTCGCACGCTGGGCGACTACGACGGCGCGTCATTCATTGAGCAGGCGTACGCGCGCTGTGCCGAAGAGAACTTCGTGCAGCGGACGACGTGCGTCGATGTCGAGACCTATCTGCCGTGCGACATCCTGACGAAGGTCGATATCGCCAGCATGGCCTACGGCTTGGAAGCGCGCAGTCCGTTCATGGACCATCGCGTCGTCGAGCTGGCCGCTCAGATGCCACTCACGCTGAAACTGCACGGCCGTCGAGGCAAGCGAATTTTGGTCGAGACCTTCCAAGACTTGCTTCCCGAGTCGATTCAGTCGCGGCCGAAAATGGGCTTCGGCGTGCCGCTCGATCATTGGTTTCGGAATGAGCTGCGCGAGCTGCTCTGCGACACGCTGCTCGATCCCCGCTCGTTGCAGCGCGGCTACTTCGACCCCGCCGCCGTGAGACGCCTGATCGACGAACACGTCACGTCGCAGTGGGACCATAGCGCGCGATTGTGGTTGCTCCTGATGTTTGAACTCTGGCAGCAACGCTTCGTCGATGAGGTCACACGGTGACATCTGAGTTCACGGTCCTGTCTGGCCCATGCCCTTTCGGCATCGGAAGGACGAACCTAGAATGCCGCCGCGTTGCAGCCATTCCGAGTGCGACGGATGCGAGCATCCGTCGTTTAACCGCGTGGGCAACGCCCCGCGCGTCGAGCGGTATGGAAAGCTGTTCCGCCTTCGACGCGCGGGGCGTTGCCCACGCGGTTAGAACGAGGTGGATGCGATTCAAATTGTTGGCCCAAAAGTTCGCCAGACAGAGGGAGCTGAGAACGATATGCGATTCAACACAGTGTTTCGTGCAGCGGCGGTCGCGGTGTGTGGGTTGATGCTGCTGGTGGCGGTGGCTCGTCGCGGCGATGCGATCGATGAGGGGAAGGTTCCCGCCAAACCGAAGGCCAAGGCGAACCGGCTCGCACGCGAGACCAGCCCGTACCTGCTGATGCACGCTCACAACCCCGTCGATTGGTATGCGTGGGGGCCGGAGGCATTCGAGAAGGCGCGCAAGGAAGGGAAGTTGATCTTCCTCTCCGTCGGCTACAGCAGTTGCTACTGGTGCCACGTCATGGAGCGGAAGGTCTTCATGAACGAGGCCATTGCCAAGACGATGAACGACAACTTCGTCTGCATCAAAGTTGATCGCGAAGAGCGGCCCGATGTGGACGACATCTACATGACCGCGCTTCAAGTCTACTACCAAGCCATCGGCGCTCCGTCCGGTGGTGGCTGGCCGCTGTCAATGTTCATCACTCCCGACGGCAAGCCGGTCGCAGGGGGAACGTACTTTCCTCCGGAAGACTCGGACAAGAGCATGGGCTTCCCCTCGATCTTGGGGCGGCTCACCGATCTGTGGAAAGACAAACGCGAGCAACTTGAAGGCAACGCCGACATCCTCGCCAACGAGACTCGTCGGGTGATGCGGCCGAAGCTGTCGCTGAAGCCGGTCGATGTGAACGACACGCTGGTGGCGAAGTCGTTCGAGGCCGTGGCCAACAGTTTTGATCCCGACTTCGGTGGAGTCGATTTCCAACCGAAGCGACCCGATGGCCCGAAGTTTCCCACGCCGACGAAGCTGCTGTTCGTGCAGGAGATGTTGAAGCACAAGCCCGACGCCGACACGTCTGAGTTGCTCGACCTCACGCTAATGCAGATGGCTTGCGGCGGGATTCGCGATCATCTGGGAGGCGGCTTCCACCGGTACTCGGTCGATCGCAAGTGGCTCGTCCCACACTTCGAGAAGATGCTCTACGATCAGGCTCAGTTGGCCGATGTCTACGTCAACGCCTACGTCACCACCCAGCAGCCGCTCTACAAACAAGTCGCCGAAGAAATCCTGACGTTTGTCGAACGCGAAATGACCTCAACCGAAGGCGGCTTCTACTCGGCGCTCGATGCGGAAACGAATGGCATCGAGGGCGAGAGCTATGTCTGGGAAGCTCGTGAAATCGACAACGTGCTGGGCGCGACAGCGGCCGAGTTCAAAGAGGCGTATCACGTCAAGGACCTCCCCGACTTTGAACACGGCAACGTACTGCGGCTCGTGTCGAGCGAATTGAAGTCGAATCAGGGACCGCGCGCCGAACGCTTGGCCGTCTCTCGTCAAAAATTACTAGCTGTCCGCGATCAACGACAACGGCCAATACGTGACGAGAAGGTGTTGACCAGTTGGAACGGCTTGATGATGGGTGCGTTCGCGCGTGCGGGGGCGATGCTCAACCAGCCCGACTTGGTCCGCACGGCCGAGCGTTGCGCGAACTTTCTATTGGCGAATCTGCGAGATCCCGAAGGCCGGCTCCTGCGCACTCACACGGCGGGCCAAGCCAAACTGAACGCGTATCTCGACGACTATGCCTTCGTCATTGATGGACTGCTGGCGCTGCATGAAGCGACCGACGACGCACGGTGGCTCAAGGAGGCGAAGGGACTTCAGGACGATCAACTGAAAATGTTCCGCGATGAGACCGGCGGCGGGTTCTTCTTCACGTCGCACCATCACGAAGAACTGCTGGCTCGCACGAAGAACTGCTACGACGGCGTGTTGCCTGCGGGAAACAGTGTCAGTGCCCGGAACCTCATCAAGTTGGCCAAGCTCACCGGCGAACAACGGTATCTCGACGAAGCGCGCACGATCATCGAACTGTTTGCTTCGAACCTCGAACAAGCTCCGCGCAGTCTGACCGTGCTGGCTCTCGCCGCGTCGGAGTTGCTCTCCGCCGACAAGCCGAAGGGACAGTCGGATGCCCCACACGATGATCGAGTCCAACAGGTCGGTGCCAACGACGCGAATGCCAAAGCGGGCGAGAAGCTGATCCTGCTGGCTGAGCAACAGGAAGAACGGCCCAAGAAGGACGAACTCGTTCGGGCGCGAGCGTATCTCTCGACGGATCGCCTTCCCGCCGGTGGCACATGCCGCATCGTCGTGCTGCTCGACGTGAAAGAGGGCTGGCACATCAATGCCAATCCGCCGAGTCCCGATTTCCTGAAGCCGACGAAACTTAGCTTCAAATCCAAGTCGGGCGTGACACTCGCCGAGCCGATTTATCCGAAGGGGCACGGCTTCAAAATGGAAGGCGAAGAGATGGACGCGATGGTCTACGAGGGCGAAGTCGCCGTGCTTGGAACGCTCACCGTGCCGAAGTCGTCTGGTGGACAGAACGATGACATAGAGATCACGGTCAACTATCAAGCCTGCAACGAAAAGGGCTGTCAGCCGCCGAAGTCGATCAAGCTGACTGGCAAGCTGGCGGTTGCCAAGCCGGGCGAAGTGGTAAAGCCGATCAACTCAAAACTGTTCGCGCCCAAGACGGCGACGAACCGGTGATGATCTGCGTCGTTTAACCGCGTGGGCAACGCCCCGCGCGTCGAGCGGCGTGGAAAGCTGTTTTGCCTTCGACGCGCGGGGCGTTGCCCACGCGGTTAAACGATGTTCTCTGTTTGTTTTTTTTGAAATCGTGTTTCGTCGCGCTGCCGAACTCACGGTCTTGTCTCCTTTGGAATTGAGTCGAAATGGACCTTTGGCATCGTCAGTACTTGGAAGGCCCGCTGGTCAAGACGAAGATCGTCGCGACGGTAGGGCCGGCGTCGGAGACCCCCGAGAAGTTGCAGCAACTCATCGAAGCGGGGGTCGATCTGTTCCGACTGAACTTCGCGCACGGCAACTATCCGTGGTTCGAGAAAGTTGTCGGCTCCATCCGCGAACTGTCCCTGCGACGCGGCCGGCCGGTCGGCATTCTCGGCGACTTGTCCGGGCCGAAGATTCGGTTGGGAGTGCTGCCCGATGAAGGATTGCGTCTGCGTCAGGGGTCGATGGTGGAGTTCGTGCGGGCCGGTGCCGACGCCAGCCCGACAGCGCCGGTGCCGCAACTCACGTGTACCTACGAGCCACTCGTCGATGACCTGCGTGTCGGCGACCGTGTGTTGTTGGCGGATGGCACCGTCTCATTGCGAGTGGTCGAACAGGACTCGGTCGCGGGGCGCGTGGTCTGTGAAGTCGTGCAGTCCGGGTTGGTCCGCAGCAAGCAGGGAGTCAATCTTCCCGGCGTCGCGCTCAGTACGCCGTGTCTGACCGAGAAGGATCGGGCCGATTTGAAATGGGCCTTGGACAACGGCATCGACTACGTCGGGTTGAGCTTCGTGCGCAGCGTCAACGACATCGTGCTGCTGCGTCAGGTCATCGCCGCTCACCCGACCAAGACGCCGCCGTGGATCGTCGCCAAGATCGAAAAGACCGAGGCGATTGATGACCTCGAAGCGATCGTGGCCGAGTCCGATGCGGTGATGGTCGCGCGGGGAGACCTCGGTGTAGAGACCGACATCTTCCGCGTGCCGACTTTGCAAAAGACGATCATTCGACTGTGCAACGAGCACCGCACGCCGGTCATCACGGCGACGCAGATGCTCGACTCGATGCAGAAGAACGAGCTGCCCACGCGCGCCGAGGCGAGCGATGTCTTCAACGCGGTCCTCGATGGCACCGACGCCGTGATGCTGTCGGGTGAGACGGCGGCGGGCGATTATCCCGTTCAGGCCGTCGCGATGATGAGCCGCATCGCGCGCGAGGCCGAACGCTTGCTGGAACCGCGTCTGTCAAAGGCCGACTCGCGCAGCCTGCCCCGCAACCGCGCGACGGCCATCACGGAAGCGGTCACTCACGGCGCAGCAACCGCCGCCGCGCATCTGGGTGCCGATCTGATCGTCGCCGCCACACGCAAGGGCAAGACGGCGATGGCGATTTCCAAACAGCGTCCGCACGTGCCGATCTTGGCGCTGACCGATCATCCCGAAGTCGCCCGACGGATGTGCTTGTTCTGGGGAGTGACTCCCGTCGAAACGACCGCCGTTCAATCGGCCCCGCGCGAACTGCTCGCGTTCGTGCAGGAGTTCGGTCGCAAACACAAGCTGCTGGATGCGGGTAGCAAGCTGGTGTTGGTCGGCAGCAGTGACTGGACACTGGACTGGCACGACATGATGCTCGTTCACGTTGTGCCGTAAGGCGAACGGCAGTAGTTGTCCTACCGACAATCGAAGCCTGGCGCGCAAGCGAAGCTTGTGATATCGAGCATCCTTCGCTTGCGCGTCAGGCTTCGATGGGGATGTTTTTTTTCGCTCGCCTAAGCGGGGTTCGTTCCACCTCCTCACCCCTCCGATGCGTAACAGGCTGGTCAGCGAGCCTGTTACGCAATGCGATCGGCCGCACCGCGTTGCATCTGCTCGGCGATGTCGAGGCCGACGAGTCCGTTCCAGCGGTCGATCAACTGTTGAAAGACCGGGCCGGGCTGGCCGTTGCCAATCGGTTGTCCGTTGAATTTCGTCACAGGCAGCAGACATGTGGGAGTGGAAGTCACGAAGGCTTCGTCGGCAGCGGCGAGTTCCATCGCGTCGCAGTCGCCGATGTTCGTGGTGAGTCCCGCTTCACCTGCCAGTTCCAACACGACACCGCGACTGACTCCTTCCAGAATGTGGCGGCTTGGCGTGAAGAGCGTGTTGCCGCGCACGAACCACACATTTCCAGCGGCCGTCTCGGTGAGATGTCCCTCGTGATCGGTGAGCACCGCCGACGCTGTCGCATCGATTTGCCGGGCCTCACGCTCCGCAATGTGCCAGTGCAGCCGACTGCGATGTTTGATTTTCGAGTCGAGAACATCGTCGGGGATGCTGCGCGTCGGCACCGTGACGAGGCTCAGGCCGGACTGATACTTCTCCGCCCACAACTCGAACGGCAGCGGAAACGTATGCACGCAGACGGTCGCTTTCCGGGCGAGGTCTCGCCCCGCGTGACCGAGATACGTCAGGTTCTGTCCCGCCGTGACGAACACGATCAAACCGAGATCATGCTGCGCCGGGATGAGCCTCGCGTTCTCGGCGACGACTCGTTCACCGATCACCTTCAACTCGGCCATCGTCAGCCCCGGCTCAAAGCCAACACTCACGAGCGATCGCTCCAAACGAGCGAGATGCTCCTCGAGCCGAAACGGCGCGTGACCAAACGTCCGAATCATCTCCGTCACCGATGCTCCACCGACGACACCAAGGTCGAAGACGTGCAGTGACGCGCGAGAGATCGGCAGGTACTCACCGTTGAGGTAGGCAATGGGTTCGATTACGGCACAGTTTGGTGAGTTGCTCACGTGATCGGCCCCGAGGTCCACGGGCAGAACTCTTCGTCACCGATGCCTTGGGCTTCGCTTTTGGTTTTTTTGCCGCTGGCGACGGCGATGACTTCTTCAAAAATCTCGCGGCCGACTTCTTCGACCGTGGCTCCGTCGAGAATGCGACCGGCGTTGATGTCCATGTCATCGACCATGCGGTTGTACATCGGCGTGTTGGTGGCAATTTTGATGGACGGCGTCGGCTTGCAGCCGAAGCAGCTTCCTCGACCGGTTGTGAAACAGACGACGTTGGCTCCGCCAGCGATGAGGCCCGTGACCGAAGCGGGGTCGTAGCCGGGCGTATCCATGAAGACGAAGCCCTTTTCTTGGACCGCCTCGGCGTATTTGTAGACCGCCTTGAGCGCCGTGGTGCCCCCCTTGGCGATGGCTCCGAGCGACTTTTCATAGATCGTGGTCAGGCCCCCCTTTTTGTTGCCGACGGACGGATTGATATCGACCCGCTGGCCGAACAGCGCCGTGTAATCGACCCACCATTGAATCCGGTCGAGCATCGCTTGAGCCACTTGCGGCGTGACCGATCGTCGCGTGAGCAGATGTTCGCCGCCGACCGCTTCGGGCGTCTCAGCCAAGACAGAAGTTCCGCCGTGCGCGACGAGCAGGTCGGTGCAATAGCCGAGCGCGGGATTGGCCGTCGTTCCGCTGTTGCCGTCGCTGCCGCCGCAGTTCAGACCGAGCATGATTTCTGAGACCGGGATCGGCACACGCTGCACGTTGTTGACCTCAGGCAGCAATTCACGGATCGCATCGACCGCGCGCTGCACGGTCTTGGCGACACCACCCTGTTCTTGGATGTTCATCACCAGCGGCTTCTTTGTGGTGAGCTGTTCCGTTCCGCCGAGTTGGATCAACCCACCATTCTCGACGAGGAACGACGCTTGTCCGGTCTCGCACCCGAGGCCGATAACGAGGTACGCGCCGATGTTCGGATGCTTCGCGAACCCGGCCAGCGTGCGAGTCAATTGCTGATGATCTTCGCCGCCGTACTGAATCGCGCAGCCCAGTTTATGGATCAGTGGGATGACACCATCGACGTTCGGGAACTGTTCCAAGAGTGCGTTCTCGAACTTTTGAGCCGCGTACTTGGATGTCGTCGCCGAGCAGTTCACCGTCGATACGATGCCGATGTAGTTTCGAGTCGCCGCGCGACCGTCGGGCCTGCGGTAGCCCATGAAAGTCCGGCCGGTGATCGGTGTCAGTGGAGCGGGAACTTCGGAGCAGAAGGCGTAGTCGAGCTTCAAGTCTCCCGCCGCGACGTTGTGAACGTGAATCCAACTCCCCGCCGCAATCACCTGCGACGCGAAGCCGATCGTCTGCCCAAATTTGATGATGGGCTGGCCCGCGTCGATGGAACGCAACGCGACCTTGTGGCCCATGTCGATCGCTTCGAGCGTCGTCAGTTCGGAACCGCCTTCAAATGAGAACACCGTCCCGGCGGGGGCATTCCGTGCGGCGACGGCGATGGTGTCTTCGGGATGCAAACGAACGAAAGGTCGCGGTGTCATGAGCCTCTTTCCAACTTCTTTCCAGCGTCAGTTCCAACGGTGAGCGATTCGCCACGGAAGCTATTCGTTTCGCAGAGTCGCTTCAATGGGAAGAGATTGAAGTGGCACGGCAACGTCTCGGTCGGGGTGGCTCACGGTGGCGGACCATGCTCAAATGCGACTCCGCTGCTGAACGGTTCTTCTCGGAAGAGCCGATTCGTGCAGTGACTTCCTCCGTGTTTGTGAACTCCTCGCGCGAGACCACGCCATGTTTGACATCGGTTCCTTTCGAGCCAGCACGGGACGCGGGATTGGTCGGCGGTCGTTCTTGAAGATCGGTGCGTCGGTCCCGGCGGGACTGATGCTCGGCGCGACCGGAGATGTTCAGGCGGCTCATGCCGCGCGAGCGAAATCAGTCATCTTCGTTTGGCTGTGGGGTGCGCCAAGTCACATCGACACGTTCGACCCGAAGCCGCACGCGCCGACCGAATACCGTGGGCCATTCGCTCCGATCGCGACTCAACAGCCGGGCGTCTACTACAGCGAACTCTTTCCGAAGCTGGCCGCGCGGAGCGACCGGCTGTCGCTGATTCGGTCGCATGTGACGACTCAATCGGGCCATCCCGATGCGGGGACCGTTGGACTGACCGGATTTGAAGAGCGGCCCGAACCGGTGCAACCGAGCTTCGGCTCCATCGTGGGGAAGCATCGTGGACACAAGGGTTCGCTGCCGCCGTTTGTGATGGTCGGGCGCGGCATCCCACGCGATGTGGTGCGACGGGTTGATGGTTACGGCGGAGGCAAGTTCGGCAAAGCGGCCGATCCGTTCATGGTCAGTTGCTCGGACGAAGGCCACGTCGAAATTCCGTCGCTCCAACTGCTGGAGGGTCTGACACCGAACCGTATCTCGGATCGCAACGATGTCCGAGCACGACTCGATGCGTCCGTGAGGCAGCTCGACCGCGCGGGCCTCTCCGAATGGGATCGTTCTTATCAGCGAGCCTACGGTTTAATCACGAGTCCTCAAGCCCGCGCTGCGTTCGATCTGACTCAGGAATCGCAGTCGTCGCGCGATGCCTACGGCCGGACGACGTTCGGACAAAGTTGCTTGCTCGCGCGGCGACTTGTCGAAGCGGGCGTCCCCTACATTCAGGTCAATTGGTCCGAGTACGTCGAGTGCATGACTCCCAACTGCGACTTCGGCTGGGACACGCACATCTACAACTTTGAACTGCTGCAAGACATGCACGGCCCGATCTTCGATCGCGCCTTCGCAGCGTTGCTGGACGATCTGGCCGCACGAGGATTGGCTTCCTCCACGCTGGTCGTGGCAATGGGCGAGTTCGGCCGAACGCCCCGCATCTCAAACCGAGCCGCTCGCGACCATTGGCCCGGTTGCTACTTCTCGCTCTGGTCTGGCGGAGGCATTCAGCCGGGACGAGTCATCGGCGCGAGCGACAAGTACGCCGAAGCCCCCATCACGACGGCCATCACGCCGCGCATGGTCGGTACAACGATCACCGAGTTGGCGGGCCTGGATGCACAAGCCCGTGCGGAACTGCGAGTCCTCGATGGCGGCACGGTGATTCAGGAACTGCTGTAGGGCGTGTCGGGGTTGCTCGCATCGAAGCCTGACGCGCAAGCGAAGGATCGAGAAGATGTGGCTGAGGTCGGCGCTTCGCCGCTCTAGCCCTCGATCAAGCGACCCCACCGGGCTTGCCCCGGTGGCTCGCGGGTTTCTGCACTACTCACGTTGGGTTTCCAGTGAAGTCACAAGTAGTGCAAAAACCTAATTCCACCGGGGCAAGCCCGGTGGGGTTCGCTTGTTTTAGGTCTAGCAGCCTGTTGAAAAACGTAGAGTAAGCCTCCGGCTTGCTCGTTTTCTCGCTGTAAAGACGGGCAAGCGAGACGCTTACCCTACGTTTTCCAACAGGCTGTTAGGCCGTGCGAGCGTCAGTTGTCCGCTCGTCGAGCCTTCGATTCCGTCGCTCGATGCTGTGCTCCTCGGTGCAGTTTTCCCCTTGCCTTGGTGCCGCGAAGCGCCGACGCCAGACACCCGAGACCTTGCTTACGCTGCGGGTTGGTGTTGGCAAACTCTTCCGGTCAGTCAAACCGCGCGGATTGCTCCGTGGACATTGAGATGGTCAGACTCAACCGGCGTGCCTGTCGCGACGGCCGGTGAATTACTTTTCACCGGTGATGCGAACTGTCGTCGATGCTCTTCCTTGGCGTCTCGCGCGGTGCAGAACAGGTGTGACGAGTTCACTCTCGCTCTCATCCGCCCTCTGAATGTCGGCCATTCTTGCCGCCACGAAGCCAGCCCCCCCGTCATCCTCAACCGAGTCTCGCAGCATCGCAGGAGAGCGCCGCATGAAGTTCTTGTACCGTCGTCTGGCGGCGCTCAATCCCGAACAGCAAGCCAACAGTTCGGCGGTCGCCATTGCGGTGGCAGCACTCCTGTTTCTTCAACTGGAAAGTCCGCCTCGACCAGCGGGAGCCGATTCCTTCCGTGCGGCCAAAGCGGCTCCGGTCGTGATCGCGATCCGCAATGTCGCCCCCGCAGCGGCTGACGAGCAACTGACACCAGAACAGCTCGTTCAGAAGACTTTGCAACGGAAGCTGGAACTCCTCAACAAGGGACTGGAGTTCCTCGCGACGACTCCCGACTACACGGCGCAGTTCAGCAAACTGGAAGTCGTGGACGGCGTGTTGCTCGAAGAGCAGACGACCTCGATGAAGCTGTCTCACAAGCCCTTCAACGTCTATATGAAATGGCAGGACTTCGACACCGGCCGCGAGGTCATCTACGGCGAAGGACTCAACGAAGGCAAACTACTCGTCCATCCGGGTGGTTGGAAAGCGCGGCTTCCACCGATCTCGATGGAACCGGACAGTTCGCTGGCGAAGGCGGAATCGCGTCATCCGATCACTCAGATTGGGTTGGCCAACTTGGCCAAGACAATCCTCAGCAGCCATCAACGCGATCTCGAACGGCAGGCCATCGTGAAGTGCGACCAAGCCGACAACCAGTCGATCGCGGGTCGCGACTGCCTCTGCTTCGTCACTGAGTTTCGCGACGCCAAATCCTCACCCGAGTACCGCAAGTCGGTCGTCATGATCGACACAGAATGGAGCGTGCCGCTGTTCATCAAGAACTTCGCGTGGCCGACAGATGCCGTGACCGCTGTCGGTGATGAACTCGACACCGCGACTCTCATCGAACAGTACACGTATGCGGACGTGAAGTTCCGCGCGAACCTGACGGCCTTCGATTTCGATCGAACCAATGAGGATTACAGCTTCAAACGCCAGTAACTTTTCGCCGATGGTCTGGGAGTGAACACCAAGAGCCGAACGCTTGCGTTCGGCTCTTGGCGTTTCTGGTGGGAACGAGGCGGCGATCAAAATGCGCGGTCCAGAACCCACTCGTCCGGTTGCTTGGCGCGTGCGAATCGTCGGCCTATCGTCTGGCCCACTTGTGGCAGCGGACACCAACCCGAAGCGTAAGCGAGGAGGTGAGTTGCTTCCTCGCCTACGCTTCGGGTTGGTGTTCGCTTCGGCCGTGTGGAAAATCTCTCTGTTGCGTCTCCTTGTGAATCAGGTGCCTCATGCGTGTTCGCGTCGTGGTTTGGATGGCGTCGGTTGCTGTTGGAATGGCCTTTGTTTCTCACTGCCCGGCAGCCGATCCGGTCGTTCCGAAGTCGTTCCGAGTCTACTTCGGAACGTACACCGGTCCGCTGAGCAAAGGGATCTATCACTCGACGCTCGACCTCGCCTCGGGGCAACTCTCGCCACCGCAGTTGTCGGCTGAGATCAAGAGTCCGTCGTTCGTCGGGATCCATCCCAGCCGCAAGTTTTTGTATGCGGTCAGTGAAATCTCAGACTTTCAGGGGAAGCCGCTGGGTGGCGTGAGTGCCTTTTCCATCGACGCCGCGTCCGGCAAGTTGACGTTGCTGAACCAGCAGTCGTCCGAGGGAGCCGGGCCGTGTCATTTGGTGGTCGATGCGGCGGGCAAGAACGTGCTGGTGGCGAACTATGGCGGAGGCAGCGTGGCGTCGCTGCCGATTGACGCGATGGGCAAGCTGTCGGCGGCGAGTGCTTCGATCCAGCATGTCGGGTCGAGCATCGATAAGTCGCGGCAAGAGAAGCCGCACGCCCACTCGATCAACCTTGATGCGGCCAACCGCTTCGCGTTCGCCGCCGATTTGGGTCTCGACAAAGTGCTGATCTACAAGTTCGATCCGAGCAAGGGGTCGCTCGTGGCCAACGATCCTCCGGCGGGAGTCGTTTCACCCGGCAGTGGCCCGCGCCACTTTGCCTTTCATCCGTCGGGCCGCTTCGCGTTCGTCAACAACGAGATGACATCGGCCGTCACGGCATTTCGTTATGACGGCAACAAAGGCTCTTTGACGGAAGTTCACACGCTCTCGACGTTGCCTCAACCGGTGAAGGGGAACTCGACCGCCGAAACTGTCGTGCATCCTTCGGGGAAGTTTGTCTACGTCTCGAATCGCGGCCACGACAGCATCGCGATCTTTTCGTTTGACGAAGCCTCCGGAAAGTTGGCCGCTGCCGGGCATTGTCCGACGGGCGGCAAGACGCCCCGCAACTTCAACATTGATCCAACGGGGCAATTCCTGTTAGCGGCAAACCAGGGAACGAACGATGTCTTCACGTTCCGCATCGACGGAGCGACCGGCCAGTTGACGGCGGTCGGAACGAAGATCGAAGTCGGCAGCCCGGTCTGCGTGCGGTTCGTTTCGACGGAGCAGTAAGAGGATGAGTTGATGCGGTCCCCGATGTAATCGGGCGTGTTCTTTCAGGCAGGAACACTCCAAAAATCGGTTGTTTCAGATTTAGAACGGCCTTCGCGCATGCACAGTTCCAGCGAGTTGAGTCCTTCGCGTCCTCTTTCAGCGGCATTGCCATTGTTGCTGGAGGCAACGAGCGAATTGGTGGCGTGCCTCGCGCTGGACGGTCGCCGTGTGAGTGATTGGAACCGCAGTGCCGAGGCCGCGTTTGGCCGTTCCAGGGACGAGTTCGATTCGAGCGGTGCAGCGTGGATTGATGCGGTTCACTCGGAAGACCGAGCGGCGCTGAGCATTCAGTTGACGAAGTTGGCTCCCGATGTTTGGTCGGAGTCCGCGTTTCGGATCGTGCAGCCGAGCGGAACCGTTTGCTGGTTGGAAGCCCGCCTCAGGGCGGTCAGTCTCGGTGATCAGCGTGAGCTTTCCGCGTTGCTCATCGCGACCGATGTCACAGCCCAGCGTCATTCGGCCAAAGAGAAGGCCGACGCCTTGGCCGAGCACCGTTCGCTCACCGAACAGATGCCGCTGAGTTTGATCCGCAAGGACGCTCAGGGCCGTCGCACGTTTGTGAACCGCCACTATTGCGAACGGCACGGAGTCACGGCGGACACGGTGCTGGGGAAGAACGACTTCGATCTCTTCCCGGAAGCGTTGGCTCGCAAATTTGCCGCCGATGATCGTCGTGTGATGGAGCAGGGCGAAGTGCTACATGGCATCGAGGAGTTGGCGGGGCTGAACGGCACACGGCGGATCATAGACCGGGTTAAGTCGCCCATCCGAAATGAGGAGGGGCAAATCGTCGGTGTGCAAGTTTTGTTCTGGGATGTGACGGAAGATGTCGCCGCGCGGAAAGCATTGCGGGAATCGGATGCTCATTACCAGTCGCTGGTCGAAAGCCTGCCACTGAGCGTCTTCCGGAAGGACGCGGAGTTCCGGCTGGTCTTTGGCAACCAGCGGTTCTGTGAGGCCATTGGCACGCCGCTGGAATCGTTCCGTGACAAGACCGACTTCGACCTGTTTCCGCGCGATCTCGCCGAGAAATACCGCCGTGACGATCAACGCATCCTCGATACGGCTGCCACCATCGAAGCCATCGAAGAGATCATCCACACCGACGGACAGCGGCTCTTCATCCAGACGTTCAAAGGTCCGGTTCGCGCGGCCGACGGTCATGTGATCGGCATTCAGGGCATGTTCTGGGACGTGACGGCGCAGCAGCGGGCCGAGCAGGAACTGCGCAAGGCAAAAGAGGCTTCGGACGCGGCGAGCAAAGCCAAGAGTGACTTCCTCGCCAACATGAGTCACGAGATTCGCACGCCGATGAACGCGGTCATCGGCATGACCGAACTGTTGCTCGACACCGTCCTCACGTCGAGCCAGCGCGAGTACCTCTCCATCGTGCAGGAGTCGGGTGAGTCGCTGCTGACGCTCATCAACGATGTGCTCGACTTCTCGAAGATTGAAGCGGGCAAGTTTGAACTCGACCCCGCCATTTTTGACGTGCGCGAGACTCTGGGCGACACGATGAAGTCGCTGGCCGTGCGGGCCTCACGCCAGGGACTCGAACTGGCCTTCGAGATCGACAGCAACGTCCCGTTCTTGCTGGAAGGGGACTACGGGAGACTGCGGCAGATCGTCATCAATCTCGTTGGGAACGCGATCAAATTCACACCGCAAGGCGAAGTCGTACTGACCGTCCGCTGCGAGACACGCACGGACACCGAAGCGCTGTTGCGGTTCTCCGTGACCGATACCGGGATCGGCATCCCTGCGGACAAACAGAGCCTCGTCTTCGAGGAGTTCCGGCAAGCCGATTCCTCGACGACACGCACCTACGGCGGCACGGGACTCGGGTTGGCGATCAGCTCGCGGCTGGTCGAACTGATGCAGGGTCGCATCTGGTTGGAGAGCGAAGTCGGACGCGGCAGCACGTTTCACTTCACTGCACAAATGTCCGTGCCCGATGAGGCCACGCAGCGCGTCGAACGTCGCACGGATGTCGTCGCCGACACCAACGTGCTGATCGTCGATGACAATGCCACCAACCGACGCATCCTCGGTGAGATGGTCTGCAACTGGGGCATGCGTCCCGTGCTGGCCTCGAACGCTCATGACGCGCTGCGGCTGTTGCGTGAAAGCCATGCGCAGGGAAGTTCCATCGGTCTGATCCTGTCCGATGTGAACATGCCCGACGTGAGCGGATTCATGCTGGCCGAGTGGATTCGCGCCGAGAGCCAGTTCGACAAGACGCAGATCATCATGCTCACCTCCAGCGGCCGCGAGGGAGATGCGGCTCGACGTGATAATCTGAACATTGCCTCCCGTCTGATGAAGCCAATCAAACAGTCCGAGCTATTCGACGCGATCGTGACCACGTTGGGCGTCGCCGCACTCGATTCACCGCCGCGTCCAGCGGATGAAGAGCGATCGGCCCTCGCCGTCCGTCCGCTCAATGTGCTGCTCGCCGAAGACAACGCGGCCAACCAAAAACTGGCGGTCGGAGTGCTGACCAAGCAAGGGCACCGGGTCACCGTGGCAGGCAACGGTCGGCTCGCCATCGCCGAGTGGCAGATGCAACCGTTCGACGTGATTCTGATGGACGTGCAGATGCCGGAGATGGATGGCTTGCAAGCCACGCAAGCCATTCGCGACAGGGAAGCACGACAGGGCGGACACACGCCCATCGTCGCCATGACTGCACACGCGATGAAAGGGGATCGCGAACGGTGCCTCGCAGCGGGGATGGATGACTATCTGCCCAAGCCGATCCGCGCGAAGCTGCTCGCCGAAAAACTGCTCTCGCTGTTCGGTTCGGCGAGCAGAGCAGAGCCAGCCGCAGTGACTTCCAGCCAAGTCCCCACGCCGATCAAGCCTGTCGTTGCGTTGATCGACTGGAAGGCCGCACTCGAGGGAGTTGATGACGACCGGTCGCTCCTCGCCGAAGTCGTGCAACTGTTTCTGTCATCGGCCACGACCACGCTCGCGGGGCTTGGCGAAGCGGTTCGTCTCCGTCAGCCGGATGTCGTGCAACGGCTGTCGCATTCACTTAAGGGAGAACTGCTCGCCATCGGGGCCGTCGCCACCTCCGAATTCGCGTGGCAACTGGAACAGTGCGGCAGACAACACGCCTTCGCCGAGGCGTTGCCGATGCTGGATCAATTGACGGCGCACATCGATTCGCTGCGCACTCCGCTGGCAGACTTCGTCCGCGACAACCTCGCGTGAATCGAAACCCACACCTCCTCAGTCCCTCGCCACTCCAAAGAAAACACGGCTCTCCGCCATTCCTGTTGAAAGTTGTCCGACGTGAGCGCCCAATGGCACTTAATTTACGCGTTAGGTAGCAGGCACATTCCATGTGCCGTCCGCAAATGGCAGGGAGCGGCACATGGAATGTGCCTGCTACTTTCTAAAGTAAGTGCCATTGGGCTAGCGCCTTGCCGCTCACGGGTGTTGTCCAACAAGAGTGGCGGAAAGCCGAAAACCCACAGCCCCCACCGCGATTGCTCGCAGGTGAGGGCTGTGGGCCAGAAAGGAGTCGCATCAATTCGAGGCGTCTTGCGGCGCGGTGTTCAGAGGTCGCTGAATCTACTTGTTGCCGTGATCGTTTCCGCGGCCTTCGCCGGTCGGATCAGTTCCCACAATGTCATTGGCACCGTCGCAGAAGTCCGAACCATCTTGAAAGCCGCCGCCACCCGATGAACCGCCGTGGCCGGACAGGCCAGCGTACCGGTAGCTCTGATTGATCGATCCGAACGCGGAGCCGATGTCTTCCAGTTCTTGATTGATGCCATTGGCCACTTCGGACAGGCCGACCACCATCGCCAGTACGCAGACCGACGAGATCAGCACCAGTTCGGCCGAAACGATAAAGCCAGCTTCGTCATTGAACAGGGCAATTGCGAAAGTCTTCATGAGCAGGTTCCTTGGTGCAATGAGCGTGGTGTGTTCGGCAGAGAGAAACGTGAGTGCGGTTGTGTGCGAGTCAGCCTAGTGGTCCGCCAACTTGATCTTGAGGGGTTGACCTCGTTTAACCGCGTGGGCAACGCCCCGCGCGTGGATGGGGAACAGACTCGAATGTCGCTCGACGCGCGGGGCGTTGCCCACGCGGTTAAACAACGCAACCGAACAACTTAAAATTGGCGAACCACTAGAAGCCGTCGTGGGTTTGGTTGACGACGAGGCCGCGATCATCGAACTCGATGGTGATCGTACGATTGCCGCTGCCACGCCAAGTCTTGATCGATTGGTAAGACTTGCCGGGGCCACCGAAGATCGTTTCGACCTCTTTCATCGACATGCCGGGTTTGATGCGGGCGAAGTTTTCGAGAGTCACCTTGTTGGCGCAACCCGCCAGCGCGAGGCACAGGAAACCGACGATCAGCAGGCGTGAGCGCTTCATGGTGGGCCTTGGGATGACGGGGCTTCGGTGCAGAGGCGGATGTCAACGAATTTGTAGGATGGGCACTCCTGCCCGTCCGCTCTTGAGGAACGGAAGCGTAATAAGGCCAGCGGCAGGAAGTCGCTGACCCATCAAAGCCTGACGCGCAAGCGAAGAGGCTTGGTAACCGAGACTTCGCTTGCGCGTCGGGCTTCAATCTGCGGTAAGGCAACTCCTGCCGCTCGCCTTACGTTCCCGTTCGAGTTCTGGAGCCCTCCCCGCCGAGGGGAGGGAGAATGCAGTTGCAGTTCGGGAAGTGATTGCTGCTCCGGTCTTTAGCACCAAGGCCGGACGGGCAGGAGTGCCCATCCTACAAATCACACGCGGGCGGTGGTCGTCCTCATTTCAACTGTGCGATCACGGCGGGAATGAGCTTCGCAAGCTTGGCTCCTCCCGCAGCGGCGTTCGCCAGAATCTTGGGGACTTCTGCCGGTTCGAGATGATCGGGAAGGCACATGTCGGTGACGACTGAGAATCCGAGGACCTGCATGCTGCTGTGAACGGCGACGAGGACTTCGGGAACGGTCGACATGCCGACGACATCCGCGCCGAGCGCCTTGAGCATTCGGTACTCGGCCCGCGTTTCGAGGTTCGGGCCGGGGACCGCGACGAAGATTCCCTTGTGCAGATGAATCCCCAGCGACAGCGCCGACGAACGGGCCAGCGCGATGAGGCTGCTCGTGTACGGGGCACTCAAGTCGGGCCAGCGCGGGCCAAGACTGTCGTCATTCACGCCACGCAGCGGGTTGTCGGGGAGCAGGTTGATGTGATCTTCGATCACGACGATATCGGCCAAATCGAGTTGCGGATTGATCCCACCCGCGGCGTTGGTCACGAGCAACGTGTCGGCCCCGAGCGCCTTCATCACACGCACGGGGAACGTCACCTGTTGCAGCGAGTAGCCCTCGTAATAATGGAAGCGGCCCTCCATCGCGACGATCGGGACTCCCTTCAACAGACCACAGACCAGGCGACCGGCATGACCGGGCGCGGTCGAGACCGGGAAATGCGGGATGTCACCGTAAGGGATCATCGCCTGCTGGTCGATCTGTTCGGCGAGTCCACCGAGACCCGTCCCCAAGATCATTCCAACGCGAGCCTGTCCGGCCCAAGACTTCCGGATGAACTCGACCGCTTCACGAATCTGTTGAGACAAACCCTGCACGCTGCGACTCCCTGGATTGAACCGACGAAACGATGTTTGTGGGCGATGGCACCCGTGGCCGGAGGATGCTGTCCCGCCGCTGAAAAGACAAGCGGTGAAAGAACGATGTTGTGAGTCAAGGCGAGCGGCAAGTGTTGGCGGACCCAGTCGTAAGATGGACGCCTCATCCGTCCGTCACAACCAGCGGCGACTCGGACGGACGAGGCGTCCATCCTACGGGTAAATCTTTTCTTGCCGCTCGCCCAAAGGACGTGCGGGGCAAAAAAACGGCCGACGTTCCCCTAGGGGAACGCCGGCCGGTATGCCAACACGAACGAGCGACGGAGTGACTCACGCGAGCATTGATTTCGGTCGCGAACGGCGGCCCTAGTTCAACGGTCACACGAAGCCGCTGACTGATCAGTAGTCCTCGTCATCGTCGTCGTCATCGTCGTCATCGTCTAGGTCATCCTCGTCATCATCGAAGTCGTCGTCGTCATCGAAGTCGTCGAATTCATCTTCGAGTTCTTCGTCTTCGACTTCTTCGGCTTCGTCGTCTTCAAACTCTTCGTCTTCATCATCCTCGAAATCCGCTTCGCTCGGTGGGCCATCGTCATCGCCCGCCATCTGTACTCCACCCAAGGGGAATGCAGGCAACCAAGTTGGCAACGCGGCCACTTCTTCAAACAGAACTGTACTCATCTGTGAAACCTCATTAACTCGAACTGTGGACGGGGTATTCCTGACTGAGTTTGGAGCCGAAAGAATCCTCGGCAGACGAACTCAAATCCTTCGGCAGGGATGCTGAACTCGATTCATCACACGGTGCTGAGCGGCTCGTAATCTTGGGGCCGAACCATGTGCGGCAACTGGATAGTCGAGACGCAAAACGTTGTCAAGCGGCACCTCGCGGCGGAAATTCAAATCCGAGGGGATGATCGGCCGAACTCATTCGTGAGATGCCGGAATCATTTGAATGTGGCCGAAAAAAAACGTTCTCACAGTCCACACGCCGCACAGTCCGCACGGTTTGACAAGCGCGGCGGCGCGGGCCAGATTTGCGAGCCTGATCTGTCCGCCAGTTGGAAGGAATGACTCCGGATTGAGAACGTGGAACAGTCGTCGAACGGCGTCCTCGCGAGTCTCAGCAAGAAGCGACGCCGCGCGGGGCCGCTGTTGCGCTGGCTCACTTTGGGCGCACCGTCGGAGCGACATGTTCGGGATCGGAACGGCGCGTTTGCGCAGGATCAATCTCGTCTTGTGACAACGCGCGCGACGGCTATGATCCCGCGCCTTCCGCAGCGGAACGATTGCGATCCGCATTGCTGCTCCACGTCGCCGATGTCGGTGCCAATGCCGGAGCCGTTTGGGGCTGTCAGGTCCATGCCGATCGTGGCGAAAGACAGTCTCAAGCTGAAGAGGCCCAAGCCGCTTTCGTCTTCAATCTTTCCCGTGACATTGGCAAGCGACGAACTACCGTGTTAGCGACGCATGGAATTCAACTCGATGGCAGCCGCTTCTGGGTGACGCACCGCCGGAAGACGTACGGGCCGTTCGACTACGAATGGAGCTCCGACTTCTGTGGTGTCGTGATGCTCTATGATGGTCAGCCGTTCGGCGAGTATTGCAGCCTCGACGAACTGTATGCCGACCTCAAGCCGTTCTCACTCCCCATGTCCGTCGTGCGCGTGACGAGCATTGTCATGGGCTGTGTGTTGTTCGGCATCTTGAACGGACTGTGTGAGGCGGAGCGGTCACGGCTGGTGGAAACGAGGCTGCATCAACACGGGTTCGAGCGGTTCTTGGTGGTTCGGTAGCCGGGGGCTTGGACAACACCCGGCAAATGATTTACCCATCGAAGCCTGAATCGCAAGTTTTGAAGTTGCGCGCTTTGCGTTTTCAGCCCCAAAGGGGCGATGTTATGCCGCTCGCTGGAGAAGCTGACACTAACCCGAAGCGTAAGCGAGGATGCAACGCACATCCTCGCTTACGCTTCGGGTTAGTGTGAAATGTGCCATCCTCACCCGCGAGCGGTATATGCCAGCCCAGGGCAACGCCCTGGGTTGGCGG
>JAYSQC010000546.1:0-11110 GCA_043721755.1 Schlesneria sp.
CAATGCCCGGTGCGTTCCGAAGACTCCACGCACCCTACGTTCCTTTCCCTATTCAAGGAGTTCAACGTGTTGATGTCGTCAACAGCAGGGAGATCACCCAACGGGCCTTGGAGTTTTATGAGCAGTCGCTGCGGACAGACTTGGAGCGAGATCACTTCGGCGAGTTCATTGCCATCGAACCCGACTCGCAGTCCCATTTTCTCGGAGCCACGTTTTCCGAAGCCGTTCGCGCCGCTCGTCGTGCCTACCCGGATCGGATTACTTACACCAAGCACATTGGCCACGAGTTTGCGGTTCAGATCGGGGGCGCGTGGTGATTGCCGGACACGTTGATTCAAACGGAAGAGCGCTCATCGATGTCAAGCTGGCCCACGATGAGCAGAGTGAATTCTCGAAGCTCTCGGTTTGGATCGATACCGGCTTTACCGGCCAACTCGTTCTTCCAAAGCCCCTGATCCAGCAATTCGGCTTGAGGAAGGCCTCGGCCACGCACGCGCAACTCGCCGACGGCACCGGCTGCTGGCTCGAAACCTATGAAGCCACAATTGACTGGCTCGGTGAACGCTTCATCATCGAAGTCATCGAGGGTCGCGGCAACTTTCCACTGCTGGGAGTGTTGCTGCTGCTCGGATGTCGGCTCGCCGTGGATTACAGCGACCTCACCGTAGTGATCGAAAGGCGAGTGCCAACATCTCGCGAGTGACCGCGACGGTATTCACCCCTCGCCCCGGCTCGGTGGAGAGAGAGTGAGGGGTCTTCCGCCTTTGTCGAATCACTGGCTCCCCGGCGGGAATGCGGAGAACGAGAAAAGTTTGCGGGACTCCCCTCAGTGTCACGATAGCATGGTTTTCAATGAGGCAATCGACAGACAATTTCGGAGATTCAGTCATGACTCAAGGTGTGCTCGAAGCTGCGATGGCACTTCCGCCCGAGGAACGCGCTGAGCTTGCAGAAAAACTGTGGGAGAGCCTGCCGGGCGAAACTACAGACATCGCCTTCGCGGAAGACCTCGCGCAGGAAGTCCGCTCACGCCGCGAGCGGTATTTGCGAGGAGACAGCCGACTTCACTTGTGGGACGATGTGCGAGCCGAACTGGATGGCATCATCGCGCGGTCCAACCAGCCATGATCGTTCGACTCGATGACGCAGCCCGCGACGACATCCGCGAAGCCACCGAGTGGTACGCTGACCGCGATCTGAAAGCGGCGAAACGGTTCTCCTGCCAACGCGCCTGCGAGTTCAACCCGTGGGAAACGCTGGCGGAGTGAGCGAGAATGGGCAATGCTGAACGACTCTTCTTGGAGTTTCGTACCGAAGCCGGAGCTTGGGAACAAGGGAACTCATCCTCGCGATCAATTTTGGAGTCACACAGTCCATGTCTCTGCCCGCACTCAATCAATGGGGGACGCTGCCGCCGGGGATTCATGACGCGAGTCTGGAGGAATTGGCCGACCGATTTGGCGGATCGTCGCACCGGCAACAGTTACTGGAAGGTCTCGGCCGGTATCACGAGGAACTGAGTCGCTGGCCGTTAGCGCAAGCCGTCCTGGTGGATGGCAGCTTCGTGACCGATGAGCCGGAGCCGAATGACATGGATGTCGTCCTGGTGCTGCATGACGGTTACGATGTGAGCCAAAGTGTTTCGCCATTCGAGTACAACCTGCGGTCGCGGCGGCGCATCCAGCGGACATTCGGCTTGGACTTGTTCGTGGTGCTGCCACACTCTCTGGAATACGATCGGTTCGTGGATTTTTTCAGTCAGGTCCGCAATCAGCCTCAGCGGACCAAGGGGCTTGTCAGGGTGCGACCATGATCGAAGACGCCGCCGCGCTGACTCAGGCCCGGCAACAATTGCGAAATATGGAAGAGGTCGTCGCCGACTTGCTGCGACAGGCGGAGACGATGCACCCGTCGCAGTTGGCCCTGCGGTTGGAAGGCCCGATGGACGTGATCGAACACCTGCGCGGCGAGATCGACGAGTACCTCGGCATTCAGAAGGCAAGGGATCTGCTCGCACTTCAGAACCACAGTTGAGCAACGGTCGCGGAACGGCTTGGCCGGAGTGGCAAATGGGGATTCGGCTCAAGCCGACTTGGGCGGCGTGGCACGACAGGATTCCTGCCCGCGACCCGAAAGCGGCGACTCGGTTCGGTTGAGTTTTGGAAATGAATGGACGAATGCAGACCCAGCATTGAATCAGAGGGAATGACCATGACTGTCGAAATGATGGATGAGCGACTGGAGTCGTTGGAGCGTCAGGTCGAAGACCTCCGGCGCGAGCTGCATGAAGCGGTCTTGAGCGGCAAGCCGAAGTCTCACATCGTCGATCGCGTCTACGGTGCAATGCAGGACCATCCCGAATGGGATGAGGTGATCCGTCTCGGGCAGGAGTGGCGACAGAAAGCTCGAACATGATTTCCAAGCCGATCGACGAGATTGAGAAGGAAGACATTGATTCGCTAATTACGAACAGTGTCGCCGAGAACCGTGTCATCGAGTACAAGGATTCATTGCCGGGTAACGGTGACGAAGACAAACGGGAATTCCTTGCCGATGTTTCAGCCTTCGCAAATTCTGCGGGCGGCGATCTCATTTATGGCATTCAGACAAAGGACGGAATTGCGATCAGCGCATCGGGTGCAGTGGTCCTGAATCGCGATGGCGAGACTCTCCGCCTTGAAAACATCATTCGTGACGGATTGGAACCTCGAATTACCGGCATTCGGATTCAATGGGTCGATGGGTTCCCGAACGGTTCAGTGTTGGTGATACGCATTCCCAAGAGTTGGGCATCACCTCACATGGTGGTGTTCAAGAACGTGTCTCGCTTCTACATCCGGAATAATGCAGGGAAGCATCCAATGGATGTGGCCGAGATTCGGTCTTCCTTTCTTCTTTCGGAGACGATTCCCGAACGGATCAGGAGTTTTCGCCTTGATCGACTGTCTCGAATCATGACCGATGAGGCTCCAATCTCTCTTGGCACTCTTCCAAAAGTGGTACTGCATCTCGTCCCGCTCGCTGCGTTCGGTTCAGAAACGCGCCTTTCACCGGCTGATCTACGGGATCAAGGGAATCTCCTTCGCCCACTCGATAACTCCGCCAGTTATTCCCGATTCAACATTGATGGATGGCTTGCGGCTGCGCCAGAACCTCCTGCCCCAGAATACAGTCTGATATTCCGCAACTCAGTAATTGAGTCGGTTGGAGCAAGTCGGTTAATTTATGGTTTTGACGATCCAAATCGAAAAGTGATCCCTAGTCAGCTCTTTGAGGAAATGCTTTGGGAGGCTGTAGGCCGTTACTTGAATGCGTATAGAAAACTCAATGTCTCGCCTCCGTGCTTTGTGATGCTGAGTTTGCTTGGCTGTAAAGGCTATGTGATGGCACAACCGGGTGGCTCCCACACGGTTCGATCAACCTCCATTGACCGTGATTTTTTGGCGCTCCCTGAACATGTGGTAGACGACTTCTCTTTGTCGGCTACTAAAATCATGCAGCCAGTGTTTGACATGATATGGAACGCAGCCGGGCAAGAGAAAAGTCCGTACTACGATGCAGAAGGTAACAGGAAGCAGGGATGAGACGGGCGGCGGGATGGCTGGGCCCCCGCGATAGCCGAAAGGAAACGCAGCATGATTACCGGGATCATCATCGAGAATTTCAAAGGCATTCGCGAGCGTGAGGAGATCGAACTCCGGCCACTCACGCTGCTGTTTGGCGCGAATAGTGCCGGCAAGAGCACAATCGTCGAGGCTTTGTTCGTCCTTGAAGAGTTACTACTGGACAGGCATCACGGACGTGGCAAGTCACTCACGCGCCATATTGCTCAGAGCATCGGCAGCGTGCGAGAACTCGTCCACGGCCAAGACCCTGGCAGATCGATAACCTTGGGCGTTACTGTCTCGCTGGGTGAGGGTGACGATATCTTTGGGTTTCTTCCCATCAACACTGTCGAATTCACGGGCGATTCTGGATTGGCCGCGGCGCAAATGCCATCCCTCTTTCTTATGAATATTGGCGAGGAGGAACCTACCAGCCTGACGGTGACGGTCACTTTTTGCGAAGACCCCACTCTTTCAACCCTGCTTATCAGTCAGGTGATGATCGCAGTAAGTGGACACCGCTTGGTATGCTTGAAAGCCACTGACGAGTCTCCTTGCCATACTCTGCTGACTGCGAGGCAACTCAACGCTTTCTATTGGGAAGTCGATACGAATCATGAGATTCTTTCCATCGATGCCCAAAGAGCGGAGTTGCCACCGTTCAGGGTTCTCATGCAGCAGATTCTTCCATCTGATTTCGACCCGCCATTAAATGATGAAGTATGCAGTCTGAACGATGGGCCGCTTGCGTTGAGCCTGAATATCATCGTTCTGGCAACACTCCGTAGGATTGAAAGTGAATTGGCTTGCCACCGGCGGATAGGGCCAATGCGGATGGTTCCTCCGCGTCATTTCCGTCCGCAGCCACAACCGAGTCGCGAGGACTGGCTGACGGGAATCGCTGCATGGGATCAGTTGGGATTCGTGACCGACCCAACACTTGATTCGATTAACGAATGGCTCGGTCCAGACAAGCTGGATACTGGCATCGCAGTCGTCAATCAAACCTTGGTAACTGTTATGGAAAGAGTGAAACTTGACTCGAGTGATCGCAGCAACCTCACGCCGTACAAAAGCACGGGTAACGTTCCGCGAGAAATCCTGCTCCGTCCCATCGGTACCAAGTACGGAGGAGCAGCGGACAGCATCCCCAACCTATTGCCATCACAGGTCGGTTCGGGAATCTCGCAGATAGTGCCCGTTGTCGTAGCCTGCGTCAGTCGGGAGGGGCTACTCGTCACGATTGCTCAACCAGAACTTCATCTTCATCCCCGACTACAGGTGAAGCTGGGCGACTTGTTCATCGATTTCGTCAGTGAGCATGACTACAACGACAAGCGAAACCAACTGATCGTCGAGACACACAGCGAACATCTGATCTTGCGGCTGCTCCGCCGGGTGCGTGAGACCACCAAGCGGTGTGTTCCTGAAGGCTTGGGACTGGCGAGCGAAGACATCGTTGTCTACCACGTTTCTCAAGAACAGGGCCGTACTGTGATTCGGAAACTGGACATCGACGCGAACGGACAATTCGTGCAGCCGTGGCCCGACGACTTCTTCGAGATCGACTTCTATGAGAGGTTCGATGATGCACGGTGAGTTTGCGTTTACCCCTTCAATCTTTGATCAGGAAGCCCACAAAGACTGTGAGGCATGGCGGGAGCAACTACAAGAACTCGGACACGGGATGTTCCCTCGAACGGCCGCCGGTTCGGTGATGGTTTCAAATCTCTATGCGGGCGCTTGGTACGAAACGGCGCTACAAACAGTGAAATCCATCAAGGATCAAAAGGCACGAGTTTTGTGCCAAAGTCTCTTGAAGAAGATCGAGGGCACTCTTGTCAATCGTCCTGTGTGCGGCGATTGGCCAGAGACCGATCTTGCGTGGGGGAAGGAAGCAATCAAGTCCGACGCGGTCGCGAAAATCGACCGCATCATCGCCTGCAAGTCGGTACTCGACGCCTTGTCGCCGGAGTATCGAAAGATTCGCAACATCAGCGAAGTTTTGGCCGCTGGCTTCTGGAAGGATATCTCGTCGGAATTCTCCGTTCCGTCGATGATTGACGAGCAAGTCGATGCCATGCGAAAGCTGTGCTTGCATTCCGAGTTCTTGTGCCTAGTGACGCCTCATATCAAAGGGGGACATGACAACGATACTGACTTCGCCCTCGCGCTAATCCAATCCGTGTTCCGCCGCCCGAATGGCTTTCCGCCACCAGACATCGAACTCCATACAGAAGCCCCCGACAAACAAGCGAGCAGCGACTTTGAGGAGCGTCTAACCAGCTTTCTCGAAAGCATCTCTGTTGCTGTCCGCTCCGCGTTGAAGTCCGACCAGAAAGTCCGATTGGTGATCTGGCCGAAGCTACGCGACAGGTTTCTCATTGCAGGCGTGTACACGAAGTTATCGGATGGCAAGTTGGTCAGAAGCCCGCGCTGGGGTGTTGCTATGAGTCACCTTGCGAGGAAGGCGCACGATAATGAGGATCGACCACCTACACCGTGGTCGCTTCTGACTTCAAAGCAACTTGGAGATGAATTCAATCGTTACCGCACCGACGAACACACAAAGCCAATTCGCAACGTAGTGATCGGTGGGGCGGCTGGGGTCGGCACTTCGCGGCCCTAGCGAAGTAGCACGGTTGTCGGATGCCTTCGAGAACAAGGTTGGAGCGATCATGGTTGACCGAGCCGATTCTCGCGAGATCGCCAAGAGGGCCAAAGAACTCTACGAAGCCCGCTGGCGGGCCGAGTTGGAACGAGACCATCTGGATGAGTTCGCCGCGATGGAGCCGGAGTCCGCTACGTACTTCCTCGGCAAGAGTTTTAGTGACGCCATTCGCTTGGCGAGCCACGCCCATCCTGATCGGGTGACATTCACGCTGCGCATCGGCCAATATTGTGTGATCGAGCGGGCGGTGTGGCTGGGGTCGGCGCTTCGCCGCCCCCAGTTTCGTGGTGCGTCGATGTCACTCGCTGGGGGCCACGAAGCGTGGACCCCAGCCACACCAACACGGTTCGAATGAGAATGTGTGCCGAGCCTTTGGGGGATTGAGTGATTTCTGCATCGCAGATCGAATCGTGGGCGAAACAGGGCGAGTCGGAGACGCTGGAATTCAAGCGGACGACTGGCGAGCGACGCGCTGCCACTCAAACGCTCTGCGCGATGCTGAATCACCGGGGCGGTCGCGTCCTCTTCGGCGTCGAACCCACCGGCCGCGTACTCGGTCAACAGGTTTCGGACCATACGATTGAGGAGTTGGCTCAGGAAATCAAAGAACTCGATCCGCCCGCATTTCCTTCCATTGAACGGATCGACTGGAGCGATGGTCTCCAGGTGATCGTGGTGACGGTGACGCAGGGGCACAATCGGCCCTACAGCTACAAAGGGAAGGCTTACAAACGTGTTGGCAACACCAGCCCGACCATGTCTCGCGACGAATACAATCGGCTGTTGCTGGAGCGATTGCACGGCGAGCACCGCTGGGAGAATGAGCCGGCCGACGGTTGGACGATTGCAGACCTCGATCTGGCAGAGGTGACGCGGACCATCGAGGAAGCCATCCGCCGGGGACGTGCCGACGATCCGGGAACCCGCGATCCAGTCACGATCTTGCGAGGTCTTGGGCTTTGGAAGAACGATTGCCTGTTGCGTGCTGCTGTCGTCTTGTTTGGAAAAGCCGAGCGACTGGAGGCGGAGTTCCCACAGTGCCTGCTGCGCGTCGCCCGATTCAAAGGAACTGACAAGACGGAGTTTCTGGATAACCGCCAGATTGGAGGCAACGCGTTCGAGTTGCTTCATCAGGCGACAGGATTCATGAGATCGGTGCTTCCGGTGGCGGGGCGAATCGTTCCCAAGCTGTTCGAACGGGTTGATGACCCGCTCTATCCACCAGTTGCGTTGCGAGAGGCGTTGGCCAACGCCATCTGCCATCGAGACTACAGTATCGGCGGCGGATCGGTCGCCATTGCCGTTTACGATGATCGTCTGGAGGTGAGTTCTTCGGGAACGCTGCACTTTGGATTGACGGCCGAGTCGTTGTTTCATCCGCATGAGTCGCTGCCGTGGAACCCGCTCATGGCGCGAGTGTTCTTTCGGCGGGGTGTCATCGAATCGTGGGGGCGTGGAACGCTGAAGATCATGGAGTTGACCGATCAGGCTGGCTTGCCTCGTCCCACCATTGAGGAAATTGGCGGTTGCGTGACGGTGTGCTTCCGTCCGAGTCGTTATGTTGCCCCCCAGCGAGTCGCCCGCAACCTCACCCCGCGTCAACAAAAAGTTCTATCCCTGTTGGGACAGCACCGTTACGGTTTGGCATTGCGGGAGATTCGCGATCAGTTTTACGCAGATTCGGCGGCCTATTGGGGAGTCAAAGACGACTTGGCGACGTTGCGATCGCTCGGGCTAATCTATTCCGCCGGGCATGGCCGAGGGGCCTATTGGCATCTCAAGGTCGGAGAATGACGGCGGCGGACTCCAATTCAACTCCAATTGCACTCCAATTCGACTCCAATTCCGAAGGTCTGAAGGATTGACGGCTATCGAGGCCGCATCTTGCTTCCCCCCCGTCCTCAAACCCTTGCAAAAGGACAACGGGTAACTGGCGTCGGCGTTTCGCGACACCAGCACGGTTGTCGGATGTCTTCGAGAACAGGGTTGGAGCGATCATGGTTGGCCGAGCCGATTCTCGCGAGATCGCCAAGAGGGCCAAAGAACTCTGCGTACCCCGCCGGCGGGCCGAGTTGGAACGAGACCATCTGCCTGAGTTCGCCGCGATGGAACCGGAGTCCGCCACGTACTTCCTCGGCAAGAGTTTTAGTGACGCCATTCGCTCGGCGAGACACGCTCCTCCTGATCGGGTGACATTCACGTTGCGGATCGGCGGGGTGGCCGGGTCTGGAGGCTTTGCGGAAGGCCCGGAATCTTCGTCGGTGCCGCAAGCGTGGTTCTCGGGGCCATCCACTTCGCTTCTGACCCCGCCACCCCAACCGATGTCTGCGTCTCATTCTGTGCAGTGAAAGAGGATCGTCATGACGCATCACTGGCTGGGTGACACTGCTTTACCGGTTCCTCAGTCCCGTAGGTCCGGCTGCATTCCCACCGGACCCCGACGCGCCAACATCGTCGTCCAAAACGCCGACCGAGGATGGATTCGATGACCCATCAAATTGAATTCAAGCCACGAGCGATCAAAGACCTCAGAGCCTTGCCGACGATCACACAGCGCCGCATGATCCGCAAAATCGCAGCGTTGCAGAACGATTTGTCCGGCGACGTGAAGAAGTTGACGAATTTCACGCCAGAATACCGATTGCGGGTTGGAGACTATCGCGTGCTGTTTGAGGTGGAGGCAGAGAAGATCGTCGTTTATCGTGTTCTGCACCGAAAAGACGCTTACCAATGAACGGAGAAGGCCATGTTGAAACTTCATCCCGAAATCCTGGTCAAGGACGGGAAGAAACAGTTCGCCGTGCTCCCATACGAGGAGTTCCTGGCCGTGCAAGAGCGGCTCGCCGACGCCGATGACCTGTTGGAGCTTCGCAAAGCCAAGCGGGCCGAAGGCAAGAAGCGTGCGATTCCATTGGCCGAAGTGAAGCGCGAGTTTGGCGTGCGCTAACTCCAGGTGTTCGGGCGGGGTGGCTGGGGTCGGCGCTTCGCCGTCCCGAATGTCGTGGTGCGTCGAATCTACTTTGCTGGGGGCCACGAAACATGCACCCCATCCACACCAGTACGGTTGTCGGATGTCTTCGAGAACAAGGTTGGAGCGATCAGGGTTGACCGAGCCGATTCTCGCGAGATCGCCAAGCGGGCCAAAGAACTCTACGAAGCCCGCTGGCGGGCCGAGTTGGAACGAGACCCTCTGCATGAGTTGGACGCGATTGAACCGGAGTCCGCCACGTACTTCCTCGGCCAGAGTTTTCGTGACGCCATTCGCTCGGCGAGACACGCTCCTCCTGATCGGCTGACATTCATGTTGCACATCGTCCATGACTGTGCGGTTGAAATGGTCGGAATGTGGATTGAACGGGCCGTGTCCGCAGGAGTGCGGACTCATGGCGAACGCTGTAGCGGTGACTCATGGTGAAGCTGGGCAAAGATCAAGTGGCGGTTGTGATCGCGGAGCGTCTGTACAACACACTGCGTTCTCAGCTTGAAGGGTGAACTGCGGTGGTGTTGCAGAGAGCAGCCCTCTGCACGGCCCAATCCCCTCTTGGTCGATTTTCAGGCCGTCACTATCATCCCGCCGCTTTGCACTGCCGGTGAGTTGGCCGTGTTAGAACCTCGCGCGGTCAATGATGAGACATCTGAGCGGGGCGGCGTAAGCCCCCCGGTTCTTGGGCGTAAGCCCGCTGTGGAAGAACCGGGGGGCTTACGCCGCCCCGCTCGGAAACCTCTCCCTTTGTGCCGCGAGAGGTATAGAACCTGTCCAAAATCAACTCCCTGTTTTGTGGAGTCGGAAAAACCAGCCCGACGCGCGAGCGAGGGCTTCGCACTGATCGAACGTCCAGCCCTCGCTCGCGCGTCGGGCTGGTTTTGAAATGTGGACGAATACTTCGACGGATTCTTTAGTGCTGTTTCCAAGGAGGGAGCGACAAATGTCTGTGCTGTGGATTCGTCGAGTGACATGGCTGTCCGTGTTGTGCAGTGTGGTTTATGTCGGGTCGCTCGCGGGCACCGTCCGCTCGCAGGACACTGAGCTTGAGCCAGTCAAACCCGTACCGACCGAAATACCCGCGCCCGCTCCGGTCACTCTGGAGAGCGAAGAACGTGGGAATGCCGCGTTACAGGCGGTGGGTGGTTTGGGTGTCGGTCATATTCAAAGCACGCTGGGTTTGATCGGTGTCACTGCGGATGCCTTCGCCCGCGACATCTACGACGCGAAGAAGGTCGAAGAGCTGATGATCGGCACGGTCAACGGGATCGAGGCCGTCAAAAAGTTGCTGCGGAATCTGGCAGACACGAACTTGTCAGATGATGACGAAGAGTTCATCAATCGCATGGTCGGCGTCTACATTGCGTTGGAGAAAGAGGCGAAGGCGCTGACGGTCTTCGCCAAATCGAAAAGGCATTCCGATGCGGCGCTCTTCGCCAAGGCCAGGAAAGCCGCGGTGGCGAAGCTCGATCAACTCACCGCCGGCAGTGAAGAAAAAGCCGCCGTCGTGACGGAACCTGCTCTGGGCAATTGAGCGGGCCTGCCCGTTGGTGTGGATTCGCTTCCAGCGCGGCCCCCCGAGCGACATTCGCGATGCCGTGCGAATGTCGCGTCGTCTGCGGCATGAGGAACTGCGAAAGTCCGGTCCCAGCGAAGCCTGACGCGCCAGCGAAGATCGCTCGACATTCGAGTCCTTTGCTGGCGAGCCGGGCTGCGGTGGTTGATACGACACGTCTTGCCGCTCGCCCAATTCTAGTGGTTCGCCAATTTTAAGTTGTTCGGTTGCGTTGTTTAACCGCGTGGGCAACGCCCCGCACGTCGAGCGACGTTCGAGTCTGTTCCCCATCCACG
>JAYSQC010000547.1:0-19187 GCA_043721755.1 Schlesneria sp.
GCGCTAGCCGCCGGTGTAGGCGAAAACGACCGGCGGCTAGCGCCATGCCGCTCACGGGACACCATTTTCAACAGGAGTGGCGGAGAGCCTGAAAAACGCAGGGTAAGCGTCTTGCTTGCCCGTGAAAGCAGTTAAAAAAGGGCAAGCCAGAGGCTTACCCTACGTTTTTCAACAGGCTGTTTGGGGAGTGCGGCCTTGCCTGTCGTTTCGGGCCATGCGAGGATGCGACCCCAACTTCAACGGCCAACGTTCTGGCCTCGCCTCGACGGGACAACCTCCTTCGAATTGAATTGCCGCATGACTTCGAGCCTGATTACCAGCCAAACTGAGTTCGACGACCTTTGCCAACACATCCGCACGGCGGGCTTGGTCGCGTTTGACACCGAGTTCGTCTCGGAGTTCACGTACCGTCCGGAGCTGTGTCTGCTGCAATTTGCCACCGCCGAACGGTGCGTCGCGGTGGACCCCTACGAAGTTGCCGACCTCAGCGCGTGGTGGGAACTCATGGCCGATGATCAGACGATGGTCATCATTCATGGCGGACGCGAAGAGGTCCGCTTCTGCCTGACGTTTGCCGATGCCCCACCGTGTCGGTTGTGGGATGTGCAGATTGCTGAGGGACTCCGTTCTCGCAGTTTTCCGCTCGGTTACGAGGCGATCGTCAAGCGCGTCCTCGGGCGCGAGGCTCACGGGCGCGAGACACGCACCGACTGGCGGCGGCGGCCATTGACCAGCGGGCAACTCGAATACGCTGTGGATGATGTGCAGCATGTCCTCGAAATCTACGACCGGCAGCGGCAGTGGTTGGACAAGAATCAACGACTGGCTTGGGCTGAGTCCGAGATGCAGCGCATGATCGACGAAGTATCGGCGGAACGTTCGCCGGAGAGTTGGATGCGGCTGACCGGTTTGCACCGCTTGTCAGCGCGGGAATTGGCCGTCGCGCGCGAGGTCTATCGCTGGCGCGAAGCCGAAGCGGCGGCGAAAGACCGTCCGATGCGCAAGATTCTGCGCGACGACCTAATCTTGGAAATGGCCAAACGCAAGCCGACATCGGAAGCTGATCTCCTCGCCGTGCGCGACATGAACCGGCCCGAGTACAAGCGCGCCGCTCCAGAGTTGCTCGCGTGCGTCGAGACGGGAATGAGCCTCACCAAGTCCGAGTTGCCCGTCCTGCCGAAATCGCTCGATGAAGAGAAAACTCACGACGAACAGGTGATCGGCCAGTTGCTCGGCCTCGCGCTGGCCAATCGCTGCGCCGAACTCAACGTGGCGATGAGCCTCGTGGGAAAGACCTCTGATCTGCGGCACCTCGTCCGCTGGCATGCCTACGGCGAACGCGAGGGCGATTCGCCACGGCTGACTCAAGGCTGGCGAGCCGAAGTCTGCGGCGACCTGCTCACCGATGTGCTCAACGGCAAAATCTCGCTCCGCGTGGCTGATCCTCAGTCGGACCACCCGCTGGTGTTCGAGCGCCGGGACGAAGCGCAGCCGTAGGGTGCGTTGTCAGGTCTTAAATTGGGGGGTAGCCGAACTCGTGAGAGTTCCACGTTTTCTGAAGTCTCACGACTTCAGCTCCCCCAAAACTTAGGGCTGACAACGCCCTAGAGCCTGTTCTCATCCCACAGTCGGCAGAGACTGCTGGTTTGAATCGCTCCGGCTGGCACCACTTCACATCGGTGAGGCCTGGCTGTCAGGTGTGGTTCCGCTGCAACGAAACCGGTCTCGCCGACTTGTGGCTTCAAATCTATCATGCCGCCCCTTCGTGAACTGAGACTGGGAAGACTGAAGATTGTCCCTCATGCCAGTCGAACTTGTTCCTGACGAACGACGAAGGACCGCGCGGCGGCGAACGTTGGGCGACACGATCACGAATGCGGAGACAGGGCCATGGATCGGCGACAGTTTCTGAATGGAATCACTCTTTTAACGGTGGCCGCTGCGACGGGCCAAGCGGTCGGTTGCCGGAGCGGCAAGCAGGTCGCGCATGTCCTGAACGAAAAGGACGGCGACATGGTCGGCAGCCACACCGCCGGAGCCGAGACGTGGGAGCCGCTGATCGTGTCCTCTGTCGGGCAATTGCTCGGACGACAGATGCACGGCGTTCAGACGGTCTCGCACGACGGCCAACCGTGCCGCAAGCGGATTTGTTTTGTTGGTCTCGAAAATAAGAGCGCCGAAGAAATCGGCGACTTCGGCGAGCAGATCTACGAGAAGATCGACTCGTCGATCAACGAGTCCGAAGTCTTCGAGGTCATCAACCGCCGGTTCGTCGAAGCGGGGCTGCGCGAGTGCCGGTTGCGTCCGGATGACCTCTTTGTCCCGAATCACCAGCGGGCGTTCACGGCCTCGATGGAAAAGCTCGAACAGCCGTTCGACTATCTCCTCTACGCGAAGGTCACGTCGGGTACGACGCGCAGCAATCAAAAGGACTATCAGCGCGACTACCTGCTGACTCTGGAGTTGATCAACATGGAATCCGGCCACGCGGACAAAGAATCGGCCGAACTGCGCAAGGGCTACCATAAGTCGAGACTCGCGAAGCTGAAGCATTACGGGGCGGGATGAAGTTATTTCTCGCGCGGTCTTCTTACGTGGCGCGGCCCAATGTGTGACCTTTCCGAGCGGGGCGGCGTTAGCCCCCCGGTTCATAGAACACGGGCTGACGCCCAAGAACCGGGGGGCTGACGCCAACCGGCTCGCCTGTTGTCTTCTGGCCGAGTAGCACGCGATGAACTTACGAACAACGACAACAGCCTGCGTCAAATCGGTTCGACCGAGCGTCGCGGTTCGTTCGTTGTTGCTGTTCGCATTTGTGCTGCCGCTCACCGGGTGTACCTCGCACTACGACCGTATTTGGAGTGTGCGCGAAGCGTATTTTGCCGGTCATCTGGCGGATGCCGAAGCTCAGATCGAGAAGCAGCTTCAGAAGCACAAACGTGAGTCGGATGCGTTTCTGCTCGATAAGGCGATGCTCGAACTCGCGGCCGGTCGTCCGAAGAATGCCGAGCGAATCTTGCGAGGCGTGCGCGACCGCTTCGACCATCTCGAAGAGAAAGACGTGGGTGAGTTCACAGCGTCGATGCTGACCGACGACACCCGCCGCGCCTACGCGGGCGAAGACTACGAGAAGGTTCTGATCCGCGCGATGCTCTCGCTGTCGAACTTGATGTCCGATGGTGGTGACGCCGGAGCATATGCCCTGCAAGTTGTGGACAAGCAACAGCAGATCATCAACGCTGTTGTCGAGAAACAGAAAAAGGAGACCGAGCAGCCTGCTGCGGAGTTGGCGTACAAACAGGTCGCCCTCGGGCCGTACATTCGCGCGATGCTGGCCGAAGAATCGCCGCTCACGCTGGAGGAAGCGGCGCGTGCGCGAGTGCAGGTCGCGAGTTGGGAACCCGGCTTCCGAGATGCTCAAGCCGACGTGCAACGCGCCAAGTTTGAGAAGCCCGTGGGACAAGGGCACGGTGTGTTGTACGTCTTCGCACTGGTCGGTCGCGGGCCGATCAAGCAGGAGAAGGAAGAGTTTCCCACGCAGGCCGCGCTGCTGATCGCCGATCGGATCGTGAACGCCTTTTCCAACCGCAGCATCCCGCCGACGCTGGCTCCCGTGAAGGTGCCGCAGGTCATCAACTTCCCGAGTATCGCCGATGCCGTTGCTGTGCGAGTCAATGGGGAATTGAAGGGCCAGACCGCGACGATCGTCGATGTCGGCACGATGGCCGCGCGACAACAAGAGGCCCGCTATTCGGAAGTGATCGCCCGCGCGGTGGCTCGTCGCGTCATCAAGAAGGGAGCGATCTACGCGGTGCAGGAAGTCGCCGACATCGACAAAGGCTCACCGCTGAGTTTGCTCGCCACCGTCGCAGGAGTTGCGTGGGAGGCCACCGAAAACGCCGACACGCGCTGCTGGGGATTGCTCCCCGACACGATCCAAGTCCTGCGGCTGGAACTACCCGTCGGAGACCACGAGATCGCACTCCGCCCCGCCGCGCGCAGCGGTGAGTTCGCCTCGTCGGCTCGCACAAAGGTCACGATTCACGACGGTCGCAACAGCTATCTGATGGGTACGCTCCCCGCCTCCGACTTCGTCGGTACACTGCTCACCAGCGGCGGGCCGGGTGAGTAGAGGGTATTTCAAAACTGGTTTTTGCTTCAAAAACTAGCCCGACGCGCAAGCGAGGGCTGGGCCTTCGATGACGGTGAAGCCCTCGCTTGCGCGTCGGGCTAGTTGGAAATGCCCTCTCAGGATTCGGTGCGATACAACCTCCCGAAATGCGCGGACCCAGCCACACTAACCCGAAGCGTGAGCGAGGATGTGGGCGACGTCCTCGCTTACGCTTCGGGTTAGTGTCAGCCTCGGCCGGGTGCGTAAATTGACAGGGCGACATGGTGCAGAGGGCGACAGGTTGAACAACTCTCTTTCATCACCAGCCGTTGCCAGCAGCCAAATCAACGCCGAGCCCGCTCGCCCCGCGAGATGGTTGCCGCGCGTGGTCCTCGCCCTCGTGTGGCTTGTCGCGTTCACGGCCTGGTTTCACAGTTTCGGCCTGCCGAACAACCTGCCCGCCGCGAGGTGGATGATCTGGACCGGCTTGCCGTTCGACTTGCTCGATCTACTCGACCCGCCCGCCGTCGCGAATGCGGCTCCGTGGAGTTGGCTGTTCCTCGCGCAGCGTTTGCCGTCTCTGTCGATCGCAGCCGTGATCTGGGCTGGAGCGTGGGGACTCGGGTCGCTCCTCTTGCGCGGACTGCGACTGCGTAGAGAGTTCGATTCGGTCGAGCGCTGCTTCTTCGCGTGTTGCCTCGGCCTATCAGCCGTGTCGCTGCTCATGCTCGGGTTGGGGCTGCTCGGTGCGATGAGTGGTTGGCTGTTGGGAGGGTTGTTACTTGTGGCCGTTTCTGTGGAGATCACGTTCTCACCACGACAGCCCTCGCTCACAAACCCCACCGGGCTTGCCCCGGTGGCTCGCGGGGCTTTGCATTACTCCAAGCTCGACAAGGCATCGCACGGCGTCTTCCCTGACAAGACCTCCAGCACGGCACCAACAAGTAGTGCTGAAACCTGCGAGCCACCGGGGCAAGCCCGGTGGGGTGTGGCCGTGCTGTGCATCGTCGCGCCGTTCGTGCTGTGCATGTTGCTCGGCGCGATGTCGCCACAGACCGACTTCGATGTGGTCGAGTACCACTTGGGCGGGCCGAAGGAGTGGTTTCAACAGGGCCACATCGCGCGGTTGCCTCACAACGTCTACACGAGCTTTCCGTTTCTGACTGAGATGCTTCTGCTCTGTGGCATGGTGCTGCGCGGCGACTGGGAATCGGGATCGCTCGCGGGACAAGCGGCCGTCGCGGGGTTCGTTCCGCTCGCAGCACTCGGACTGTTCGCGACGGGTCGCCGCTGGTTCAACTCTGCCGCTGGAAGCCTCGCGGCTCTCGTCTGGCTGACGACTCCGTGGGCCTACCGTATCGCTATCGTCGCGTATGCCGAGGGCGGCTTGGCGTGTTACTTGTTCGCGGCGCTGGCCGTGGGGCTGAGAGTGGTGTGGGGCGAGGGGCAGGAGTCAGGAGACAGGAGACAGGAAGCCTCAGCAAACAATTCAGCAGGAAGAACCCCTCACCCTAACCCTCTCCCCTCCAGAGCGAGAGGCGAGGGGACAAGGCACAGGCTGATCGCGCTGTGCGGTTTGTTGGCCGGTTCCGCGATGGCGTGCAAGTACACGGGAGCGGTCTCGGTGGTGGTGCCGCTGGCGGTGATGATCGCGTTGCGTGCGGTCGCCGCGAAAGAACCGATTGGCCTCCGTGTGAAACAAGCGGTTTGGGAGTTGGCTCTGTTCGGCGTTGGAACCTTGCTTGCCGTCGGGCCGTGGTTGGTGAAGAACGTGGTTGAGACGGGTAATCCAGTGTTTCCACTCGCGTACTCAGTCTTCGGCGGTGAGGGACGCGATGCGACGATGGATGCTCAATGGCGACAAGGTCACTCCGCGCCGCCGTATCGCAGCGTGAGTCACCGGCTGTCTGACCTCATCGTCAAGCTGACCGATGTCGCGGCGAACAACGACTGGCACAGTGCGCTCATGTTTGGGTTGGCCCCGATCGCGGTCCTCGCTTCGTGGCGGCGGCAGGTCTGGACCGTGTGGGCTTTTATTGGTTGGCAGTTCCTCAGTTGGTTCGTGCTGACGCATCACATCGACCGGTTTTACGTGCCGATGTTCCCCGTGGTCGCGCTGCTGGCGGGAGTCGGTGCCGCGTGGTTGCTCTCGACACTCAACGATTCGTCGGGGGAGAACTTCGAGACGAACGGATTGATGGGCGAGAAAGAAAAGAAGACAAAGACTTCGCTTGCGCTTCAGGCTTCGATGGGCGGCGGATCGTTGAGCCGACGCACGATTTGGCCGAGAGTCGCATCCGCATTCGTCGTCTGCGTGATCGGGGCGAACGTCCTTTACAACGTCGGCGTGATGATGAACCTCGGCGGCTACAACTCCGGCCGAACCGAGATGAAAGCGGCGCGTGAGGTTCAGTTGTCGCGCTGGTACGGCGCACAGAAATGGATCGATGACGAACTCGCGGCGGGCCGGTTGCCGCACAATTTGAAAGTCCTCTGCGTCGGTGAAGCGGCTCTGTTTCATGCCCGGTTTCCCTACGTCTACAACACCGTGTTCGATCGGTCGCTGTTCGAGCAATGGTTCGCTCAACGGACTTCATCGGGTGAGTTTCAACTGCGACCGGTCGCAGAGATTCGAGCCACACTGCTTCAACACCGCATCACGCACGTCCTCATCAACTGGTCCGAGGTCTTGCGGTATCGCGAACCGGGAAGCTACGGCTTCACCGACTTCGTTCACCCGGATCAGATTCGTGAGCTAGTGCGACTCGGCGTGTTGCAGCCCGTTCCGCTCCCCGCATCGGTCGCGCTGCAACCGCTGAAGGGATCGAGACTCCGCCAGGTCGAAGAGTGGGCACCGGCGCTCCAGTCCAACGTCGATGGCCAGCCCGCGCTGATCGCAATCCAGTTGTTCGAGTGAGCCGGGCTGGCCGTCAAGATTCGTAGGATGGACGCCTCGTCCGTCCGAGTCGCCACAACGGGCCGGACGGACGAGGCGTCCATCCTACGATCACTCACGCGGCGACGTGGCGGAACAAGACCTCGCCCTTGCCGAGGGCCACGAGGTCGCCGTGGTAGAGGTCAAACTCGGCGACGAGCAGCGATTCATCAACGCCGAAGCCTTTGTCGCGCAGGCTGCGCAGCATCAGTCGCACCATCTGTGGCTGGTAAGTCGAGGCGTAACGAAAAGTTGGCAGGAGTTGCGGTGGGTTGGGACCAAACAGTCCGAGTGTGCCGCGACGCATCCCGGCACCCGGCCGGATGCCGCACTCGCCGAACACGAGGACCGTCCCCGCGATCATATTGAAGCCGACCATGTCGCCCGCCGCTCCGCCGATCGCGATCAAACCGCGCCGCATCGTGCAGCCGACTTCGTTGCCCGCGTTGCCATCGACCAAGATCGTGCCCCCCGTCATCCCCTTCGCCGAGCCGCGATACGAACTGCCCACCAGATGCCCCGCGTTCCCCTTCACATGGATGAGGCCCCGTTTCATCTCGGCTCCGACCCAGCCCTTCGCATCGCCGTAGACGTGAATCTCACCGCCGGTCATTTCGCTGCCGATGTGTCGCCCGGCGGGGCCGTGAATGTGAATCTGCCCCGATGCCATCTGTGCGCCGATCCAATGCACGCCGGAAAGATTGCCCTCGAAATTGAACCGCTTGTCGCCGGGATCGCCCTGCACGGTAAACATCTCCGCCAGCGGGATTTTGCAGTTGCCGTGAAAGATCTCGAACCGTTCGATCTCGGCCAGTGACTTGTCGCAGGCCCAGTCGGGAGTGAAGCCTTCGATCTCAACGGGAACGGACGTGACACCGTGATAGGCCAGCGTGAGAGCCATGTGAGCGGGATCCTCAACGAGGTTGAAAGACGTTTGCGTTGTTTAACCGCGTGGGCAACGCCCCGCGCGGCGGGTGACGTTGGAGACAGTTACGTCGTTCGGCACGCGGGGCGTTGCCCACGCGGTTAAACGAGTCAGATTGGATCCACGAGTCTGTTTGGATCGGGAGCGGTATAACCGGGCGGGCGACCTCGTGCAAACAGTCCGAAGCTCGGAAGGAATGGCGTGATGAAAACCGGTGCGATCGTATTGTGTGGCGGCAAGTCGAGCCGCATGGGGCGCGACAAAGCAATGCTGCCGTTCGGTCCCGAGTTGATGTTGCAGCGAGTCATTCGGCTGCTGGGTGAGGTTGTCGAGACGCATCAAATCGTGGTGGTCGCCGCGCCGGGGCAGTCGCTGCCGGAACTTCCTGCGGGCGTGACTGTCGCCCACGACGATCGTGCTGAGCGTGGTCCGCTCCAAGGCTTAGCCGCTGGACTGCGGGCGATCGCCGATCGAGCCGACGCCGTCTACGTGACCAGTTGCGACGTGCCGCTGCTCGTCCCGGGGTTCGTGCGGCGCATGTTCGAGTTACTCGGCGACCACGACATCGCCGTCCCGCGCGATGGCCAGCATCATCACCCGCTCGCCGCCGTCTACCGCCCGTCTGTTCTCGCGCATATTCAGCGACTGCTCGACGCGGACCGACTGCGGCCGCGTTTCTTGTTCGATGAAGTCCACTCGCGCGAAATCCTCACTGAAGAGCTGCGCAGTGTCGATCCGCTGCTGTCGACGCTGGAGAACTTGAACTCACCCGAGGACTATCTCGCCGCGCTCACATCGACGGGACTGGCCGCCTTTCATTTCGGCTCGTCGTCTTTGCCCTCGGCTCAATGAACGGCCCCGCCGCTGTGGACTTGTCAAAACGTCGCAGTTAGCTTGTTCCGCCCGGCTTACAAAGACTCGAAAGCGAGTCCCGATTCATTGCCAGCCGCGTGCGGCCTCACCGCCAAAACGATTCACCGTTAGAACGATTTGCCACAGGACCTCTGCCCATGCCTGCGACCTCCGAGATCATCGAACAACTTCGCTGGAAGAAACTCCCCGTGCTGAACGACGGGTTTGTCTGCTTAGTCGATGTGATGGGCGATGACTCCTCCGTCGTGCAGGCCGCCCGCGTCAGTTACGGCGAAGGGACGAAGAAGGTGTCGGATGATCGGACTCTCATTCGTTATCTCTTGCGGCACCGACACACGACGCCGTTCGAGATGGCGGAGATCAAGATCCTCGTTCGCGTTCCGATGGACTGTTGGCGACAGTGGATTCGCCACCGCATGGCCAGCGTGAACGAGTACAGCACGCGGTACTCGGTGGCGATCGATTCGGCCCAATCGACGCCCGCCGACGCTTGGCGTTCGCAAGCTGAACAGAATCGTCAGGGGAGCGGCCAATCGCTGGCGACCGAGATCGGTGCGACACTCTCGGAAGACGAGCGGCACCTGCACGAAGAGGCTCGCCGGATCTACGATGCGCGTCTGGCAGCGGGCGTCGCACGCGAGCAGGCGCGCAAGGACTTGCCCCTCGCCACATACACCGAAGCGTACTGGAAGATCGACCTCCACAACCTGCTCCATTTTCTCGCGCTGCGGATGGACGCCCATGCTCAGGAAGAGATTCGACTCTACGCGACGACCATCGGCCAAGAGATCGTCCGCCCGCTGTTCCCCATCGTCTGGGAAGCGTTCGAGGACTATCGCCTCGGTGGCGGAACGCTCAGTCGTTTGGAGCAGAGCGTGATTCGTCGCCTGGCCTTACGCGGTGCTGAGCTGGGCCAAGCTCCGCCGTACTCGATCGACGATTTCATGGCCGTTCAGGACGTGACCTGGCGCGAGTTGAACCGTTGCCGCGAACGAGACGAATGCCGCGCGAAACTTGCTGATTTGGGACTGCTGCAGTCCGAGTGATGCCTTTGCCTTCCTCGTTTGACCACGTGGGCAACGCCTCGCACGTCGATGGGCGAAACAACGTCGAACTGCACTCGACGCGCGGGGCGTTGCCCACGCGGTCAAACGAGGCGAACGAACATTCCTTCGTCCAGCGTTCCCTAGTTCTCCAGCGAGTAACGGTCCCGCTGGACGACCGTTGGTGGCTGAACTACGCTGGCCATCCGCTTACGGACGGTTGATCGTAAACCCCCGCAGGCTGTTCAACGCACGCACGTTTTCCGAGGCACTCTTCATGGCCGACTCCCGCATCTTCACTCCGTCACAAGCTTCGGTATCGACCACAAGCGGCGCGGATGGTTCAGCGTCTGCACCCGTTCAAACCCTCGTTCTGCAATCGGCTCCCGGTTTTTGGCGGAGCTGGCTCGTGCGGGGATTGCTCGCCGCGTTGGCCTTCTCGGTGATGTGCAACTTCAGTTTGTATAGCGCGTACCGCGAATACTTCGCCAGCGCGGAGCCGCCGCATGAACGCTTTCATGTCGGGGACGAGACCGCCGCCGACAAGATCGCGCTGCTCGCAGTCGATGGCACCATCATGCCTCCGTTCACCGAGCGATTGCTCAAGCAGATTGAACGAGCTGGCAAAGACGACAGTGTTAAGGGAGTGTTGCTCGTCGTGGACAGCCCCGGCGGTTTGGTGGCCGATAGTCACGAGATCTACCACCGTCTGAAGCAGCTCTCCGCGAAGAAGCCGATGTTCGTGCAGATGAAGCGGATGGCTGCGTCGGGCGGCTACTACATCGCGATGGGAGCGGGGCCGCAGGGCCGCATTTTCGCCGAGCCAACGACCTGGACCGGCTCGATCGGCGTCATCATTCCGCGCTACGACCTCAGCAAGTTGGCCGAGAAGTTGGGAGTCGGCTCCGACCCGTTGAAGACGGGCGAGTTCAAAGACGCCCTCAATCCTCTCCGTCCGATGACCGACAGCGAACGCAAGCTATGGGAGAACATCCTCGACCAGGCGTTCCAAAAGTTCATCGGTGTGATTGACGAGAACCGCGATGGCCTCGACGCCACCGGTGTGAAGGCGCTCGCCACTGGCCAGATCTTCACGGCCGACGACGCCATCGGGAACAAGCTGGTCGATGAGATCGGCTACGAGGACGACGCCCTCAAAGCGTTGAAGGCCAAGCTCAAGCTGAGCGAAGCCCGCGTCATCAAGTATGAGGTTCCGATCACGCTGGCCGAGCAACTGCTCGGCAGCGCGGTCAAAGTCCAACAGCCGGTCGATCCGATCAGAACCTTGCTCGACGCGAGCGTCCCTCGCGCGCTCTACATGTGTTCGTGGTGGCCACCGCTGTCGCAGTGAGGCGGTCGTCTCGCCCCCGTTCGGATCGAACTTTTGGGAACATTGCCATGACAACCCCTTCTCGTCGTGATTTTCTCGAAGCGTCGCTCGCTGCCGGTGCCTTGAGTGTGATTGGCTCGACGGGCGCGTCAGACAACAAGCCCACTGCCGTGCCGCACCCCAAAGGCAAAGCCGAGCATTGCGTCTTCATCTGGCTCGGCGGCGGAGCGGCTCAGATGGACACCTGGGATCCGAAGGCCAAGGGCGATCCCAAAGCGAAGAAGGCGGGTTCGTACTACAACGCGATCGACACCGCCGTTCCCGGCACACAACTCTGCGAGCATCTTCCCGAGTGCGCGAAGATTCTTGATCGTTTCAATCTCGTGCGCACCGTCAACCACGATGTCATCGACGAACATGCTTCGGCCGTGAACCGGATGCACACGGGACGCGTCGTCAGTGAGACCGTCACGTACCCGTCGCTCGGCTCGGTCATCGCGAAGGAACGCGGCCCAGCGGGCGAGGGCGTGCCAAGTTACATCCTGATCGGTTATCCCAGTCCGACGCGCGGCCCCGGTTTTCTCGGTGCGCAACACGGCTATGTCTATCTCACCGACACGTCGTCCGGCCCGAGCAGCCTGCAACGTTCGAGCGGCATCACCGCCGAACGCCAGTCGCGCCGCGAGACGTTACTCGCCAAGACTCGGTCCGCATTTCGAGACCGCTCTGAGGGAAACACGCTCGTCGAAAACTACGACCGCACGATCGTGGAGGCCGCGAAACTCGCGGGACCGCAGTTCATGGACCTCTTCCGACTCGATCAAGAACCGGCCGACTTGCGGAACCGCTACGGCGGTGAGTTCGGCCAGCGCTGCCTGCTGACAAGGCGACTGTTGCAGGGAGGCTGCCGCTTCGTCGAGGTCGCTCACAATTTGAACTTCCTCAACGGCACCGGCTGGGACGTTCACAACGATGGCATCGAGAACCAGCACAAGCTGATTCAAGAACTCGACGCGGCCCTCTCGACGCTGGTCCTCGATCTCGAACGCTGCAAGCTGCTCGACAAGACCCTGATCGTCGTCGGGACCGAGTTCGGCCGACCGGCGTCATTCGACGGTGGTGGTGGACGCGGACATCACGGCAAATGCTTCAGCGTCGCACTGGCGGGCGGCGGTCTGAAGAACGGCCTCACGATCGGCGAGACCGACGAACTGGCCATGAAAATCGTCTCACGCCCGGTCTCGGTCCCCGATCTCCACGCCACGATCTACGCCACGCTCGGCATCGACACGAAGAAGCACCTCTACGCCGGAGACCGCCCCGTCCCCATCACCGACGGCGGCGAACCGATCAGAGAACTGTTCGCGTAGTTTCTCGTCACCGTTGTTTTGGCGTTTCGGTGGCTGGGCCTTGCGTATTGAGAGGCGACAACTGCGCCAGAATCGTGTTCAGAACGCGATTCGGTACATTGCCAGCAATGTTAATGATCGCGGTCTGATCGATGGTGATCAGCCAGTCACAAACAGCGACACAGCGTCGCTTCAAGCCAGTAACAGGATGTCCCGCAGTGTGCCACGGGAGTTCAATCCGATTGGCGGGAAGTGGGCGAGTGAACGTACTCGTCACAGCCACCAGCACGATGGCTTCGCCGGGGACAATCTCGTCCGTCGGCGTGACGACGACAGCGGGTCGCTCTTTAGGATTGACGCCATTCGGATCGAACACGCTCACCCAAACAATACCGCCTTGCTGCAACAACATCAGGCGCACTCCTCCCTCAATCAGAACGGGCGTTCTTCGGGAGTGTCATACCAGTCGCGTGGCGGCGGGTTTGCCAAGGCGAGCTGCTTCAACTGTGCGTTCGTGTATCGGACCACTGGCTGCGTCGAAGTTGAGTGATCGAACTCAGAAATGGTGAGGCCATCGGCGTCGCCTTCTTGGACAACGATGATTCGCACACGCCCCGCTTTCGGAAGTTGCACGGCAATGTCGTGTGGAATGTTCAGCACCGGCTCGGACGAGAGATCGGTCATGAATTCAAGCACGGGCATGATGGTCCCGACCTTTCTGGATCGACGAAACGGATTGGGGGAAATCCGGGTTAGGAACTGACTCGCAATAACTTCCCGTTTTGACGCAGTGATTCTGTGAGCGGCAAGGCGCTAGTGGTCGAACAACGTTGTCTTGAGGGGTTCATCACGAGCCCGACGCGCCAGCGAGGGCTTCACTTTCGACAACGGTTTGCCCTCGCTGGCGCGTCGGGCTCGTTGTTAAACAACCCCGCAATCTCAAGTTGCCCGACCACTCGCCGGGTGAAGTCGTCGGTTTTCATCCTGAAGGGATGTCAGAGATTAGCCGGAGGTTGAGCGTCCGCGACAACCCATAGGCACCAATTTCAGCATCGAGTCGCATCGTTCCGAGTTTCCGAGCGGTATGCCGTGAGTATTTGTAGTCCGGTGAAATCGTTGGGAGCGCGTTTGTTTTCAGCCCGGAGGGCGGCCGATCATAGCCCACGGCGTGAGCTGTGGGAAAAGGAACTCCAACGGCGCAGCCCCGGACGGGCGACACACTCGATCTCCGTTTCACGCGGCATTCGCGAGTGACACCACGACAGTGCCGCCCCTTCAGGGCTTAAGACCTTTTTGTCGGACTCACCCACGCCTCGCGCCGTGGGCTACGACCTGCCGCCCTCCAGGCTAAAAACAGTTCCGCTCAAAACGCTTTCGTCCAATGAAACGGATTTCAATGGGGTTATGGTGGACAAAATCTGTGACCTCCCCAAAACACCGGATGAGCCATCAACTTTTGTCGGAAACGTCATGGAATGGGTCCGAGCCAGAATCCCACGGCGTTGCCGCACGCATTCGACCGCCGCATCCAGCTCGGCGGGAAATCAACCGGCGGCCAGATTGTCGCTTCACTCGTGCGTGCCATTTTTCGAGACGAACCACGGATAGATCGTGGGGAGGACGAGCGTTGTCAGCAGTGTGGACGTGATGAGTCCGCCGATGACGACCGTGGCGAGAGGTCGTTGCAGTTCGGCTCCGGCGGATCTCGAAAGCGCCATCGGCAGGAAGCCGAGGCTGGCAACGAGGGCCGTCATCAACACGGGCCTCAAGCGGGCCATCGCGGCTTCTTCGGCGGCGGCCTGCGGGAGCTGACCGGCTTCACGCAGGTTCTCGGCCGCGCTGACCCAGACGAGACCATTGAGGACTGCGACGCCGAACAGCGCGATGAAGCCGACTCCCGCCGAGATGCTGAACGGCATGCCGCGCAACGCCAGCGCGAAGACTCCGCCCGACGCGGCGATCGGGACCGCGAGAAAGATCAGTGACGCCAGCCGTGCCGAATGAAACGTCGTGTGCAACAGCAAGAAAATCAGCAGCAGGACGACCGGTGTGACGAGGGCCAGCCGCAGACTGGCCGATTGCAGGTTCTCGAAGTCGCCGCCCCATTTGATCTCGTAGCCGGTCGGCAGCGTCACGTCGCGCGCGAGGGTTCGTTGTGCCTCCTGCACGAAACTGGCGACGTCCCGGCCGCGCACGTTGGCTTGAATGTAGGTGCGGCGGCGGGTTCCTTCATGCTCGATGCTCGGCGGCGATTCCTCGACAATCAGGTCCGCCAACTCACCGAGCGGAATCTGATGGCCGTCGGCGGCGAAGACCGGCAGTTGTTCGAGTCGCTTCACATCCTGACGCCACTCCAGCGGAATGCGGACGATGATCGGGAACCGCATCCGCCCCTCAAACACCAGTCCCGCCTGGCGACCGCCGAGCGCGGCCACGGTTTCCATGACGCGCGCCGCGTCGATGCCGTAGCGGGACAAAGCTTGAGGTTTAACTTGAATTCTGACAGTCGGCAGATCGGCCTGATGTTCGGCCTTCACGTCGGCCGCGCCGTCGATCCCGTGCAGGATCTTCTCGATCTTCTTGCCGAGATGAGACAGCGTCGGCAGGTCTTCACCGTAGAGCAGCACGGCCACGTCGGCTTTGACGCCTGCGACCAGCTCATCGACGCGCATCTCAATCGGCTGCGTGAAGGCGAACAAACTGGCGGGAACATTGTCGGTCAGGATGGTCGACATCTCGGCGATCAGCTCGTCGCGGCTCTTGTGTTTCGGCCAGTCATGCTCCGGCTTCAACATGACCCAGATGTCGGTTTGCTGGACGCCCATGACATCGTTGGCGATTTCGGGCCGTCCCGTTTTGCAGAAGACGGTCTTCACCTCGGGGAACTTGAGCAGCAGCGTCTCGACCTGCTGGCCGAGCGGCAGCGCATCCTCCAGCGTGGCGCTCGGCAGTCGATTGGCTTCGATCAGAATGTCGCCTTCGTCGAGTCGCGGCATGAACTCGGCCCCGAGTCGCGCCGCGACCGGAACGCTCGCCGCGAACACGAGGCACGCCAGCAACACAGTGATGATCGGATGCGCGACGACTCGATGCACGAGCGGGTGATAGATGCGGTGCAACACGCGGATCAGCCAGATCTCTTTCTCTTCCATCTTCTTGGGCAGGGCGAGCGACGCGAGTGCTGGCATGAGAGTGAGCGACAACACCAACGAACCGGCCAGTGCGAACAGGACCGTCAGCGCCATCGGCCGAAACAGCTTTCCCTCCGATCCCTGCAACGCGAGCAGCGGGACGTAGACGATCGCCACGATCAGCTCGCCGAACATGGTCGGTTTGCGGACTTCGATGGCCGCGTCGCGGATGACCTCCGTGTGTGGACGCCCTTCGCGGTTGAGCGAAATGCGCCGGATGCAGTTCTCGATCATGATGACCGAGCTATCGACGATCAGGCCGAAGTCAATCGCACCGAGACTCATCAGACTCGCCGAGACTCCCAGCGCCCCCATCAAGTTCGCGGCGAAGAGCATCGACAACGGGATGGCCAGCGCGACGATGATCCCCGCACGCAGACTGCCGAGCATCACCAGCAGCACCATGATGACCAGACATCCTCCTTCGAGCAGGTTCTTCTCGACCGTATGCAGCGTCCGTTCGATCAGGTCGGCTCGGTCATAGATCACTTCGAGCGTGACGCCCTTCGGCAGCGTGGGGGCGATCTCGTCGAGACGCTTTTTCGCTGCATGGACGACCTCGCGCGAGTTGGCTCCGAACAGCATCATCACCATCCCCGTAACGGCTTCGCCGCGACCGTCGCGCGTGACGGAGCCTTGTCGCGACAGCGGAGCAATCACCACGTCGGCCACATCGCGGATCAGCACGGGCGATCCGGTTTTGCCAACGTGGACGACGACCTGTTCGATGTCATCGACGCCACGCAACAACGCCTGTCCGCGAATGAACCGTTGCTCGCCGTGATGCACCACGTAGCCGCCGCCCGCGGTCGAGTTGTTCTCCTCGAGCGAACGAAACACGTCGGCGAGCGAGACTCCAAAACTGGCCAGCCGATTCGGATCGGGCTGCACCTCGAACGATTTGTAGTAGCCACCGTGCGAGTTGATTTCGGTCACACCCGGCACCTGCCTCAGGCGGGGCGCGATCTGCCATTCGAGAATCGTGCGCAGTTCCATCGCCGTGTGCGTCGCCGACTTCACCTCGAACTGCAAAATCTCACCGAGGGCCGTCGTGAGTGGAATCAGTCGCGGCGTGCCGTATCCGGCCGGGATCTTCTCGATGGCCTCGGGCAGCCGCTCGGTGACGAGTTGCCGCGCGCGATAGATGTCGGCATGTTCCCGGAACACGACGGTGACGGAGGAGATGCCGAGCTTCGAGACGCTACGAACCTCTTCCACGTCGGGCAGCCCGGTCATCGACTGCTCGACGGGATAGGTCACGTACTGCTCGACCTCGAGCGGCGAGAGGGCACCGGCGTCGGTGACGATCTGCACCTGCACGTTCGTCAAATCGGGGACCGCATCAATCGGCAGACCGAGCGCGGAATAGACGCCCAGCCCGCTCATCAGCAGCACCAGACAGATCACGAGCATCCGGTTGTGCAGCGAGAATTCAATCAGCTTGGAGAGCATGGCAACTTTCGGAAGTGATGGTTCAGGACTAGCCCGACGCGCGAGCGAGGGCTGAACATTTCAAATGCGCGAAGCCCTCGCTCGCGCGTCGGGCTAGTTCAGGTGGGTACAACGAGTTCATTCTTCCGGCTCCAACAACATCTCGGACTTCAACACAAATGTCCCTGAAGTGGCGATCCGGTCTCCCACGGTCAGGCCGGACGTGATCGCCACCCAGGGATCGATACTCAAGCCGACGACCACGTCACGGGCTTCAAACTCGCGCGGGCCGACTTCGACAAAGACAAATGTGCGGCCTTCGTGTCTCACCAAGGCGCTGTCGGGGATCGCCAGCGTCTCGCGCGGCGGGCCGTCGGGCAGCAGAACACGCACGAACAGACCCGGCTTCAGCAGATGGTCGTCGTTCCGAATGTCGGCCACGATCGGCACGGCGCGAGTCTCGGTATTCACCGCCCGGCCCACGAAGGCGATCGTCGCATCGAGTGTCCTTCCCGGCAGAGCGGGTGTCTGCACTTGGACCATCTGCCCGGCCGACAGCGACAACGCGGACCAGTCCTTCTCGCGAATATCGGCCTGCACCCACAGGCGCGTGGTGTCGGCCAGCAACAGGATGTTGTCTCCCTGACGGACTCGTTCGGACGTGGCGAGCATCACCTCTTCCACAGTCGCCGCAAACGGAGCCTTCACCGGCCAGGTGCTGAGCGACCCATCTCGCTTCAAGTCACCGACCTCTGTCGATGCCGAATCGGTCGGTGCGGATTGGCCCGTCAACCATGTGAGCCGTTCTTTCGCCACGGCCAGCCGGCGCGAGGCGTCGTCGAATGCGGCGACAGCCTTGCCGAGTTTCTGTTTGGAATCGAAGGCCACCTGTTCGCTGGCCGCCTGAAAATCGGCCGACGCCGCATCGCGAGCCGCGCGTTGTTCGAGCACCGTCCGCGTGCTGACCGCTCCCTCGGCCAGCGCCTTCAAATTGACGTTGATTGCGTCGGCCGTGCGGAACTTGGAATAGGCCGAGAAGATATCGCGGCGATAGTCGCCGAGTGGCTTGTCGGCGAAGTCTCGTTCGAGGACCGCGATCTCCTGCGGTCGCTTTAATCGCGCGAGCAACTCGTCGAGGTTCGAGTGCAGTGCCTGCCACCAGTCTCGTTCGCGCCGGGCCAGTTCGAGACCGGCCTGCTGCTGGAGGACATCGGCGCGGCGCTCGCCCAACTCGGGACTCTCGATCACCGCGAGGACTTGCCCCTCCTCGACGCTCGCTCCCACGAGGACCGCCATCTTCCGCACGAGTCCCTCGACCGGCGACTTCACGGCGACGTGTCGCGTGCCGTTGTAGTCGATGCGGCCCGGCACGGTGCGCGTCGGCTGCAACGTGCGTCGCTCGACCGGCGCGACGACGATCCGCGCGGCAACCGACTTGGCCTCGGTCAGACTCACGCGGCTCTTCGGCTCGGACGGAAGGTCGGTTCGCGCCGTATCAGACTCGGACCGACCGCCTCGATGCGCAGGATCCCAAGCCTGATACGCGGCCACCGACGCGGCTCCGACTCCCAACACCACGATGATCACCAACCAGCGATATTTCATGAGAACAACCTTGATCGGGTCGCTTGAAACGGACCCCAGTGAGAACTCGAATTGAACTCGATGCCCTGCGATGCCATCTCGTCAGGAAGGCGGCGTGAAAATGATCCGCCCATCGAAGCCTGACGCGCAAGCGAAGGAACAACGCGGAGAACACCGGGTGCAGTCGTTCATTGGTGGTCGATTTTTCTGGTCCCCTCTCCCGCCCGTCTTCGGGGGGAGAGGGGACCGGATTGTGACCACCAATGAGCGACTGCCCCCGAGAACACCTTCGCTCGCGCGTCAGGCTTTGATGCGACCATAGAACTTTTTGGCTCTCCGCCATTTGTGTTGGATGCTTGAGTGAGCGGCATGGCGCTAGCCGCCGGTGTAGGCGAAAACGACCGGCGGCTAGCGC
>JAYSQC010000548.1:0-1831 GCA_043721755.1 Schlesneria sp.
GGGCGATGACAAGAGGCGTTTCCCTTTGTTTCCCTCGCTTACGCTGCGGGTTACTGGGGTAAAGTAAGTGCCATTGGGCGCTAGCCGCCGGTGAGTTGGGACTACCGGCGGCTAGCGCCTTGCCGCTCACAGAATCACTGCGCCAAACCGGGAAGTTATTGCGAGCCAGTTCCTAAACCTCACCCCTCACCCCGGCCTTGCGGCGAGAGGTGCCGGGGGTGAGGGGTTCTTGGATAGGCTCTAAACCTCACGAAACGCCCGCCAACTCCGTCGCCTGTGCGACGCGGCCGATGGCGAGGATGTAGGCGGCGGTGCGGAGCGTCACCTTTTTGTCGTGGGCGATTTGCCAGACAGCATCAAACGCGGCGGCCATTTTGATTTCGAGCTTCGCGCGGATTTCATCGACCGGCCAATGGACGACGCTGCGGTTTTGAACCCACTCGAAATAGCTGACCGTCACGCCGCCCGCGTTGGCCAGAATGTCGGGGACAACGGTGACTCCGTTCTTCGCGAAGATCACGTCCGCTTCGGGAGTCGTCGGGTCGTTCGCGGCTTCGACGATGTACTTGGCCTTCACGGTGGAAGCCGTCTGTGCGGTGAGTTGCCCGCCCAACGCCGCCGGGATCAGCAGATCGACTGGCTGTGCGAACAGGTCTTCGTTGCTGAGCGGTTCTGTTCCGAAGAAGCCCTGCACGCCGTTGTTGGTCCGCGCGTAATCGAGAAGTTCCGGGATATCGAGACCTCGCCCCAGCGGATCTTTCACGCCGCCGCGCACGTCCGTGATCGCCACCACGCGGGCACCGCGTTCGTACAGGAACTTCGCCGTGAAGCTGCCGACGTTGCCGAAGCCCTGCAGCGCGACCGTCTTCCCCGCCAGCGATTGCCCGAGCTTGTGGAACAGCCGATCGGCGATGATGACCACGCCGCGGCCGGTCGCCTCTTCGCGGCCCTCGCACCCGTGCAGTTCGAGCGGCTTGCCGGTGACGCACGCCGGTTGGAAGCCATGATGTTTCTGATATTGGTTCATGAACCACGCCATGACCTGCGCGGTGGTCCCCATGTCGGGCGCGGGAATATCCGAGTCCGGCCCCACGAAGTCATGAATCTGATCGACGAACTTGCGCGTCAGGCGTTCCAACTCTCCTTTCGAGAGGCTGCGCGGATCGACGGCGATCCCGCCCTTCGCCCCGCCATACGGCAGATCGACGACGGCCGTCTTCCACGTCATCAACTGAGCCAGCGTGCGGACCTCGTCATCATCGACCTCGGGGTGATACCGCAGCCCCCCCTTCATCGGTCCTCGGGCGCTATCGTGCTGAACACGGAACCCGACGAACGTCCCGATCTCGCCGTTGTCCATGCGGATCGTGCATTGCACTTTCACCTCACGCTCGGGCATGAGCAGCAGCGTTCGCATTTGCGGCGAAATCCCCAGATGATCGGCCGCGACATTGAAGTAGACCTCGGACTTGGACGGTGCGTGAGTCATGGCGGAGTCTCCCAATAACGGTTGGCTGGTAACGATGAGGCAAAAGGCAAGAACGGACGCATCGGCTGCGTTTATACCTCGCGCGGTCCGTGATGAGACCTCTGAGCGGGGCGGCGTCAGCCCAATGGCACTCACTTTACGGCTCATCCGATGTTTTGGGGGGATTCCAGTGAACGGAATGAAGTCTGTCGTTTTCATCCTGAAAGGATGTCGGAGATTAGCCGGGGGTTGAGCGTCCGCGACACCCCATAGGCACCAACTTAAGCGGCCCAGTCGAGTCGTTCTGGGTTTGGGAGGAGTTGGTCGTGGCTGGGTTTTTTCTTTCGGGACTGGATTTTGGCG
>JAYSQC010000549.1:0-1991 GCA_043721755.1 Schlesneria sp.
CTGTTGAAGAACGTAACTTGGACGCCCTCGTCCGAGCGATTTCGAGTTGAAAACGGACGGACGAGGGCGTCCATCCTACGATTTTCAACAGGCTGTTAGGCGACAAGCCGGCCCTACATTCCACATCAACACGCCGGACACTGCGGAGTCGGTTTTGGACAGTCATCCGTTTCGCTTGCTCAGAAATCTTGGCCGGACCAGTGAGATCGTCACCGTGTTGCTCAATCACGGGTTCGGCGACTTGGTGGATCGGATCGGGTTGCGCAACTTTTGGTATCGCTGGCGACGGCTCTTCTCACGCAAACCGGCCGAACCGGGGCGGCATTTGAAGTTGGTCGAGCGTGTGCGGCTGTCGCTCGAAAGTCTCGGCCCGACGTACATCAAGTTTGGTCAGGTGATGAGTACGCGGCCGGACTTGGTTCCGCCCGAGATGTTGGCCGAACTGAAACGCTTGCAGGAAGACGTGCCACCGTTTGCCTCGGCAGCAGCGGTCGAGCGGGTCGAGCATGAGTTGGGCCAGCCCGTGGCGGAACTGTTCGCGACCTTCGATCGGACGCCGCTGGCCGCCGGTTCGCTCGGGCAAGTCCATCGTGCGACGCACTTCGATGGCACGCCGCTCGCCGTCAAAATTCGTCGGCCGGGAGCGGTTCGCAACGTCGAACGCGACCTCTCGCTGATGCAAGAGATTGCCGTCTTGATCGAGCGGCACGTTCCCGAAGCACGCATCTTCGATCCCGTCGGGCTGGTCAATCATTTCGCGAGGACGATTCGTCGCGAACTGAACTTCGCGCGCGAAGGCCGCACGATGGACGAGTTTCGCCGCCTCTTTCATCAGGACGCGACGCTCTACGTTCCGCGCGTGTTTTGGGAGCTGACCACGGAATCCGTGCTGACGATGGAGTTCATCGACGGGTTGCGGGTGGATGAAGTGGTGCAGCAGGAGTCGGTCAGTTTCTCACTTCCCGAGATCGCGGCCAACGGGGCGCGCATCTTCATGAAGCAGGCATTCGAGTTCGGCGTCTTTCATGGCGATCCGCATCCCGGCAACATCCGTCTCCGCCGTGACGGCACGATCTGTTTGCTCGACTACGGCATGGTCGGGATGCTCGACGACCGCACGCGCGAGCAACTGGTTGATCTCTTCGTCGCCATCAGCCAGCAGGATGTGGACGTGGCGGTGAAGCTGGTCCTGCAACTGGGAGAACCGCATCGCGAGATTGACCGGCCGCTGCTACAAGTCGATATGCGCGACTTCGTGGTCAACTACTACGGCATTGAGCTGGAACGACTGAACATTGGGCGGATGCTCTCCGATTTCGTGAGCATCCTCGCCAACCACGGCATCCGCTGCCCCGGTAGTTTGATGCTGCTCATTCGGGCACTGGTCACGTTGGAAGGGATCGGTCGCAGCCTCGACCCCGCCTTCAATCTGGCTGCGCACCTGCAACCGTTCGTCGAGCGATTGGTCCGCGCCCGCTATCACCCGTCGCGCATGGCCGAGCGATTGTGGAACGAGTCTCGCCAGATGCTGGAGTACGCGCACGACATCCCCCGTCATGTGAACCGTACGCTGCGGAAGCTCAGTGAAGATGACCTGCGGATCCAGCTCGAACATCGGAACCTCGACCACTTCATTTTGGAGATGGAACGGTCGAGCAACCGGCTCGTCGTTGGGATGGTCGTCGCGGCGCTGATCGTCGCGTCGGCCCTCATCGTCGCGGGAGGAGTCAGCACGATGTGGGTCAGCCTGCCGATCTACGTCCTCTCCAGTTTCTTGGCCGTCTGGCTGATCTTCGGCATCTTCCGCAGTGGCCGGTTGTGATGCGTGCGCGTGCCCGCGTATCGAAGCCTGACGCGGCACAAAGTGAGAGGTTTCCGAGCGGGGCGGCGTCAGCCCCCCGGTTCTTGGGCGTAAGCCCTCTTTGGAAGAACCGGGGGGCTGACGCCCAATGGCACTCACTTTGGGATGTAGCTGAAGTCGTCAGACTTCA
>JAYSQC010000550.1:0-7956 GCA_043721755.1 Schlesneria sp.
CGTGTTGAAAAACGTAGCTTGGACGCCCTCGTCCGAGTGCTTTCTAGTTGAAAACGGACGGACGAGGGCGTCCATCCTACATTATTCAACAGGCTGTTATGCTTCGCGCGGCGTGGTTGACCGTTGATGTCCGCCACGCAAGGCATCCTCACAACAGAGCAGTGCGGGAAGGTTGAAAACAACCTCCCTTTGGACGAGGGAATTCCATGCGGCCGGATCGCAATCAGTCCCGCGAAGAAATCATCGTGGCCGAGCATCTGTCGGACCTGCGCGGGCGCGTGCGGTTGCTGACGTGGTTGTCCGGGCTGTCGTGGACGGTGTTGGTGTTGTTCGGCGGACTGCTCGTGTCGGGGGTACTCGACTGGCTGATCCACTTCGATGATTCCGGACTGCGGTTGGTGATCGGCCTCGGACTTCTGGGCGGTTCGGGAGCGATGCTGTGGCGGCAACTGATCTCGCCGTTGATGCAGCCGCTGGAAACGACGTTCCTCGCCTCACGAATTGAACGCCGTTTTCCTGGTCTTCACAGCCGAGTCCTCAGCGCGGTCGAGTTTTTGCAAAACAAGCTCGACGCGAAGTCCGGATCACCTGAACTTCAGCGGGCCGTCGTCGGGCAGGCGCTGCGCGATCTGGAGACGATCGAACCGGGCGACATCGTCGAGACAAAGGCCGTCCAGCGCGTGACGCTTGCCGGTTCGATCCTGCTGGCCATCGTGGCCACCGTCGTGGTGCTGCATCCGTTGGAGGCAGCCACGTCGGTTCAGCGGCTGATGTTTCCGTTCGCCGACGTGCCGTGGCCGCGTCAGTTTGAATTGCGGCTCGTGCGCAGCGACCTTTCGCCGGTGATTCCGGCTCCCGACCAGCCGCTGCTCATCGCGCGCGGTGACACGCTGGAACTCTATGTGATTAGCCAACGAGGCCGCCTGCCCGAGCGAGTCTGGTTCGAGCATCGTCTCGGTCACGAAGCCGAACCGACGCGCGAGGCCCTCCGTCAGACCACGATTCGCGACGAGAAGGGCCGCGCGCGCGAAGCGGCCGCAATAAGTTGGGTCGCCACGCGCGGGCCACTCGAATTCCGTGCGACCGGCGGCGACGACGACGCGATGCCGTTCGTCCGCGTCGAAGTCGTCGAGCCACCGACGCTCGCAGCGTTGCAGGTGAACGTCACGCCGCCCAAGTATTCCGGGCGGCTGGCCGAACAGCTTCCGCCGGGAGTCGGTCATGTGCAGGGTCTGCTCGGCACGAAGATCGAGTTGACCGGACGAGCCGACAAGCCGCTGAAGTCGGTCCATCTGCGAATCGGCGACAAGCCGTCCGTTCCACTGAGCATTGACCCGGACGGACAGTCGTTTGCCGCATCGTTCTCGATCGCCGAACCGGGCGTCACCGCGTACTGGTTCGAGTTGACCGACACGGCCGGCTTCACCGATCGCGAAGCGCCGCGCTACGAACTGCGCGGACTGGCCGATCTGGTTCCCGAGGTCGTGATCGAATCCCCCGTCGCCGACATCCAGCTCGCGCCCGATGCCGAACTGACGGTGAAGATCCTCGCCAAGGATGACCTCGGCCTGCGAGAAGTGCGCCTCACGTATCGACTCAACGAGGACGCCATATCGAAGTCGATCCCACTGGTCGTGATTGAGAATGGCGCGACCAGTGGCGCGACCAGTGACCCGGACGCTCCGAAGCGTCCGGGGCACTCAGAACTCACGGACGAGCCACCTTCGTTGCTGTTGACCCCCGAGTACGTGTGGAAGCTCGCCGAACTGGAGCTTCCGACCGGCAGCCGCATCGTGTTTCGAGCCGAGGCGACCGACGACTACGACCTCACGCCCGAAGGCCACATCGGTCGCAGCACACCACGCACGATCTTGATCGTCTCGAAAGAGGACAAGCAAAAGGAACTGGCGGGACGAGTCGGCGAACTGCTCGAAGACCTTCAACTCGCGGCCGCGCTGCAACAGCGAGCCAGACAGCAGACGAATGAACTGCAAACTCAACTCGACACGGCGGACGAACTCCGTCCACAGGACCTCGACCAGTTGCAGCGGATCGAGTTGGACCAGCGACAGGCCGCGTCGAGGCTGACTCATCCGGCCGACGGCGTGCAGTCGCAGGCCCGTCAACTTCAGGAAGAGTTCCAGGCGAACAAGCTCGACGATGTCGAAACGCAGCGCCGACTTGATCGGATCGTCGAGGAGTTGTCACGGCTGGGCCGCGACCAGTTCCCCGAGATCGAACGGGCGCTGACCCGCGCCGCGAAAGAAGCGGACGAGAAGCAAGGGACGAATCGGTCGGATCGGACGGATCCGACCGATGGAGAGAAGACGGAGCAGAAAAACGGAGACAGCCGTCAGCCGGTAGCCGACAAGCCGACAGCAGAAAATCCTTCCGCTTCCTCTTCGCCAACCAAGTCACCGGCACTCGCCTCGTCGCTGAAGGAGGCTCAAACACGGCAGCAGCAGGCGGTCGAGACGCTGCAAGAATTGCAGGACTTGCTCGCCGAATGGCGCGATCGGCGCGATGTGTCTCGCGAACTGAAGACCGTCATCGCCGAACAGGAGCAGGTGCAGCAGGAGTCGGCCGACCTCGGGCAACAGACGCTGACCAAGTCTGCAGCGGAACTCTCTCCGCAAGAGAAGGCCGACCTCGGGAAGTTGGCGGCGAAACAGCGGAAGCTGGCCGAGCAAGTCGAACAGTTCCGCAAGCAACTCGACCAGACCGCGGGCAGCCTCAAGCCGCGCGATCCCGATGCGGCCGAGCGGTTTGAAGAGGCGCGCGATGAACTGACGAACGACGGCACAGCGGGCAAGCTGCGCGAGGCGGCGTCCGACATCGCCGACAACAAAATGGGAGCCGCCTCGCAAGCTCAGCAGCAGGCGTTGAAAGACCTCCAAGATTTGGAGCGGCAACTCAAACGCGAACCGACCGACGACATCGAGTTGCTCGTCAAACAGGTCGAGCAGGCGCAGCAGGAATTCGAGACGCTCCGTAAGGAGCAGACCGACTTGATGGAGCAGTCGCAACAAGCGGCGGGCCAGCCTGATTCTGCCGAGCGTCGCGAACAACTCGAACAACTGCGTCAGAAGCAGCAGAAACTCGGCGAGAAGCTGGCGCAGGCCGAACGCAAACTGGAGCGGCTGCAACTGCATCAGCCCGCCGACGCGGCGGCCCGCGCGAAAGAACGGCTCGACAAAATCAACGAGCAACTGCAAGACCCCGATCAGACCGATGCAGCGGCCGACGGGATGCAGGAGGTGGTCGATGACCTCGAACAGGTCGAACGAGACCTCGCGCTGGAGAAGCGGATCGCGCAGGAACGGCTGGCGGTCGAGCAACTCGAAAAGATTGAGGACGAGTTGAAGGCGTTGCTTGCGCGGCAACAGGCCGTCATCACCGAGACGGAACGCTTGGAGGCCGAACGTCTGGCGCAGGGGAGCCTCAGCCGGGGCCAGCTCAAAACCTTGCGCGATCTCGCCGAGACCGAACGGGCGTTGCAGACCGAAGCCGAACGAATGGAGAAGTCGCTGACCGTGGCCGAAGTGTTTTCACTCGTCCTGCGACGCACGTCACGCAGCTTGAAGCTCGCCGCCGATCGACTCGGCGAAAAGCAGACCGATGCTTCGACGCTGACGCTCGAACGAGACGCGGCCAAGAAAATCGAAAGCCTGCTCGCCGTCCTCAAGCAGGATGACAAGCCCGACGGAGCGAAGGCCGAACAACCGCCGATGCCTCCCAAGCAACCGCCTGACGACGAGCAGCCCAAGGCGGAGCAAGCCGGTCCTCCGGGCGACTCGCTCCCGCAGATCGCCCAACTGAAAATGCTCAAGCTGCTCCAAGAGGAGTATCTCGAACGAACGCAGTTGCTCCACGGGTTGCGCGACAAGGAAGGCAACCTCTCCCCGGCAGCGGCCACTGAACTGGAGCAACTCGCCGTCGAACAAGACGAGCTGGCCGAACTGACTCGCAACTTGGTCGTGAAGCTCCTGCAAAGCCGCCCGGACAAGGATGACGATCCCAAATCAAAGGCCGAGGACGAGCCGCCTCGAAAGGAGAAGGACGAATGAAGTCGAATTGCTGCTGTAGGATGGCCACTCCTGCCCGTCCGGTTTGGTTTTGCGTTTCGTCAATGACGGACGGGCAGGAGTGCCCATCCTACAGACCGTGTTTGGCCCTCTGCTTCGCGATGCTTGTCAGTTTGCTCTCGATCTCGTTACCAGGGGCCTCGCGCGCCGATGACGACGCGCCAAGAGACGAGACCAAGCAGACAGCCGATCCGCCGAAAGAGCCGTCTCTGCTCGACAAGCTTTCAAAAGAATTGTTCACGGAGATCGAAGAAGACTCCGCCAAGCCGAAGCCACAGCAGGAAGAAGAGGACCAGTTTGATCGCGTCGCCCAGGGCATGCGTTCGGCGAGCGAGAAACTCGACGGCAAAATGACGGGCGATGAGACGACCCAAATTCAGGGGCAGGTCATCCGCGATCTCGATGAACTCATCAAACAGCTTCAGAATCCGCCGCCAAGTGGTGGGGGCGGAGGAGGCGGGGGCAGTTCCGGAGGCGGCTCATCGAAGTCGGGCAAGAATGGTGGTGGCGGTCAGCAACAGCGAGCCGGTGGTCGCGGCGCAAGTGGACGTGGCACCAATGGCCAGCCACAGGGAGGGACTCCCAAACAGCAGGCTCAAGGTGGCGGCAGTGAGCAGGGCGGGCGAGACCGCAAAGACGCGGAAGGCTCGGATGAACGAACCGACTCCGAACGCAAAGCGGCAGCGGAAGCAACTCGCAAGAAAAAGTTGGAGATCGATGTCTGGGGACACCTCCCGCCTCATCTGCGCGACCAACTGCTGAACACTTACGGCGAACGAATGCTGCCGAAGTACGAACAACTCGTGAAGCAGTTCTACGAAGCGCTGTCCGAACAGACCGAGACCAAACCGCGCCGGTAAGACATGGTCTGGCTTGGGGGAACGGCAAGAAAAAGCGTCCCTATCGAGGCTGATACGCAAGTTTTGAAGTTGCGCTCTTTGGGATTTCAGCGCCATCGGGGCGATGCTATGCCAGCCCAGGGCAACGCCCTGGGTTGGCGAATTCCTGTGTATTTCCAGCCCTGAAGGGGCGGCACTATTGCTGTGAGCATTTTAGGACCGCCCCTTCAGGGCTTTGAATTCGAGGACTCTTGGAACCTAGGGCGGCGCTCCCGTTGGTCACTGGCCCTGGGCTGACTTACGGCTGCCCCGTTGGGGCGGAAATCCAAAAGTGCGCAACTTCAAAATGCGCAAGCGAAGGACGTTCGACATCCGAATCTTCGCTTGCGCGTCAGGCTTCAATGGCCGGTATGACAACTTCAACCGCTCGCCTTGGCAACAGAGGTTTAGAACGCCAAAGCCGGACGGGCAAGAGTGCCCATCCTACATCCGCCTGTTGCAAAGGATTTTCCGTTGTCTTTAGAACAGCTCTACTCAGTCCGTTCGCGCTGAGATATCCAAGGTCGTGTTCGGTCAGGACGAAGTGATCGACTTCTCGTTGGCGGCCCTGTTCAGCAGCGGTCATGTGTTGCTCGAGGGACCGCCCGGCGTCGCGAAGACGCTGCTGGTCCGCACGATCGCCGCCGCGCTGAACCTCGACTATCGCCGCGTTCAAATGACGCCCGATTTGTTGCCGAACGACATCACAGGCTCAGCGATCTTCTGCCAGAACACGCACGAGTTCGAGTTTCGTCGCGGGCCGATCTTCGCCAATTTCCTGCTGGCCGACGAAATCAATCGGGCCTCCGCACGCACGCAATCGGCACTGCTCGAAGCGATGCAGGAGTTGTGCGTCACGCACGACGGGATCACGCACCCGCTGCCCGAACCGTTCGTGATGTTCGCCACGCAGAACCCGATCGAGCAGGAGGGGACGTACCCGCTGCTGTTGGCCCAACTCGACCGATTCATGTTCAAGGTGCTGGTCGGATATTCGGATGCGACTGAGGAACAGCGCATCCTGCGCGAGCATCACGCCACGGGCGGGCTGTCCGATCCGCGCAAGATGGGCGTGCAGCCGGTGGTCTCCGCCACCGACATCCTGCAGGCGCGGCAAACGATTCGCGACACACACGTCCGCGATGAGGTCGTGGCCTACGTGCAGAAACTGCTCGGTGCGACGCGCAATGACGATTCGCTGGCGGTCGGTGCCAGCCCCCGCTCCGGCTTGATGCTGCTGATGGGCGCGAAGAGTCTCGCACGATTCTCGGGCCGCGAGTTCGTCACGCCCGACGACATTCAGGCCGCGTTCGTTCCAGCCCTGCGCCATCGGGTGGTCCTCAGCCCCTCCGCCGAACTCGAAGGCACGACGACCGACGACGTGCTGAGCCAGTTGCTGGCGGCGGTGGAAGTGCCCAGGTAACGCGGCACAGTCGCCACCAAGGAAGAGAGTGCAAAGTGACAAGTGAAAAGTACGAAGTGCTCACGTTTGCGACTTGGCTGACACTTTGCACTTCGTACTTTTCACTCGTCCGCAACATGCGCAGTCTGCACAAAAGTTACAAACCAAGAATCCAGCGAGGGCTTTGCCTCAGACCAAAGTAGCCTTCATCGCTCCGCGTGAAGATCGCCGTGCGCGAGTACAACGCTGATTGTTCCATCGACCTTTCCACTGACTCGGCGATCTTCACGCGGAGCGATGAAGGCTACGAGGAGCGCGACGCCGCCCGTTCGCGCAGGAATCCGTGGACGATGAACGCCGCCCAGAACAGCGCCGATCCCGCCGCGAAGAGCAACCGGGCCGAAGTCGAGAGGTGACTCTGTCGCAGATAGCTCTCGATGATCGCGGCGGCGAACAGCATCCCCGCCACGCCGAGCGACGTGATTCCCGCCTGCTGCAGCGCCTCGGCGCGCGTCAGCAGTCCCGGTGCGACGACCGCGCGGCCGAGCATCAGTCCGACACCGCCGCATAACACGATGGCCCCGATTTCCGTCACGCCATGCGGCAGGATCCACGCCCACAGTTCGACATCGATCCCGGCCTGTTGGTGAATGGCCACGAAGACACCCAGAATCATGCCGTTGTAAAGCATCAGCAGCGCCGTCGGGATCGCGGCCAGCACACCCATCGCCATTGCCAGCAGACCGACCTTGAGATTGTGCGAGAACAGGAATGAAGCGAACAAGAATTTCGTGCCACCCGCTTGGTCGCGACCGCCGCGCAACACTTCCAGCAACTGTTCGTGGGTCGATCCCGGTTGACGCGGATCTTGACGTGGCCAGAGAGCGTAGGCGGCCAGTGGGTCGGCGAGGGATGCGAAGTACGCCAGCAGTGCCCCTCCCACCAGCAGCGCCGCCGAGATCGCGTGGACCCGCCAATGGCGGGCGAGTGACCGGGCGAAGCCCTCGAATACAAAGTGGCCAATCCCCGCAAACAGCGACTGTTTCGGAGGCAGGTAGATCAGCCCGTGGGCAGCCGCGGTCAGGTCGTTCAGGTATTGGGTCAGCCGACGGTCACTGGTGCGTGTCGAGACCTGTGCGAGGTGAATCGTTGTCCGGCGATAGAGCACATCTAGGCGTCTCAGTTGTTCGGGAGTCATCCGGCGCATCGCACGGCGCGCCTGATTGACGAGGCTCTCCAGCTCCTCCCACGCGGGCTTGTTGCGTGCCACAAATCCACTCACACTCGACCCACCCTTCCGTCTCTTGCGAGGTGATTCATGCCCGTTCCGCGACCCGCCACACTGCAATTTGAAACGCCCGAAAATGTTCGGGTTCAATATCGTCCAATCCGGTTTTTCGTACCACTACGCAAGTCGATGTAAACCCCTGCAAGACAGGGGTTTCTTCGTTTCCGGCCTCAACCGCTTGCGAGGCGTTTCCGAGCCTTTCCGGGCCGTTCTGCATACAGGAACGCATACAATCTTCCCCGACGGCTGTGGCGTGATGTTCGTCCGTGGTCTTGAGATAGAACTCGCGGGCGACGGCTTTGC
>JAYSQC010000551.1:0-18607 GCA_043721755.1 Schlesneria sp.
AGCCCGACGCGCCAGCGAGGGCAAACCGTTGTCGAAAGTGAAGCCCTCGCTGGCGCGTCGGGCTAGTGATGAACCCCGCAAGACAAAGTTGTTCGACCACGAGAGTCGGCAGATTGCCTCCAGCAGCCCACCACATCGGAGGCTGTCTCATCTCAAAATGGCGATCCGCGCGGATGGAATCCTGCGGCTCATGCCAACAAGCGGCGTGGACTAGGAGCTGCAAACAGCCCTCGACACTTCTAAGGAATCGGCTCAAAACAACTTCCCGATTTCCCTTCTTGTTCCCTCCCCTCGGCAGGGAGGGGGGCGAGTGGCAAATCGACTGGACCATCCTCCCCCCTCCCCGGCCCTCCCCGCCGAGGGGAGGGAGGAAAGGCCAAGAAAGCGGGAAGTTGTTTTGAGCCAGTTCCTCAACATCCAAACAGACCGACTCGGCAAAACAGTGTCTGTTTGGTGCCATTCCGATTGTTGTGCGGGTGCGGACAATCTCTGACCACCGGTTGAGACCTGCTGCTTGGATGCCTAGAATCCCGCCCGATGCAAAGGTGCCCGGCGATCCGTTCCGGCTGGCAGACCTTTTTCGATTGATCGACTCACTGGAACGACGCGAGCTTCACGGAGTGTTTTGTCAGATGTCGAATCATTTCTTCACCAGCGAGTCCGTCAGCATGGGCCACCCTGACAAGGTGGCTGACCAAATCTCCGATGGCGTGCTGGATGCGCTGCTGGCTCAGGATCCTCGTTCGCGCGTCGCCTGCGAGACGCTGTGTACGACCGACTTGGTTGTGCTGTCGGGTGAGATCACCACCAAGGGCAAGCTCGACTACGTTCAGGTCGTTCGCGATGTTGTGCGGGACATCGGATACACCTTTGACGACGTGGGCTTCCATCACGAGACCTGCAAGGTACTCGTTGCCATCCACAGCCAAAGCCCCGACATCGCGATGGGCGTTGATCGCGAAGGAGCTGGCGATCAGGGTTTGATGTTCGGCTATGCCTGCAATCAGACTCCCGAACTGATGCCGCTGCCGATCGCCCTGGCGCACCGGATTATCAACCGTCTGACCGAGGCTCGCCAGCAGTTGCAAGTCGATTGGCTGCGTCCCGACGCCAAGAGCCAGGTCACGATCGAATACGACTCGAAGAACAAGCCGGTGGGAATTTCAGCAGTCGTCGTTTCGACGCAGCATGACGACAAGGTCTCGCAAGCCGACATCTCAGACTTCGTGATTGAGAACGTCGTGAAGAAGTCGATCCCCGCGAACCTGCTCTCGGACAAGACCAAGTACCACATCAATCCGACTGGCAACTTTGTCGTCGGTGGGCCTCACGGCGACACCGGACTGACGGGTCGCAAGATCATCGTCGATACTTACGGCGGCTGGGGCCGTCACGGTGGCGGAGCGTTCAGTGGCAAGGATCCCACGAAGGTGGATCGTTCGGCCGCGTACATGGCTCGTCACGTCGCCAAGAACATCGTCGCAGCGGGACTGGCTGACGAGTGCGAGTTGCAACTGGCTTACGCGATTGGCGTGGCCGATCCCGTCAGCGTTCACGTCGCGACGAATGGCACTCACAAGATCCCCGAAGACCAGATCGTGGCTCTCGTCCGCGAACACTTCAAATTGACACCGTTGGGGATTATCGAGTACCTCAACCTGCGACGGCCCATTTACAGGAAGACGGCGAGCGGTGGCCACTTCGGTCGCAACGAGGCCGACTTCACGTGGGAGGCCACGAATAAGGCGGCCGACCTCAAGAAAGCTGCGGGCTTGTGAGAGTTTTCAACCGGTGCCAACCCGCAGCGTAAGCGAGGACGTGTGGGGAAAAACGAGGGAGTGTGGACTTATCGTCCTTGCTCACGCTGCGGGTTGGTGTGGAAGAGACGAGATCATGAATCGGGGGCATCGGCCCCCGATTCTTTTTCGGGTACGACTCGGCAACCGCGACTGAAACTTGATCCGTCACGATTGCCGCTTTGCGTGGAAGGGACTCCATGCCAGAACGCAGCCTGCCTTTGAACTCGCCGCGCGACACGGGCGCCAGCATTCCACTGATTCCCGCGAGGCGATCGCTCGCGGTGGGAATCTGGTCGGCATTGCTGATCTCGGACGCGGTGCTGATCGCGCGTTGTTTGTCCGGTGAATGGATCGCCCCGCCCCCGCCGTTGTTGGCTGTCGTCTCGATGATCGCCGTGGCTGTGGCATCGCACTTGGCATGGCTCGCATTCCAAGCCCATTCGCGTCGAACAGTCTCAAGCGAAATCGGCCACTGGGTTCCGGTGGGCGTTTCAGTGGCTGTGTCGGCGATCTGGTGCCTGGCACTCGCCATTCAGTCAGCTCCGCTGACGAGCGGCCTGCTTGCAGGAGTAATTCTGTTCCAATGGTTGGCCGCACTGGCAACGATCGCGTCGGAGATGCGGGGTGAGATCGACGCACCCATGATCGACGTGGCTTCCGTGGTCCGTACACCGACATTCGCACAGAACCGCCCAGACGACAATCCTCAATTCCCGACCTTAGTTGAAACGCCGATCCCCGATTCACTCGAACCAGAGCCGATTGAGTTTGAGCCAGCCGTGTTCGAGTCGTCCGACGGCGACGCCAGCGAAGACATCACGCAATGGATGTCACGGCGGATGACCGACGACGGGGAAGTCATCGAAGGTTGGATGCGAGTGACGTTCTTCTCAGGGCAGCGCGAGGCCACGATTCACGTTTCATTCTGCCCACCGTTGGCAGGCTCACCCGAGATCGAAACAGAAGACCTCGAAGGAGCTGATCTCGAAATTCGAGTCGCCTCAGTCTTCCCGTTCGGCCTGCGCATGACCGCCCGACGCAGTGGCTCGCCGCGTGAACCACAGGTGGCCCGCATCGGCTTCGTCGCGACAGCGACAGCCAATCGACGAGCGGCGTGACATCGTCACTCGCTGCGAATTTCGAGAGCCACCGGTTCAAACAAGCCTGCGGGATGATCCCCGACTCCCACCGAGGTGACCGTCAGGCGAATGCCCACGATGTTGAAGGACTTCAGTATCGCCGTCAGCTCACATTCCACGGCCTCGCCGTTTGCGGCGAACTCCACCAGTGCCGAGTCGTTCAGGAGGATCGTTCCCGCTCCGCGTACTCCCGAGCAGACCAACCAGACTCGGTCTTGCGGTTCCAAGTTGGTGGGACAATGAAACCGTCTGGACATTAGCGCCGTCCCCGGCACTGGTCCGAAGAGCGTTTGCCAATCGCACGGCATCGCCGTTGTCCCCATCGTGAGAGCGGGGGCAACCAGCGCAGTCACCCCTTCCCAGACAAACTCCCACGGACCCAGAAGTCGAATGCGATGAACAGGCACGGTCGAAGATTCCTCACTCAAAATCGTACTGGCTCCACAGCCATCTTGGTTCCACGGCAGGAGTCGGAAACTCCAACCCTAAGCCCAACAACTTCGGAAGACTGCGCTAGTGTACGAAACAGACCGCCGATATACTCCCGCCGCGTTGTTGGGGAGCCTTCCGGTTGATTGCCGTTGAGACTCCTGTTGATCGTGAAGTCATGTACCGGCTGGCCGCTCGTCGTGGCCCTGTTGTTCACAGTCGGTCGAGGATGCGATTCCGATGATTGACAGTCTTGTTTCGCGATCAAACAGTCTTATGACAACTGGTATCGAGGCCCCACCTGCCGTGAAATCGAACCGGACCGGATCGTCTGAGTGGAGTGGAGCGAGTGACCCCGTGCTGGAACCTTCCGGCGGTTGGAGTCGCCGCACGCGATCGCTTCTGGGAGTGCAGGTTCTTTCGACCGGATCGTTCGTTCCGGACAACACCGTCACGAACGCCGACCTTCAATCTCGCTATGGCTTCGATCCGGCGTGGATTGAACAACGCACCGGCATCCTCGCGCGACGCCACGCCTTGCCCGAACAGGCCACGAGCCATCTCTGCATTGAAGCCGCTCGCCGCGCGATGAAGAACGCGGGGGTTGAGGCTCGCGAGATCGACCTCGTCGTGGTGGGGACATTCACGCCCGACTATCAATGTCCGACGACGGCCAATCTCGTCCAGCAGGCGTTGGGGATCGACGCCCCCGCGATGGATGTTCATGCTGCCTGCTCGGGGTTCGTTTACGCACTGGCCACTGCTGCCCAGTTCGTGGCGACGGGCAACAGCCGGATGGCACTCGTGATTGGCGGCGACTGCAACAGCCGCATCGTCAACCCGCTCGACATGAAGGTCGCTCCGCTGTTCGGTGACGGAGCCGGAGCGGTGCTGCTAACGAAGGGTGACGCTCATCAGGGTTTGATGTGCTACCAGCTCGGTTCCGATGGCGGTGGCGGCCCGATGCTCGATCGGCAGGCGGGTGGCTCGAAGAACCCGATGACTCACGAAGACTTGGACGCGGGGCGACAATATCTGCAAATGGACGGACGCAACGTCTTCAAGTGGGCCGTGCGCGCGGTGACGGACAGCGTGGAACTCGTCCTTCAAAAATCGGGCCTCTCTGCTCGCGACGTGGATTTGTACGTGCTGCATCAAGCCAACATCCGCATCATCAACAACGTCGCGGAACAGCTCGCCATCCCTCCCGAGAAGCTCTACAACAACTTGCAGACCTACGGCAACACGTCCGCCGGTTCGATTCCGATCGCATTGGACGAAGCCCTGAGCGCCGGACGCCTCAATCGTGGCGACACGCTCTTAATGAGCGGCTTCGGTGCCGGGCTGACTTGGGGCACCTGTCTCTTCCGCTGGTAGACACGCAGTTCGCCAGTCAGGTTGAACTTGTCCAAGAACAACACCAACCCGCAGCGTGAGCGAGGACGAGAGTCGAGCGACATGCGTCCTCGCTCATGCTGCGAATGGGTGTTGAATCCGCCATTCGTAACCTGCCCGTGACTGCGTGACCGGAGATACGATCATGCTCACCACTGAGTCTCGCCGCCGTTCGTTTCCCATGCTGGACGAGATGGTCTACTTGAACACGGCGGCCGAAGGGATGCCGCCGGTCGAAGTGGGCGAGGCTCTCTCGCAGTATTTCCGTGACAAGCAGCTCGGTATGGACGGTCGCGAGCGACATTTCGCGGCACTGGAAGAAACGAAGTCGCTGGTCGCGGAGTTGTATGGACTGGCCGCGGCCGAGATCGCCATCTGCTCGTGTTCCTCCGAAGCATTCAACCTCGCGGCGCTGGCGATGCGATTGCGTGAGGGAGACGAAGTCGTCATCAACGATCTCGATTTTCCTGCGGGAATCACGCCGTGGTTGCAGCCGACCTGTCCCGCCACCGTGCGCGTGTGGCGGGCGCGGGAAGGTGTCTTGCACGTCGAAGACCTCACCAAGTTGCTCACCTCGAAAACGCGGCTCGTCACCGTCTCACTCGTCAGCTTCTACAACGGGCACATGATCTGCCTGCCAGCGGTGGTTGAGACGGTGCGCCGCCATTCGCCCGCGCTGCTTGCGGTGGATGTGACTCAGGCACTCGGCCGCATCCCGCTGAATTTGGTGGGCGCGGACCTGATCGTCAGCAGCACGCACAAATGGATTTTGGCCAGCCACGGCGGGGGCTTGGTCGGAGTCCCCTCGGCGCGCGCTAGCGATTGGACCGTCCCAGCGGGTGGGTGGCTGCACCTCGAAGACGCCTTCGGAGCGAACCGGTTTGAGAAGGCGGTCAGCCGCCCCGGCGCGGCGGGCTTTGCGGTCGGGATGCCTAACTTTCCCGCGATCTATGCGATTCGCGCTGCATTGCAGCACCTGCGCGGTGTTGGCGTGGAGGCCATCGACCGAGTCGCCCGACCGCTGACGCTGGCCTGTTTGGACGAAGTGGCCAAGCTCCCCGTGGAGTTGCTCGCGCCGCGCGATGACTGCGCGCTGGCGGGCATCTTCGCGTTTCGGCATCCGAAGGCCGATGCTCTCGCGCAGCGTCTGAAAGCCGACCGCATTCACATCATGTCGCACGCCGGTCGCCTGCGCGTGGCCGTCCACGGCTACAACACCGAGGCCGACATCGAGACGTTCCTGCGATGCCTCAAAACGGCGTTGAACGAAGTTTGAGCGGCGGACACCCACCCGCAGCGTGAGTTTTGAAGTTGCGCTGTTTGTCAGATGAATCCCGGAAGAATCCCGCAGAAGTGTCAGTGGGAATGGGTCAAATGCGTGCGAAAAGCGCAACTTCAAAAGGCGTGAGCGAGGGCGAAGCCTAACGAGGCTCCGCCTCAGACCGAAGAGTTGAGCTGCTCGCAAACCAGATTGCCGTCTTTCATTCGCGCTCCCCTCCATTCGCGCGGAAGTTCATCCGCGCGAATGGAGGGGAGCGCGAATGAAAGACGAAAACAGCGTGTGATTGACGTTGCTTCCCAGCTTGAACCGAGCCGTGATTGGAAAGCTTCTCCAAACTTGACTCATTCATATCAACTTTCAAAGACCAAGCGTTCTAGCGACATCCTTGCTCACGCTGCGGGTTGGTGTGTGCCGCCCTCTGCGAATCGGACTTCAATACGTCTCGCGCGTTTGCAGGAAGACGGCCTTCTTTTCGCCGGGCAGTGTGAAGTCAAAGCCGCAGCGTTGGAAGAACTCGTCGGACGACGTGATCGCCATCACTTCAAACACATGGCGTTGTCGCGCACGCTCCACGCAGGCCGTCACCAAGGCTTTGCCGATCCCACGTCCCTGCTGATCGGGTGAGACAGCAAGGCTTCTCAACTCGGCCAGCTTGGACGAATAAATCTCCAACGCGGCGAAGCCCACGATTTGGCCGTTCGACTCGGCGATGAACCCGTCCACGGTGAGGTCTTCCAGTTCGTCATGAGTTCGCGGCAGCAGCCGTCCGCGTTCGACAAACGGCGCGATGAACGAGCCGAGTGCCTCGACATCGGTCTCCATCGCGGGACGCACGGTGAACCCCTCAGGTTGTTTTGTGGAGGGACTACTACCTTCAGACATCGGTCGCTGACTCCTGACTCCGGGCTTTCGATCAAGGGGGCGGCATCGTACAAACCGTCCCCCGCGAATCACAGGTTCCCTTTTTGGACGCTCCCGCACGATGGACTCACTCGTTTCACTGCTCGCACAATCCCTGAACGGCAACACGTTTCAACGCCTCATCCTGAGCCAACCGCTTCAGGCGACGAAAGGGAACGCGGCCAAGGTGACAGTGCGGCCGATCGAGATCAGTGGTGAGACCGCCTACCAGTGGTCGGCCCGTGTTGGTCCACAGGAGACGCACGAGAACTTGTCCGCCGATCAGTTGCGATTGCGGGCGAAGTCGCTGTTCGGTGTGACATTCGGCGACGCGCACCTCTTCACGGCCGAAGCGGACTTCACTCTCAGAAAGAAGCCGCGCGGACCACTCCGTGTGAAGCGCGCACCATCGTCACTCGCGCCGCAGCCGATTGCCGATCACAATCGCGAGAAAAATTATTTGATTCCCGTCGGCAAGCCCTGCCCGTTTCTGACGGAAGTCGGCGTGATGCTTCCCGATGGCAAGGTTCGACCGGCGATGTACCACAAGTTTCGCCAGATCAACCGCTACCTCGAATTCGTCGATGACATCCTGCAATACCTGCCTGCCGAAGGAACGTTGAACGTCGTCGATTTTGGCTGCGGGAAGAGCTACCTCACGTTCGCACTGCATTATTTATTGACGACGATTCGCAACCGAAAGGTCTCGATCGTGGGCCTCGATTTGAAAGAGGACGTGATCGTCGATTGCACTCAGATCGCGAAGAAGTTGCGGTGTGAAGGGCTGCGGTTTGAAGTCGGGCGGATCGAGTCCTTCCAACCCGCCAGCTTTGAACCGTCGGGAGCCGTGCATCTGACGGTGTCGCTCCACGCCTGCGATACCGCGACCGACGACGCCCTCGCCACCGCCATTCGCTGGCAGTCCGACGCGATCCTCGCCGTCCCTTGCTGCCAACACGAACTGAACGGATCGCTGAGCCGAGACCTGCTGCCGGGAATCACCGGCTTCGGAATCCTGCGTGACCGGTTCGCGTCCCTCGCGACAGACGCGCTCCGCGCCAAGCTGCTCGAAGTGCGCGGCTACAAGACGCAGATTCTCGAATTTATCGATCTCGAACACACACCGAAGAACCTCCTGCTGCGCGCCATCCGCCGCAAGATTCCCGATCCTGACGGCGACGCCTACCGCCACGCGGCCCTTGCGAAACTGAAGTCCGACCTGATGCTCGACACCTGGCGCTTGGAGCAGGCTCTGCTCTAGTGGTTCACCAATGAAGTATTGCTCCCTTGCGTCGTTTAACCGCGTGGGCAACGCCCCGCGCGTTGATGAGGAACAGACTCGAACGTCGCTAGACGCGCGGGGCGTTGCCCACGCGGTTAAACGAGGTCAACCACACAAACTCAAGTTGTTCAACCACGAGAGGCTCTCAACAATCGGGAAGAACATGCGGCGCTGGGACATCTTCTGCACGGTGGTCGATAACTGGGGAGACATCGGTACGTGCTGGCGGCTGGCTCGGCAATTGGCTGCTGAACATGAGGCCGGTGTCCGACTGTGGGTTGATCGGCTGGAGAGCTTCGCGTGCCTGTGTCCTGCTGTTTCGACCAATGCCGCCGTGCAGCACATGGACTCGATTGAGATTCGTCGTTGGCCGTCGGACTTTCCAGTGGTGGATGATGCCGATGTGGCGGACGTGGTTGTCGAAGCCTTCGCGTGTGAACTTCCGGCCACTTATGTCGCGGCGATGGCTCGACGAGGTGTGGCTCCCGTCTGGATCAACTTGGAATACCTCAGCGCGGAAGGCTGGGTGGATGACTGCCATCGGCTGACATCGCCTCACTCGACATGGCCGCTCAAGAAAACCTTTTTCTTCCCCGGCTTCACTCTCAAGACGGGTGGACTGCTGCGGGAACGTGACCTGCGATCCGACCGGGCCGCGTTCGATCTCGCTGCTCAAGCGGAGTTCTGGCGCAGTGTGAATGTTGCTCCACGAACGGACGACGAGCTGCGTGTTTCGCTGTTTTGTTACGACAACCCGGCGCTTCCAGAACTGCTTCCATGTTGGGCTGACGGGCCAACCGCCGTGCGCGTGTTGGCCGCTCCCGGCGCTGCCACGGAACAGATTGCCCGTTGGTCCGGAACCGCACTTCTACCGGGAGCGGAACTTTGTCGCGGGTCACTTACCGTGCAGGCTCTGCCGTTTCTGTCGCAGGCCAACTACGACCGCTTGCTCTGGTCGTGCGATGTGAATTTCGTGCGAGGCGAAGACTCGTTCGTTCGCGCGCAGTGGGCCGAGCAGCCCTTCGTGTGGCAAATCTACCCTCAGACGGAAGGGACTCATCTCATCAAGCTGGATGCGTTTCTGACGCGATACCTCAGCGAATGCGACAAGGCTTTCAACGTAGGGTGGGACCAGCTCGCTTCGAGCGCCGGCCCACCATTGGTAAACGTCGAGAAAACAGGGTGGGCCGGCGCGGCGAAGCGCCGCTTGTCCCACCCTACAGATTTCGCCGACCTAACAAGGCGATTGCCCTGCGAATGCGATGACTTGGGTTCAGCATCGGACGCAGTGCGGTGCTGCTGGCGCGCGTGGAACGATCCCGGTGGCAAGAACACCGAAAACATGGCCTCGGCCTGGCAGAGTTTCATCGCAAATCGCCCCGCGATTCAGCGGCACGGCAAACTCTGGGCCAACCAGCTTGACCAGCAGAGTGATCTGGCCAACAATCTCGCCCGCTTCGTGCAGGAAAAATGAGGCAGCCCCGCCTCCGCACATTGCCGCGCATCTTGGCCCCAGTCGGCCGATGCGACTTCTTTACTTCGACAGGCAGGATGGGAACAGAGTTATGAGTGTGAAGATCGCCGGCGACATTCAGTCGGGCAACGTCATCATGGTTGAGAACGCGCCGGTCGTGGTGCTGAAGGCGGTCTACAACAAGTCGGGCCGCAACCAAGCCGTGGTCAAGGTCCGCGCCAAGAACCTGTTCACCGGCCGCATTTCGGAACTGATCTTCAAATCCGACGAAAAGCTGGAAGGGGTGATGCTCGACAAGAAGGATTGCACCTATTCCTACTTCGCCCCGCCGATGCACGTCTTCGTGGATTCGGAATACGCCGAGTACGAGATCGAAGCCGAGACCCTCTCGGACCTCGAAAAATACTTCTGCAACGACATGACGGATGTCTGCGAAGTGACGTTCTACGAAGGCCGTCCCATCTCCGTGGTCCTGCCGAAAGTCATCATCCGCGAAGTCGAATACACCGAACCGGCCACGCGCGGCGACACTTCGGGCAAGATCACCAAGGCGGCCGTCCTCAAGGACACCAAGCACGAACTCCAAGTCTCCGCCTTCGTCGAAATCGGCGACAAGATTGAAATCGACACCGTCACCGGCGAATTCAAGAAACGCTGCAACTGATCGTCGATTGAAAAAACGTAGGACGGGCACTCTTGCCCGCCCTATTTTCTTAGTGCCGGCTATTTGAACGTGTGGGCGGGGTGGCCCGGCTCGAATGATGTCGCAATTAGGCGAGCGGCAAGAAAAAGCAGACCCATCGAAGCCTGACGCGCAAGCGAAGGATGCTCGATATCCTAGGCTTCGCTTGCGCGTCAGGCTTCTATTTGTCGGTATGACAACTACTGCCGCTCACCTTATTGGACGTGCCATTGCTTGGCGGCCTTGGGCCAAGCAGTGCCAAGGGAGAGTCGGCTCCCATTCGCACGCCTTCCCCGAGGACTCCGAAGCCGTGGCACGCCGCCCCTTTCGCTCAACCTCGCCTCAAACTATTTGGCTTGAGTTGCTTCGACAAGCAGCGCCATGATTGCCGACGCATAGACTCGATGTCCGAAGTCGCTGGGATGGTTGACGCCGTTGCCGGTCAGGTCGCTGTCGCGCTTCCGCTTCAGCATCTCGGTCCAGAGCGACGTGAGGTCGGCGAGGGCGATGCCGCTTGATGCCGTGCCCTCTGTTCCCGCGAGCGACTTCAGGGCGTCGAGGTAGAGCGGGAACATCTCGCGCGGCGTGTGCTTCCATTGGTCGTTGCCGAGCATCGTCGCGACGAGGATCACTTCGACATCCGGGTTCGCGGCGCGGAGGCGTTCGATCAGCTTGGCGACGCCCGCCTTGTACTTCTCGGGATCGCGATAGCCCACGTCGTTCATGCCGTAGGCGACGATCACGAGGTCCGGCTTGTGTTCGATCAGTTTGTCGAGATCGTTCAGGCCGCTGTTGATGTTCCAGCCGCCGCCGGCCCGATTGAAGAGGGCGACTTCACCGCCAAACGTTTCTTGCAGTTGGGCCGCGACCAGCTCGGGATAGATCGGCATGAAGGGAGCCGCGCCGACGAGGCCCGACGCATTGAGGCCGAACGTGATGCTGTCACCGCTCACGCCGATCGTCAGCTTGTGCTTGGCCTTCAACTTGGCGAGCGTCTTCGGCAACTTGCTCGCGTCGAACTGAGGGACCGCGCCGGGCCAGTCGGCGGCGGCTCGTTCATACGTCACTTCCACCTGCCGATCGTGGAACCAGTGGCCGTTGTTGAACAGGACGTGCGTTTCGGGATCGCCTGTTTTGTGTGACAGCGATTGCGGTCCTTCGGCCGCGCCGCCCGACCACAACGGCAGCTTCCCTTTCGGAGGGAAGAGTTCGTCCTGACGCAGGAACGGGACCGACGACTTCTCGGTCAGGACGAGTCGCGTGCCGTCATCGCTCACGGTGAAGTCGCGTCCCAATTCAAACCGTTTCGATCCGTCGGCCGCATGGATGGCGATGACCTTGGTTGCGGGGAAGAGAAGTTTTCCGTCGGCCGGTTTGTCGGCGGTCTCTTTGACGAACAGGACGCTCTCACGATGAACGGTCGTTGAACGCCAGAACGGTTCGAGCAGCTTGAGGTCCGGCAGCATCATGGCCGTCGTGACGGGACGCAGCTCGACGCGCCGCACGTCCATGACCGCAACGCCCTCTTTCTTCTGCGGCTTAATCGACAACGTGTAGCGGCCCGGTTTGGTGAGCGTCAGTTCACCAAGGTCTTGCGGAACGAATTTTTGGAAGCCGCCTGTTGCGGGGACGGTGAGCGGCAACGTCTGCGTCGATGACTTGTCCGCATTGGTCACATCGAAATGAACAAGGCTCCCGCCGCTCGTCCCACAACCGACGTGCGGCACCAGACGGAAGCGGCCCGGCTTGGTGATCGTGAACTCGAACGAAGCCCAGTCCTCTTGGCGAACCCAGAAGCCGAGCGTGTCCTTGTTCGGGAGCGGCTCGTACCGCAGCATCGTGCCGAAGACATCGGCGGTGCTGGAGTGCAGCATCACCGAGCCATCGTCTTTCTGTTCGTTGGGCGAGTAGCTCGGATTGGGCGTCGGCATCTTCGCCCCGACCGACTCGCGCCACGCGACGAGTTTCGCGTGCAGGTCGTTCGCGATGTCAGCGTTCTGTTCGATCAAGTTGTTCGACTCGCGCATGTCCTTCGCGAGGTTGAACAGCTCGCGCCGCCCGGTCTCATAGAACTCGATCAGCTTCCAATCGCCCGACCGAATCGCACCGCCAGGCTTGGCTCCCGCATTGCCGTTGTAGTGCGGGAAGTGCCAGTAGATGGCGTCGCGTTCCGGAGATGCCGCACCTTTCAGAGTGGCCGACAAGTTCAGGCCATCGGCCTTCGCATCCGACTTCACTCCGCACGCATCGAGGATCGTTGGAAATAAGTCGATGCTGGAGACGACCGCGTCGCTGGTCGATCCCGGTTTGGTGACGCCCGGCGAACGGACGATCAGCGGGACGCGGAGGCCTCCCTCATAGAGGTGGCTCTTGCCGTCACGCAGCGGGCTGTTGTTGGTCGGTGCGATGATCTGGCCGTTGCCGTTCGCAAGGCCACCGTTGTCGGACGTGAAGATGACGAGAGTCCGTTCGCTGAGCCTATGTTCATCGAGTCGCTTCAACACGCGACCGACTGCCTCGTCCATGCTCTCCATCATCGCGGCATAGATCGGGTTTTGTTGCGAGCCGTTCGGTTCCTTCGGCATCGCGCCGTACTTGGCGATCATCTCGGGCTTCGCCTTCATCGGCGTGTGAACGGCGAAGTGAGGCAGATACAAAAAGAACGGCTGCTCCTTGTGGGCGTCGATGAATTTTTCAGCTTCGGCGGCAAGGCGATCCGGCAGGTACTCGCCTGCGGGAGCGTCCTCCAAGCCGGGGATCGACTTGCCGCGATTCTTCTTGCCATTCGCTCCCGCTGTGTAAGGAGCGAAGTAGCTGTAAGGCGTCCCGGCGTCATCGCCAGCGACGTTGATGTCGAACCCGTGATCGGTCGGCAGCGAACCGGCTCCCCCCAGATGCCATTTGCCGATCGAGGCACTCACGTACCCGGCGGGCTTCAGGGCCTCGGCAATCGTCATCTCATCGGCGGGCAGCTTGAGCGGCACTTCGGGTGCAAGCAGCCGATGATTCTTCTGCGACGGCTGACCGGGCAACCACGTCGTGATGCCGCTCCGCTGCGGATACCGCCCGGTCAACACCGCCGTCCGCGTCGGAGAACAAACCGGACACGCGGCATAAGCCTGAGTGAACCGCATCCCCTCGGCCGCCAGCTTGTCGAGGTTCGGCGTCTTGTGAAACTTGCTCCCATAACACCCGAGGTCCGCCCACCCGAGGTCGTCGATCAGGAACAGCACCACGTTGGGTTTTGGCTCGGCAGCAACCGCGACACCGCCCGCCAGCGCACTGACGACCAAGGCCAACATCCAACCGAAACGCCATGTTCGCATGTACAGACTCCCTCAATGATTGCTCTGCATCAGATGTTGAGATCGTGCGACGAACTGCCGCACGATGCTCGTGTTGACTGGCTCGTGTGAGGCGATCAGGCTCCGGCATGAACCAGTTGCCCGGTTCTCGCCAGAGACTGAGTTATCGCCCAAACGTTGTCGCTTCCCGGCAGACTCGATGCGAGTCGTGCGACGCATTGTTCGGCTTGTTCCAACGTTTGGAACCACAACCGCGGACGGACGGAAGACTCCAAGATTGAAGCTCCCTGCTCAATCATGGCTCGGGAGCAGTCCGTCACGTTGTACTTGTCGTCACGGCGAACGAGGGCGATCACCTCGAACGGCAGCAGTTCATCGTCGTATGCCTCGGGGAATGTCAGCCCATTGATGAGAACCAATCGGTCGGCAGTCTCCGGTCCCTCCGCTTGAAGATAGGCTTGGCGAATTACGTCCGTGCGCGTCTCTTCCGAGATTTCAGACCAGCGATCCCACAGTACGAGAACCCGGATCAGGTTCGTCTTCGCGAAGACTTCCTCGTCGATTATTGGCTGACCGAAGGGATTCGGGTCTCGCAGTTCTCGGGCGAGCACCGCAATCAGATCAGGCTCACCCTGGTGAGCACACGTTTTGCGTTTACTTTGAATTCTGGGCATGGCATTGACCTTCATAACCGTGGCAAATTCGTCATCAGCCAGCCCACGCTGGCTTCCATTCGTTGCAGTTCAAACTCGTAGGCTCGGTTCTTGTGATAGCGCAGTGACTCATTCCAGAGATGCTGAACGAGAGTGGCGTGCGTCGTCACCTGTTGACCGAACGCGGGGTTGGAGTAGGCGGAAGCCAGCAGCGGCTGACTTGTAGTCACCAAATTATTTTGAGTCACGACCAGCAACTCCGCCCAACCTTGGACGTAGTGCAGATTATCTTTCGGCCAATTCACTCCGAGTTGTTTGGCTTGGGTTACCGCTGGCCGGAGATGACTCCGCATTCCCAACGGGGTTCGATTGGAAACGCCGATCGCCCGAAAGTAAGCAGCCTTCATCACCATCTCGGCAGAATAACCGAACAAGTAGATCGCGCCCGTCCGGCGAGCTTGCGCTGCCAACGCGATTCCATCGCTGTATCGTTCGCATGCCGCCGCGACGAACTCGTCGATTGAATCGGGCTTGAGCCGCTCGGTTAGCCGCTTGGGCATGATGCTCTTCACGGGAGTTGTCGCACAGCACGCATTTCACTGTGAGGCGATTATGTCGGACTCCGCCTGAGTTCCCAAGTCGCCCCTTGGATTCGCGCGACGTGGCTACCGCTGCTTCGCGAAGCGCACTTTCTGTCCACACGCGAGAAATCCAATGTGATCGAGCCGGTGAGCGTCTGCACTTGATGAGGCTCGTCGTTCCTTCACAGCGTCTCGCGACAATCGCTGCCATCCGTGCGACCCTTCGTCCGGGCTTCGTGCGTGTCACGCATGTCTGCGGCTCGGTTTGACACCGCCGTAGGGATCGGTCGATACTGATCTCCGGCTCGGGGTTCGGGCCGCCTGCCGAGTGATCCTGCCTCTGATTCTTTTCCCGTTTGCTAGTCGAGGGCTTTCCGATGCGAAGTCGGTTCGTTGTTTGTGCCGCGTCTGTGAGAACGTTGGTATCGAGACTTGTAGGATGGGCACTCCTGCCCGTCCGCTCTTCTCCACCAATGGCGAACGCATCGCCAAGACCGGACGGGCAGGAGTGCCCATCCTACAAGTCTCGATGTGCTTGGTTGGCCGTCTTCGCGAGTCTGTTCGCTCTGACTTCCAACTCCATTCGCGCCGCCGATCGGAAGATTGAGTTCAACCGCGACGTGCGGCCGATCCTGTCGAACAACTGTTTTCTGTGTCATGGCCCCGATCAGAAGACGGTCGGTGGCGGATTGCGGCTGGACAAGTTGGAAAGTGCGACGGGGAAGCTGGAGTCAGGGCATACGGCCGTCGTGCCGAAGGATCTCTCGGCGAGCGAACTCGTCAAGCGGATCACGTCGGCCGATCCGACCGAGCAGATGCCGCCGAAGGAGAGCGGGAAGAGTCTCACGGCCGACGACATCGAGACGCTGAAGTTGTGGGTCGCGCAGGGAGCCGAGTATCAGGGGCACTGGTCGTTCCTCGCGGCAGAACGTCGCGAGCCGCCGGTCACGAAGTTTGCTGGCAATGTGAAAAACCCGATCGACAACTTTGTGTTGGCGAAGCTCGAACAAGTGGGCCTCGAACCGTCTGCCGAAGCGGACAAGATCACGCTGATCCGCCGAGCGACTCTCGATCTGACCGGCCTTCCTCCGACACCCGCAGAAGTCGATGCCTTCCTCGCCGACGCATCGCCCGAGGCTTACGAGCGGGTGGTTGACCGCCTGCTTCAGTCGCCGCGCTACGGTGAGCATCAGGGCCGCATCTGGCTGGATGCCGCCCGCTACGGAGACACGCACGGACTGCATCTCGACAACGAGCGGTCCCTCTGGCCGTATCGCGAGTACGTTATCAACGCCTTCAACCAGAACAAGCCGTTCGACCAGTTCACCATCGAGCAGCTCGCGGGCGACCAGATTCCGAACGCAAGTGTCGAGCAGAGGGTCGCGTCGGGCTTCAACCGCTGCAACGTCACGACCAGCGAGGGGGGCTCGATCAACGACGAAGTTCTCGTGCGGTACGCCGTGGATCGAACCGAGGCCCTCTCGACCGTGTTCCTCGGCCTGACGCTGCAATGTGCCGTCTGCCACACGCACAAGTTCGATCCGATCTCGCAGAAGGAGTTCTATTCACTCTACTCATACTTCTATTCGATGAGTGATGCGGCGATGGACGGCAACGCCCTGTTGCCCGCTCCGACCTTAAAGCTCCCGACATCCGAGCAGACTGCGAAAATGAAGCAGCACGACGATGAACTCGCCGCACTGCGGAAGTCGATCACAGACGAACTCGCCAAGATGGAGTACGTCGATCCACTCGTCGGAGCCGAAATTCCCGCCGACGCTCTCTCGGTCACTCGACAGGAATTCGTCTGGTTCGACGACGACAAGTTTCCCCCCGGAACCAACCTGCAAGGAGACACACCTTGGAAGTTCGTGACGAAGACTGAGGGGCCGGTCCTCAGCGGTGAGAAGTCTTCAACCCGCACGGCACCGGGACTCTCACAGCACTTCTTCACCGGAGCCAACCCCGGCCTGAAGTTGGGTGAGGGCGATGTCCTGTTCGCTTACGTCTATCTCGACCCGGCCAATCCGCCGAAGGCCGTCATGATGCAGTTCAACGACGGCGCGTGGGAGCATCGTATGAATTGGGGCGACGAGGACGCGATCGCCTTCGGGGCGAAGAACACTCCGGCGAAGCGACTCGGCGGCGCGTTGCCCAAGACGGGCGAGTGGGTTCTTCTGGAAGTGAACATTGCCGACGTGGGCCTGAAGGCGGGATCGTCTTTGAACGGCTGGGCCTTTACGCAATCAGGCGGCACCGTCTACTGGGACAAGGCGGGTGTGGTCACTCGCTCGACGCCGGTTTCGACCGAGTTCAACTCCCAACTGGCTTGGGAAGATTCCGAGCTGCCGACTCCCAAAACGACGCTTCCCGCACCTATTCAAGCGGCTCTGAAGATCGAGGCTGCGAAACGAAACCCCGACCAATCCAAACAACTTCGCGACTACTTCCTCCAGTCGATCAACACCGGCACGCGAGCGGCCTTCGCCGCCCTCGACACCAAGCTCGCCGATGTCGAGAAGCAGAAGAAGGATCTCGACGGAGCCATCCCCGCGACGATGATCTCGGAAGACCTGGCCCAACCGCGCGAAACTTTCGTCCTGATCCGAGGGGCCTACGACAAGAAGGGCGAGAAGGTCGAACGCGGCGTACCGTCTGCTCTGCCTCCGCTTCCCGAGGGCGTGCCGAACAACCGGCTTGGACTGGCGAAGTGGCTCACCGCGCCGAACCATCCGCTCACCTCGCGAGTCATCGTGAACCGTTACTGGCAGCAGTTCTTCGGCAACGGAATCGTCAAGACGGCGGAAGACTTCGGGGCGCAAGGGACCTGGCCGACGCATCCTGAATTGCTCGACTGGCTCTCCACGGAGTTCATCCGCACCGGCTGGAACGTGAAGCAGATGCACAAGCTGATGGTCATGTCGGGGACGTACCGCCAGTCGGCCAATGTCTCGCCAACGCTGCTCGCCCGCGATCCCGACAATCAGTTGTTGGCCCGAGGCCCGCGCTTCCGTCTCGAAGCCGAAGTCATCCGCGATTCGGTCCTCGCGATGAGCGGTCTGCTCGTCGAACGCTCGGGCGGCAAGAGCGTGAAGCCTTACCAGCCCGAGGGCGTCTGGGAGGCTGTCGCCTTCGTCGGCAGCAACACGCGCGAGTTCAAGCAGGACGCGGGCGAGAGCCTCTACCGCCGTAGCATGTACACGTTCTGGAAGCGCACGTCACCGCCGCCGTCGATGGCCACGTTTGACGCCCCGTCACGAGAGAACTGCACCGTCCGACGGCCTCGCACCAACACGCCGCTTCAGGCGTTGGCCCTGATGAACGACAAGCAATACGTCGAAGCGGCCCGCCGCTTGGCCGAACGCATGCTGACGGAAGGCGGTTCGACCCCCGAGTCGCGTCTCACCTTCGGCTTCCGCTGGACCACGGCCCGCCCGCCAACGGCCAAGGAACTCGAAGTCCTTCAACGCACGTTGCAGAAGCAGTTGGCCACCTTCCAAGCCGACAAGCCCGCCGCCGAGAAGCTGCTCGCGTATGGAGACTCACCCCGCAACATGAACCTCGAACCCGCCGAGTACGCCGCCTGGACAATGATCGCCAACCTGCTCATCAATCTGGATGAGACGATTACGAAGTGATGCTTTCTCTTCCGCCTTCGCCTTGTCCCCTCGCCCCTCGCCTTGGAG
>JAYSQC010000552.1:0-15480 GCA_043721755.1 Schlesneria sp.
GTGCGGCGTTCGTCCCCGGATACAGCGGCGGGACCGCGACGGATTCAAACCGTCTTCCCTATTCTCTCGAAGCAACACGCCTCAAGCACCCAAGTCGGCGGGTATGTTATCGCCCGCGCGGAGGATTGCAACCAACGCCATTCGCCTTGTTGAGACCATCTTGTTCTGAATGCTGGATGAGTTCTAACACCGTCGAGCCTCAATATATTTCACCTTTGTGGCCTGAAAGTACGGAGGCGGCTCTTCCCATACTTTGCAGACAACCATTCCAGATCGGCCCCTCGTGGTAATGCTCGCGTTGTGAGAATGGCGAGAGCTGATAAACTGTGCCGCGCGGGTTGGCTGACGGTTTGGATGCCGTGGCTCCCTGAACCTCCCATCTCCTCTCGGCCGGGTCTGTAATGCGATTCGAGACCTCGCAATCTACGCCAGCTCACTCCAGTCGTCGCGCTCAACAGCGAACGCTGTCGTTCTTCGTGCTGATTGCAATGTTGGTGCTGGTCGTGAACGTGATTTTCACGGACCCCGCTAAGAAGCCTGAGGCTCCGGCAGGTCGAACCCGCAGCCAGCCGCGCGACACCGACTTCAATGTCGATTTCAACATCCGCCAAGAGGATGAGCGTGCGTTGAGAGCGGATGACGTCACCATTGCCCCCTCGGACGGAACTTTGCCGGAACGATTTGAACTGCCGGTCGAGCGTTCGCGCGAGTGGCTCGATGAGCAAGCCGAGCGGGGAGAGGAATGGGCGGCCGACGCGGCCGCGCGCGCGCGGGCGGAGGCTCGCCGCAACACGCGGTTCAACAAGCGAGTTCTCGCGTCCGTGCGTGACAACACGGTCGGCATTCGGCGCGACGAGTCCGATGCGTACTACCGGATGCTCGGGCACGTTCAGCGCGTCGCGCCGGACGAGTTGGAACTCGCGTCCACGACCGAGACGCAGTATGTCAACCTGATGACCGAGCCGGATCGCTTCCGTGGTGAACCGCTCACGATTCAAGGCGACCTGTGGCGGCTCTACGAATTTGACGCCGGTCCCAACGACTTGGGTCTCACCACGCTGTACGAAGCGTGGATCTTTACGGGCGACTCGCAGCCGCATCCTTACCGAGTCGTCTGCACGCGACTGCCGCACACGCTGACACCGGGCGAAGATATTCGCAGGCCGGTTCGAGTGACCGGCTACTTCTTCAAGCGTGAAGCCTATCCGTCGCGAGGCGGCTTTCACGTCGCACCGACGTTGATCGCCACCACGCTCGCACCGTTTCGTTTGGCCGATTCGGTCCCGCCGACCGATGCCATTCTCCCGTACATGGTCGGCGTGGTGACCGCGATGGGACTGGCACTGCTCGTGACGTTGCTCGCCTTCACGTTGGGAGATCGCCGCATCAAACGGCTCGCGCGGCAAAGAACCCTCCGCGCATCCAGTCCCTCATTTGCGGCAGTCGAACACCGATCGCACGTCTCTGTCGAGGAATCCTTGCGCCAGTTTGAAGAGCAAGAACGACAGGCCGACTTGCGTGACGAGATTGCCGCCACCGGTCGCGATGCCGGATCGGTGGCGGCTTCGGTTCTCTATCGTCGCGACCCTTACGCATCGGTTCCGCCGCCCGTTCCCGTCCCACTCAGTGAGGACGAACTCCATTCGAGGCAACTGTCGCAAGCCACCACGTTGCAATCGTGGACTGCACGCCAGCGCACTACGGGCAAATTTTCTCGTGACACCGTCGTCAACGATGCCGCGCTGCTGCGTGAACAGAGCGACACGGAACACGTTCTCGACACGCTCGATCCGGAACAAGCCGCCGATGACGATGAGTCCGACCGTGGCGATGCCAATCGTGAGCGACAGACTCGAAGCCGCTCCGACAGTTCAGTCTTTACGCTGAGCCAAGCTCGGTCTTCCCAAGCGTCCGAACTCGACGAGAGTGCGAATGCCTCGAAGCTCTCCGAGTGGGAGCGGGAGATCGAACAGTTCTCGTCGCGAACGGACACTTCAAAATCCGTGACGACCCGCCAAGCCGTGGATTCCTCCCGCACGACCGCTTCAACCTCAATGACTTCGTCAGACACCCGCGAACGGATCGCGCGCGTCGAAGTGGAACGAGACCGTCAGACGCGCGAGCAGGAACTGCGAGAACGACTTCAACGCCAGCAGTCTGAATTGGAGATAGAGCGACAAGCACAGCTCGAACGAGATCGTGAGACTCACGCTCAGTCCGAATGGAACGCCTCGCGCGCGGAAGCGGATCGCGCGCGGATTCGATTGGAACGGGATCGCTCGCGTCTCGAATCCGACCGAGTCGAGCGGGAGCGAATCGAACGGGAGCGGTTCGAGCGAGATCGCGTTGACCGCGAGCGTTTGCTCAGTGAAGAACAGGATCACCAGCAGCAGGAACTCAAGCGGCAAGAGCGGCTCAACCGGGAACGCGAGCGAGAAGCTCAAGACCGTGAAGCGTTGCAGCGCGCCGAACGCGAGGGGTCGCGCACGGAGGCGGAGCGCGAGCGTGTTCGATTGGAAACGGAGCGAGTCCGGATGAACTCCGAACGACTCGAACGCGAACGACTCGAACGTGAGCGGCTGTTGAGTGAGCGTCTGCTGCGTGAAAAGCAGGAACGAGAACGACTCGCCCGCGAACGCAGCGAGCGCCTGGCAACAGAACGAACCGAATACAAATCGACTCGCCGGGAGGACTCCACGCTCGATGAAGTCGCTTCGGATGAGATCGGCATTGATGAGGCGAGTCTCGATGAATCCTTGCTGACGGAAGAGCAGCGCGAAGAGCGAAAGCGGCAAGGGAATCGTCGCGGTGGCTGGGGCTGGCCGCGACGCGGTCAGTCGAGTCAACGCGACGCCGTGCCACTCAATCCCGCGCCACAGCACACTCAGCCAGTCGATGACGATCTGACCGATGATGACATGGACGACGATGACTCTGCTGACGACGCACTGGAAACGGATGCGACCGCCGACGACGAAGCCACATCAGGTGAGCCTGCGAGTGACGGCTCGGCCGCGCCCAAGAAGAAGTCCGGCTGGGCGGCCTTCAACGAAAAGAAAGCCCGCAGCAAACGCCGTCGCCGCAAAGACTCTCGCTGAACTCAAAGCCCGTCGCCGAACCGTAGAGCAGGCGGCTCGCCTGTCTCCCCTCGCCCCGCTTTGCGGGGAGAGAGGCCGGGTGTGAGGGGGTTTGGATTGGCAAGTAGTCGAACGGCTGTTGCCGTCGCTCTTTGGAGGTAGCCCTGTCGCTCCGCGACAGGTAGCGCGAACATCCCGGCGACGTTTGCTGTGGATTCGAGAGGGATCGAGAGCGGGATGTCCCTTGTTGATCGCGCCTCCTGTCGCGGAGCGACAGGGCGACTTTCGGCGAGTCGTCCGTGCTACGGCCGGGTTCTCCCTCGCCGCCACTGGATTGCGGCGGAGACCAGCACGGCAATGCACGCGGCCTTCCAAGCCAGCAGCCACCACGGCCTCCACCATGCACCCGTCTGGAGTTCGACCACGTCGGACAGACCGAACAGCACGAAGGTCGCAGCCAACACATAGCCTCGACCGCGATGATCGCCACCAGCCCGCAGCGTCTTCGCCAAAACCACGATGCCGCAACCGGTCCACCAGAAGACTTCCAACACGTTGATCGCGTCCACGAACGTCATCGGTTGGTACTCGCTCGATGGTGACTTCCTGTCGTTTCTATTTCACGCGGTCACGAGTTCAGTCTTGGCGAGCCGCACGCCGTAAAACTGCGGGTTCTGATTTGTTGCAGGAAACCCGTGGTCTTACGGTACACGGCTCGCCCCGAACCTCTCATTGTTGCCCGCGCGGTTCACTAGCGCGGCTGTGCCGCAACCCAGGTAGCCTTCATCGCTCCGCGTGAAGGTAGCCGATTGAGAGTAGGCCGATGACCTCGCCAATCCGTATCAAACTCGCGATCAGCTTCCTTCACGCAGAGCGATGAAGGCTACTTTCAGGCGAACCCATTGCGCGCTGCACGACAACATTTCGAGACCTAGTAGTACAAGGCATTGAGCGTCCGCGTCGTCTACTCCGCCAGCTTGAATTTCACCGTGACGGTGCCGCTGTTGTCGCCGAGCGAACCCCAGTCATCGCGGCAGCGCAGGAATAGATTGCCGTCACCGGGTGACTCCCAATTGCTGGACGCCCCCAGCTCGAACGGCTCGGACAGACGGTAGTCGCTGAACAGGATCCCGACGAGCTTCCCCTTGCCATCGTCTTGCCCCTCGGCGGAGACCTTGCTCGCGTCCTTCGCCAACGTCCATTCGCCGGTCGTTGTGAAAGTCAGCTTGTCGCCCGTTTTGACCAGCACGCGCGACGCCTGCCAACCGCGAGCCGCCTCGATCTTGGCGGTCGTCAGCGACGATCCCTTCACGCGCGTGAACTTCGTCTTCCAATCCCAACTGCACAGATCGACGCGGTAACCCTGATCGAGATGCTTCAGGAAGAAGTCGTATTCAAACGAGATCTCCTTCGCCATCGGACCATACACGTCTTCAAAACTCGTCCGCTGATCGTTCAGCAGCGCGAGGCCGAGCGGCTTGAAGCGGTCTCGATAATTGGTGTTTCCCGCCAGCAGATGGCACAGCGCCCACCGCCACGCATAGTTCTGCCAGCTATCGCCGGTGCGTTGGCCGGGCGCGGTGATCTCGGTCAGTTCCTTCGGCTCTTCGGACTTGAGGTACTGCAACACGCCGTCGTGAATGCGGACGCTCTCATCCTTCTCACGCCAGTACTGGCCGATCTCGGCCATCCCTTCGGCGTACCACGTCGGGCCGGTGCGACCGAACACTTGATGACAATAGGCGTGAACGGCCTCGTGCTGCGGAGTCCCTCGATCCGCGACGGCCCAGACGATCGACTTCGCCGCCGTGATGCGAGTTTGCCCGAGGACATTCCGTTGACCCATCGTCAGGCTGAGCGTGATCCCCGCCTTCCCTTCGATGCTCGCAATCGCATCCGGATGAATCGAACCGTTCGGCCAAACGCTCTGATCCTGAACTACGTTCATCTCAATCGTCTGCGGGTTGGGCTTCCCGAAATAACGCGACACGAGGATCAGCATCGTCTCCAATCGAGTCAGCAGTTCCTTGGCGTCATCTGCGGCGAGATCGGTATGCAACAGAAAATTCTTCGACGAGTAGTCGCGCACGCCGGGAACAGCCTCGGCCGGAGCGCCCTTGCCGCGCGGCACTGGCTTCGCTTTGGGAGTCGGCTTCACCTTCGCAGCATTTCCCTGAGCAAAGCCTGTTGGAGACGAGATCACCACCAGCGCGACCGCCAGTCCCACGACACAGCACGCAGAAACGATTCGACGAGCAACCATGATCGACTCCCGAGAGACACTCTTCGCAGCGGACTTTCTCAACAACAGTGTTTCTTCACGCGGCGGCAGCATACTCAACCCCGAGCGACCAACGCGAGTCGCCGTTATGGGATGTCGTTGTGAGTTGTCGTTGTGAGTTGTCGTGGCCAGCAATGAGGCCGATGACGTTCTGAGCGGGGGACGTGAGTCCCCTGGCTCTTGGGCGTCAGCCCTCGCTTAGGATTGGCGCATCAAATGAGTGTCGTCTTTCGCTCCGCGAAAGAACGTCCTTTCGCGGAGCGAAAGGCGACAATTGTTACTGCGCCGATACTTCGCTCAACACGGAGCCAGGGGACTCACGTCCCCCGCTCGGAAAGCAACATGAGGGCTGACGCCCAGACTCACGCACTCGCTGGGATTGCCGCTGGTCGAATCGTGAGGTATCCCTTGTGGTGTTGTCGAGTTCGCTCATCAAGGATTTCACTATGACACACTCAAACATCGAACAAGCCGCGTGTCGCGAGGCAGTCTCACGCCGCCGGGTATTACAAGTGGGGAGTCTCGGTTTGGCTGGGATGGGGCTGTCGTTGCCAAGGCTCTTGGCGAACGAAGCGACGGCCGACCGCAGCCGTCTCCGTCCGCGCGCCGACAACGTCATCCTGCTGTTTCTGAACGGCGGTCCCAGTCATCTCGACATGTGGGACATGAAGCCCAACGCCGGTGAGGGGATTCGCGGTGAGTTCCAGCCGATTGCGACTTCACTGCCCGGCTACCAGATGTGCGAGCATCTGCCACGCATGGCGAGGCAGATGCACTTGGCGACCGTCGTCCGGTCCATGAATCACACCGTCAACAACTCACACGCGGCGGCGGTCTATGCGTCGTTGACCGGTCATGATCGTGGCGAACAGGGTGGCGGAACGAAGTCCACAGACCACCCGAGTCTCGGCGGGATCATGGCCAAGTTGCGACCGACCGCTCCGACCGTGTTGCCTCAAGTGACGCTGCCGTACATCACGAAAGAAGGAGCGGGCGGACCACCTCAACCCGGCTTCTTCGGCGGTTTTTTGGGTCACTCCTACGATCCGCTGTTCGTGCTGCACGACCCGAACGCGGCCGACTTCCGCGTCCCCGAATTGACATTGCAAACCGAAGTCACAACGAACCGATTGGCATTGCGCCGTCAGTTGTTTGAAGCGACTGGGGCGGCTCGTGGTGAAGTCCGTTCGGCGGCGGTCGAGATGTCGCAGATGCAGGGCCGGGCGCTGGACATTCTCTCGTCGGAAGAGACTCAACGCGCGTTCCGGCTGTCAGACGAAGCGGCCTCGCTGCGAGACAGCTACGGCCGGAACATTTATGGGCAGAGTGCGCTGCTCGCGCGACGGCTGATCGAGGCGGGAACGCGCGTCGTCACGATCTCATGGGCACCGGATGCCAACGCGACGTGGGACACGCACGGCGGCAATTTTGAAAAGCTCAAGACGACGCTGCTGCCGCAACTCGACGCCGCTTATGCCAGCTTGGTCGATGATCTGTCCGCGCGAGGAATGCTCGACCGTACGCTGATCGCCGTGCTGGGCGATTTCGGACGGACTCCGAAAGTGAACGGCAACCAAGGGGGTCGCGACCACTGGAACTTCTGCTACAGCCTGATGCTGACCGGCGGCGGTTTCCAATGCGGACTGATCTACGGCACCAGCGACAGCACGGGAGCCTTCCCCGCCACTCATCCGCTCGTCCCTGGCGACATCATCTCGACGATCTACCACGCGTTGGGAATTGCTCCCGAGACCGAGATCTTCGACCAGTTCCAACGGCCCTATCGAGTCGTTCCCGGTGGTGAGATCGTCACGGATCTGCTGGTCTAAGCCGGGTTGAGCACGATCATTGACTAGCCCGACGCGCGAGCGAGGGCTTCGTACTCATCGAACGTCCAGCCCTCGCTCGCGCGTCGGGCTAGTTTTGAAATGCGGACTAAGACTTGGGCAGATCCTAAGCAGGCCGCTCATCGAGGTTTATCCGCTCGTTTTTTGTTGGCCAAGGGTCAATCGCGTTCGCAGATCCCATGAAGATATTTCCGGCACGCGGCTCGCCTGCGTCACTCGGCAACGTCAAAGAAGCACGAGAAGGCGTCGGTCCCATTTGGGTCCGCCACCTCTCATGTTGCGTCAGAGTTGCGTTGACAGCCCGTTGTATTGCGGCCGTCGGTCGAAGGCATTGGCTACCAACTTTGCGGGACGAGCATCGTTCGCGGCTTGCGGGCCACAAGTTGGAGTCGTCTCGCCGGGCAAGAGCGAACTCTTCGAGTCAGCAGTCGTTGCGAGAGACTTGTCTGGGGGAGTTGCCTCCCCCAGACGTTGCCTCACGTTTCCGCGTCCCATCACGATTCTGTCGACTGTCCTCGCGGACGGGTTACGGTCACTCCATCGTCATCATCAACTTCAAACCAATTCAAACCCTCGCACCGGGTGAGCGGTGCGTGACAGCTCAGCGGCAGCAAGCGGCTGGAGCGGCACAGGTTGGGCCACAAGCCGCTGGAGCGGCACAGGTCGGAGCACACGCGGCTGGAGCGGCACAGGTTGGAGCACAACCGGTCGAGCAACCCGTGTTGCAGCAGCTCTTGCGAACCTTGCAGCAACGAACCTTGCAGCAACGAATCTTGGGCAAGCAGAGCTTAGGCATCTTGAAGCAGTGCGACTTCTTGCAGCAGCTATTGCAACCCGAGTTGCAAGCTGGGGCACAGGTCGCGACAGGAGCGGCACAGCTCGGAGCACACGCAGCGGGAGCAGCACAGCTCGGAGCTGGAGCGGCACACGAAGCGGGGGCACAGCCACAGCCGTTGCTGCGGTGGTGGAACAGGCCGGCATCGGCGCTGTTGATGCTGGCAAAACAAACCAGCGCGGCGGTCATCCATACAAATTTCATCTTCGTCTCTCCTACAGAAGCGGGGCCGTGGAACGTGAGGGACTGTCGAGTACTCAGCCGGACACCTTGTCAGGTGGCCTCGACATATCCTTGGACACAAGGTTTGCGTCACTGCCTAAGTTTTCGGACAGGGCAAGCTATTCCACTCAGTCAAACGATTTCGATTTGAAAAGATGCGGGGACTGTGAGACAACCTGCCGCCTGTATCGGTTGCCCGGAGTGAATTCGCCCGCAGCCCAGATTGTTTCGCTTCTGGGCTGTGCCTCATTGATGTCCGAGTGTCGACGTCGGGTGCGTGGAGTCTTCGGAACGCAGCGGCAGGAGCGGGTTGTTCTCACGACGATGCGTTCCGACGACTCCACGCACCCGACAGCGTTGCCCACGCGGTGAAACAAAGCTCCCCATTGGTGAGAGACTCCCACACGGAACAATTCCCCTGACCGCGATCACCGTCATTGTTGTCTCGATCGGACTCGCGCTGGTGGGGCAAGTCCTCTTCTCCGCGCGACGTAAACTTCGCGCGACGACTCTCCATTCGGCATGGACGTGGGCGGTGATCGCGTTCGTCGCTTGGGCGGTCTCGTGGGTGAGTGACCTTGGTTTGCGAGTGGCCTCGAAATCCTTGGCGGATCATCTGTGGTACGGCTCTGCGGTGCTTGCCCTGTGTCCCGCGATTGCGGTTCTCGGTTCGAGACGACCGGGGGCACGCGTCTGGACGTGGTTCATTCAAGTCCCGCTGCTGCTCGTGCTGGGCTGGCCAGTCCTCTCACTCTGGCTGCAAGGGAGCGAACTCAGAGGTCTCCAACTGGAGACGCCGCAACTGGTGGCTTACGTGTTGGTTCTGGTCATGGGGACGGGCAACTACTGCGGCACGCGGTTCACGCTGCCGGTGCTGTGCTTCGCCGCCGCGTGTGCGTGTCTCGCGGTCTCATCATCCGCCGCGTGTCCCGCATGGCTGGCGGATCGCGAGTGGTCGCGAACGTGGGGGACCGGCCTGCTCGTGGCTGCAATACTGCTGGCCAGTCGCGCGCGAGGAAGTCGCACGCACGTCATACCTCACGCGGTCAGTGGTGAGACATCCGAGCGGGGCGGCGTCAGCCCCCCGGTTCTTGGGCGTAAGCCCTCTTTGGAAGAACCGGGGGGCTTACGCCGCCCCGCTCGGAAACCACTCACTCTTGGCCGCGCGAGGCATAAACGAATCTTTGGAGTTGGGAGCCGGACGCGCGACGAACAACCCGGGGCCTTACGGACAATGGCACTCACTTTAGACAGTAGTAGGCACATTCCATGTGCCGTAACCGGCGACAAGCGGACGGCACATGGAATGTGCCTGCTACTTTGCGGGCAAAGTGAGTGCCATTGGCCTTACGGCACCCGGCTCGCCATGACCTATTTGGCCTTGGGCTTTGAGGCGGGAGCGGCGGTTTCCGCTTCGTTGCTCTTCGTAATGCGGTCGAGGTACTGGCGGGTGATGTCTTCGGGGACGACATCTTCAGGCGGGACGAACGTGAACTCTTGCTCGTCGATCGAAGCGTCGAGCTGCACGTTTTGGAACGTCAGGCTGACGATGGCTCGGTAGCCCTTCTTCGTTTTAGTGGGACTGTCCTTCGCGGGAGCATCCTTGGCCGACTTGTCCTTCGTGGCGGGATCCTGTTCCGCCTTCTCTTTCTCTGTCTTCTCCTTCTCCGTCTGCTTCTTGAGATAGATGATCCGTTCCGGGAACAGCGTGCGTGAATCGACGATGACTCGAACGAGATCGGGAATGTACGGCGGGAGCGGGTCTTCCGGGCGTCGCCGCCAACGGCTGGAGACATCGGCCTTCCACTGTCCTTGAACGACGGTTTGCGTTTGACCTTCGCCGGTTCCTTCCTTCATCGCCTCGAAGATCATTGTTCGTTCGAGCGACGCGAGGAGTGCGGTCAGCCCGCCCAAGCCCAATTCGGCAGTGACGACCGCGTCCGAAATATTCTTGGTGGAGGACACCGCCGCTTTGATCTGTTCGACATCGCGGTGCGTGACACGTTTCACGCCGTTCAGCGTGACCTGACTCCACAACTGCTTGCCATCGCAGACTTCGATCAGGCTTCCGTCGGCCCCTTCGTTGGGCTTGATGAGGTATTCGAGTCGCAGCTTGGAACCACTGGTCAGGTAGCGACCGGTCGCTCGGAAGGGTTGGCTGCCGATGGTGACGGTTTGCTCGATGTCGGCTCGCACAGAGGGATGGCTCTTCAACGCGTCATGCACTTTCGCCATGAAGGCGGTTGCGGCCGCTTGATCCGCCGAAACGCTGGTCTTGGAGTCCTTCGCGGACTTGGCTTCGGCGGCAGGCTTCGCGTCGCCCTGACCGACCGCCGGGCGCGTCAGCACGCTTGTCAGTCCCGCCAACAGCAGGAGCAGCCCGAGTCGAACTGGGAATCTGTAGAAACTTTGCCTACGGATCGGAATGTGACGGATTTGCCAAAGATACAACGGGCATCCTTCCGAAAAGAGAACAGACCGCGTGGTGTTGCCACTGTTGGCAGGACGTTCGGTGCGGGTGGAACGACGGTGGAACGCGAGTTTCAGCCGAATCGGCCACTCACAACGGGCGGCATTCTAGCTGTGAGGCGTCGCGTCGGTCGACTGAGATTCGTGTCACAAGGCTGTTCAAACGGAATTCGGCAAGGACGGCCGATTCAGACGCGAGGCTAATGGTTGGCGAGTGTTCGCCACCGGGCCACGCGTGGAGTCGCGGAGCCTGTTACCGAGAGGGGTCGCGATGAAGTGTTACTTTCTGGCGTTAGGCACAGTCGTCGTCGTATGCGTCGGCTGCGCCATGGATGGAAACCAACACACGGGTAAGGGTGAGTATCACGCTCCACCCGCTGCCATGATGCAGCGCCCCGGTCCGATGGTGGACGGCCCCGGCCCCGGTGTTATGCCCGGAATGGTCGGCATGGCCGGTGGTCCCGGCGGCATGATGGGTGGCCCCGGTGGCATGATGGGCGGACGCCCGATGGCTCCGAGTACCACTCAGGTGCGGTTCGTCGGCCCCGATGGGATGCACATCGGCTGGCAGATTCCCGGAGGATATGCCGAGAACCAACTGGTCGCTCCCGCCCGGTACAACTTCTTCCAAGGAGCCACGTATCGGTTGAAGGTCACCAACGTTCCCGGTCGTGAGGGCTTGGCTCTCTACCCGACGTTGATGGTCTACCCCGGTCATCCGAACACCGAAGCCTATCTGTCGCACAACAGCGTCCCGCTGCAAATGACGGAAGAAGACCTCGACCAAATCCAGAGCAACAACTTTGTCACCAAGGTCATCTATCTACCCGATGCACGGTATCAAGAGCTGGCCATCGCCAACGTCGAGACGCTCGTCTCGACACGCCTCGATCCCGGTGTTGATCCGATTCAAGAGGCCGACAAACGCGGCACGATCATGGCCGTCTTGCGAATCGGCAACATGGACCTCGAAATGCCCGGTCAACCCGGTAGCAGGCCGATGGCCGGAGTTGGCCCCGATGGACTCGAACAAGTGGGTTATCGCTCGGTCGATGGCGAACAGGGCGAGATGCTACCACCGCTGCCGATCGGTCCTGCCGGTCAAGGTGCTCCAGGCATCCCCGGTGCGATGATGATGGCCGGATCGGGAATGCCCGGTCAGCCGATCGCCGGAATGAACATGCAGTCGTGGGGGATGCCCATCACCGGCACGCCCATCGGATTGGCTGGCCCGACTCACCTGCCCTACGGTGGACCGGCCAGCCTGCAACAGCACACGGTTCGCAATCGGACCAGCCAGAATCTGCCCAAGCCGGTTGATTCGGTGCTGATCGACGTGAAGCACGAACCTGGCCTCAGCCTGCCTCAGCCTGTTCGCTACATCGAGTACACCGAGAAGCATCCGGTCTACTCACCCGGCGAGCTGTCCAACCCCGCTTGGAACGCCGGTGGCGCTGCCGGTGGAGCCTACTGTCCGCCCGGTCAACAGTGACCCAGTGAACAACTGACGGTGACGCGACCCGTCTCGAACATCGACCCGGCCTGAGTCACATCAGCCGGGCCGATGCGTCGAGCGGTTGAGTTGCAGAAGTCATTTGTCATGAGAGGGCATTTCAAAACTAGCCCGACGCACAAGCGAGGGCTTCACCATCATCGAATGCCCAGCCCTCGCTTGCGCGTCGGGCTAGTTGTTCGAGGCAAAAACAGGTTTTGATATGCCCTCTAAATGACTCGCTGCGTTTCCCGACTCCACGTCCCCAATCGTTCCCGTCTTTTTCCCTTCCGCCACATCACAAGGGCCGCGCATCGTGATTCGGATGACGCCATTCATTGCCCTGACCTCACTGCTGGCTGTCGCTCTGGCCTCCGGCTCGTTCGCCGCTGCTCAGCAGTACCCGGCGGTCGATGGGCGGCAGTTCCCGTTGAACCAGATGACTCCGCCCGGCACGGCCGCTCAATGGTCGACGAACGTCGGTCGAGGCCGTCCCGTTCAATTCCAACCAGTGCGAGTCTCACTGCCAGCGGCCGGAACCGTCACGTTCTACGAAGCCGCCGGGCGACCCGTTGAAGGTGTCGCACCCGCTCAAGTCGGTTTGATCGTGGGCCACGTTTATCGTCTGAAGGTGAGCGGCCTCGAAGACTTTCCCGGCATCGACTTCTATCCGTCGATCGAGCTGATGGACCGCCTCCACCCGCCGACCGGCCGCGAAGAAGACTTCCCAATCGACTTCGAGTTCACCACTGAAGAGTTCGAGTGGGCCGCGAATGGGCGCTTGGTGACGAAGGTGATCTACCTCGAACAGCCGGATCGTGTGCCAACCGTGATGCTCGACAGCCTCGAACGGATCCAGACGATCGAGCCGTCCCGCAACGCTCTGGCCGAAGCCGATTCGCTCGGCCGTCCAATGGCCATCGTGAGACTGGGTGGACGAACTCCCGATGCGCTTCGTCCCGATCCCGCGTTCTTCGGGCCAGGTGGTCCGATCCGGGTGGCGGTCAAGCCAGAGCAAGCTCACAACTCAGAACGAACGACTCGACCACAGGTGAGCGTCTCCAAAACCAAACGCCCAGTTGTGCAACGTGTCTCACACGGTGCGACCAATCGCTGATGAACCGACAGTCAAAAACATCGCCGTAGGATGGACGCCTCGTCCGTCCGAGCCCCACTGGACGGACGAGGCGTCCATCCTACGACGCTGAATTCCCGAGGTCCGAGATGATTCACCCGCTCAAAGCTTTGTCACATGCGACCCGAATCAGCGGTCTCGCCGCGCTCGCCTTCGTGTGCTGTGCGTGTGCCGGTCCTCGATCTCTCGGGCGAACGGCGTCACCCGTGGAAGGTGCATCGGCCGACGGGACTTTTCAGGCGGTCTATCACGAGACAACGAACCGCTCAGGAACCGCACGATCAGGGCACGAGACTCAGGTCCAACAGCTCTCGTTCACGTCGGAGTCAGCGGCAACTGAGTCCAGGAGTGACGCGAGTCCCCCGACCGATTGGGAGACCGCGCGCGGACAAGATGCCACGCTCTCTGCTGAGACGGCTCGCGACAACGGCTTTTCACCACCGACCGAAGCGCCGGGTGAATTCCGTCTCGCGCGGCCTCGCGCTGCGAAGAGGTCCACCGCCCCGATTCAACAGGTCAGCCACGTTTCGCTGACGGGTCTGGAAATCGAAAGCACGGGCGGGCAACTCGAACGCCGCGTTGCCGACTGCCCGCCGGGAGTGACGATCAATCAGTGTCCGCCCGAGCCGCGTTGGGCCGCACCGTGTCCCAACCCGTTCGCGCCGGGCATGGTCGGCTGTCAGAGCGAGACCATGTTCTTCATGGAAAAGTATCCGGACGAATATCTGTGCGATGGCGGCGATCGCGCACTGCCCGTTCACTACGATCAGTTCAATCGACAGGGCCTCGATACGGAAGACACGGTGGCCGAGTTCACCGATCATCGAGGCCAGAATCGCGTGAAGGCGTCGAACCGCGTCTGCATCTACGCGCCGCGATTCTCAACGTTGCGAACGGTCAGCCGTCCGCATGAGGACTCGCACCTGAACCGAATCGCCGATGTCGGTCACTCGGCAGGCACGAACGCGATGCACACCCGCTTGAAGGCGTCGTTCCATGTGAAGCAAGAGATGACCGGTGGCGTCCTCGTGCGGTCGCGCGCCGGTGGCCTCGAAAGCGAACAGCTTGAGGGTGATGTCCTGCAAATCAAGCAGCTCGTCGTTCACGAGAAGCTGATCAACGTCTATCAAGATTTGAGCTTCGTCGAATTCGGCAAGGTCGAACGCCGCGATCTGGCTCGGCTGAACTTCGGCATCGAATCGGGACTGACCTGGTCGCGTGAAGAGTACCCCGTGATCCAGAGCAAACTCGATTCGGCGCTGGAGGGTGTTTACGAGGCTCACGTCGCCACGATCGTCGGCATCGACGACAAGAAGTCCGACGAACCGGGCAAACTGCGGATCGTGAAACTCGCCGACAAGAACACCGCTCAGACGGGCGATGTCATCGAGTTCACGCTCCGTTACGACAACCTCGGCCCGAACGCGGTCCACCACGTCCGCATCGTCGATAACCTGACGCCGCGACTGCTCTACGTGGACGACAGTGCGACCTCGGATCGCGACGGCCGCCTCGTCGTGGAAGACAACGGTGAAGGAAGCTTGGTCCTCGTCTGGGAACTGACCGCCCCGCTCCAACCGAACACCGGTGGCGTCGTGACCTTCAAGGCCAAGGTGCGATAGCCCTCGATCAAGCGACCCCACCGGGCTGGTGGCCCGGTGGCTCGCGGGTTTCTGCACGACTCACGTTGGGTTTCCAGTGAAGTCACAAGTAGTGCAAAAACCTAAATCCACCGGGGCAAGCCCGGTGGTCTCTACACAACCCGACCTCAATGAAGACATCCTTGCCATTGATGGACAGGATCGCCTCTGCGGTTTTCCAATCTCTGCGGTGATTCCATCTTCAAACTCTGACACCGCAGAGATTGGATGACCGCAGAGACAATCAACAAATGCAGTCGATTTTAAGTTGTGTCGAGACCAATGGGGCAAGCCCGGTGGGGTTCGCTGGTTTTAGGGCTAGAGACGTAGGAACTCAGCCAGACAGGCTCGATCAGACAAAATGATGTGACACAAAATGAGGAAGGCCATTGCCTCGTTTAACCGCGTGGGCAACGCCCCGCGCGTCGATGGCAAAACAGCGTTCCACATCGCTCGACGCGCGGGGCGTTGCCCACGCGGTT
>JAYSQC010000553.1:0-4659 GCA_043721755.1 Schlesneria sp.
CGAGGCCGCGTGTCGTGCCTCAGCCTACCCCCCCCCGGTTTCCCAGCTTCCGCAATCCAGATGACAACTGACCGAGCCAATGGGACAAGAGCATGAGCGAGATTCCTCAGAAGGGAGCGAGGGGAGCAGCAGAGCGCTGCGCGGCAACAGACCGAGAGTGGGTGCAGCCAAATCGACGGAGCAAGCGAGCTACAGAAACGAGCAGGGATCAGCCAGAAGATTCAGCAGCCATGCCAGACTCACACAGCCGCAAACTTCACCAGAACAGCAAAGCGGGCGAGACGCTACCGAGATCGCATTCCAAATTGCAAGGGGATGCTTTCAAAAACACCGACGACAATCGAGAGAGTGGGATACGACGGACAATACGGAAGTTGCTTTTTAGGCGACCGGCAACAATGGTTGACCCGTGGACACCAACCCGAAGTGTGAACGAGGATGTCGATCGACCTCGCCCTCGTTCACACTTCGGGTTGGTGTGGGTCAGACAAGTCTTGCCGGTCGCCTTAGCTGTCCTCGTTGGTCGAAACGTGGTGTTGGTCGTATCGCGCTGTTCGTTGAATCATTTTCCAGGAGCTGATCTCTCATGGACCCCGATGAAATTCTGTTGGACGCTGAAGAACGCATGGAAAAGGCCGTCCATGTCGTGCAGAACCAGTTACAGGGACTGCGCACCGGTCGTGCGACTCCCGGCTTGGTCGATTCCATCCGAGTCGATTGCTATGGATCACCCACGCCGCTCAAGCAGATCGCAACGATCAGCGTTCCCGAGCCTCAGCAGATCATGATTCGGCCGTTCGACCAAGGGACGCTGAACGACATTGCGAAAGCGATTCAATCGAGTGATGTTGGCTTGGCCCCCAACTCAGACGGTCGCGTCATTCGGCTCAATATCCCGCCTCTCTCCACAGAACGCCGGAAACAATTGGTCTCGCGGCTGAAGGACTTGGCAGAAGACGGTCGCGTCGCCATCCGAAACGTTCGCCGCGATGCCAACAAGCACGCCGATGTCGCGTTCAAGGACAAGGCGATGAGCGAAGACATCCACGACCAGACCAAGGAGAGCGTGCAGAATCTGACCAAACATTTTGAAGGCCAGATCAACTCGCTGGTCGAGTCGAAGGAACAGGACATCATGGAGTCGTAGCGTGAGCCGTTGAGATGGTTTCACCCATCGAAGCCTGACGTGCAAGTAAAGGACGGTTCGTGACTCATCCTTCGCTTGCGCGTCAGGCTTCAATTTTTGTGACTGTAAACAAACGCAGCCCGGCCCCCATTCAGGAGACCGGGCTGCGGGCGCAACGACGAGCCGGGTCGATCGTCGTCGCGTCTGTTTCAATGAAGTCCTACTCCCGCAGCGAAGCCGTTCCCGTAAGCGTTTCTGCTCCCAGCCGACCTGTCGGCAAAAGCGGGAATGTGTCGAACGAGAAGCTGCTGTTGGAGACTCCGGATTGTCGCAGCGGAGCCAAGACCTCATCCGGCGTGAACAGAGACACGGGTTTCACAGACGTGTTGAGCCGCTTTCGGGCGATGGCATGGCTGCGGGCGGAGACTTCCATGAACTCCTGCTTCCGCCGCGCATCGACTCCATCCATCTTGTTGCCGATGACTTCGATCCAACCTGGGTGCTTGGCCATGGCCTGTGACATCAGATGCGCGAACAGGGTCATTTGCTTGAAATTGCGATCCGCGATCGTGTGGCTGACAGGCGAGATCGCCTTCGCCACCGCCTCGATCGCTTGCGAGGGAAACTCGACGAACACATCCCCGGAATGAGTCCCGATGACACGTCCATCGGGTTCTTTGGCAAAGGTCGTCTGCAACCGCATCAGCGACCGCGCGACAATCGGCTTGGGTAGCAACGGACTTTTGAACGCGCCGTCGCAGTGAATCAACGTGTCTTCGGGCGTGTGGTAGAACAGTTCGACATCTCCGATGGAACCGTCACCCGCATCCGCGTGATAGCGGTTCGGGCCCACCTCTTGGAGGTTGAACTTTGAAATGTCCATCGCCCGCCAAGTGGCCACGGCCACATCCGGATTGCGCACGAAGTAGCCGTAAACATCCGGATCAACCTCGAACGACAGCGAGGGCAGACGACGAAACATGCCGATGTTCTTCAGCAGCGACTCCGCCTTGCCGCGTGCCTCGCTCGACAATCGTTCCAACGGGAGATCGTGCAGCGCCTGCTTGCGGACGGCTGTCGTGGACGAACCCAGTTTGATCGTGTTTACGCCGAGCGTCTGAAAAGAGGCATCCATCTCGGCATCGGTGGCCGAAATCTTGGCGCCGGCCGTTTCCAAACCGTCGCGTGGCGAAACGGGATCGGTAGCCCAGCCTGCACCCGGCCATGCGGCTTCCGCCAGAACCAAACCGCAAATCGCTCCGGCCGACCAAGCCCAGTGCCGACGAAAACGCTGTCGATGACGAGTCATCTCGGTCCATCCCCCCAAGCCAATTCCGCCAATGAACTGGCCGAACGGCTGCTGGCCGTAGAGACTTGGCTCGCGGCGACGCCGCGTCCAGGTTGTCCGGATCGCGATCACTCCTCCCCCCCGCAATACGCATCGCGGGTAGTGACCATCACCGGCACAGAGTCTTTCATCGGCACGACTGCCACGACCGGAACAGTCGGAATAATGACTCAAGTCCAGCACGAGAAGGAGTTGCCGATGAGCCATCGCCATCAGGGCGATGAGGTGTCGCATCTCACACAACACCCGGCAAATGATTTATCCTCGAAGCCTGACGCGCAAGCGAAGTTCTTCACGAGGCGTCCGCCAAAAGTAGCCTTCATCGCTCCGCGTGAAGAGAGCCGAACGCGGAATGACGCTGTTTCCCGCGTCTCCGGGTCGCTAGTGACTCGGCTGACTTCACGCGGAGCGATGAAGGCTACTTTTGGCGGTCACGTCCTTCTTCGCTTGCGCGTCAGGCTTCGAGGTGCGGGTACGATGTTTCGCCGGGGGCGCATCTCACGCAAAAACGTATCCGGTTGTGGCCCAGCGCACGGAATGTTTTCCACGCGGACAAACGACTCAATCTGGACAGCATGAGGCGTGGCGATTGATGAGACGGAAACCTTCAGCACGGAGTACCAGAAGTGCAACAACCACTCACCCCCTTGGTTCAAGAAGTCACAACGCTACTCAACCGGTCGAGGCAGCGGGTCGTTTTCGCTGAGAGCTGCACGGCTGGACTGGTCGCCGCGTCACTCGCTCGGGTACCGGGGATCTCGGAGTACCTTTGCGGATCAGCCGTTGTGTACAGGCTGGAGACAAAATCGAAGTGGCTCGATATTCCGGCGGCTCTGTTGAACGATCCCGGCCCCGTCAGTGAAGTCATCGCGTCACTGATGGCTGAGCAAGTGTTGGCCCTCACACCGGAGGCCGACTTCGCAGTCTCGGTCACCGGGTACCTCGGGCCGAATGCGCCGAGTGATCTGGATGGCGTCGTCTACATCGGAGTCGCGCGGCGAGAAGTGCCGCGTGCCGAAGGCTCCGAGCGGACGCGGGCAACTCGGCACCAACTGCCGTTTGAACAGAAAAATGTCCCGGCAATTCAGCACGTTCCTCTTGGTGAAACCATACGAGAGCAGCGGCAATGGGCCGCCGTGGAACTCGTACTGGCCACTGTTCGCGCCCTGTTGCGAACGAACCTTGGAGCAGATTTGTATATCTCACGTGGCCGAAGGTGAGATATTTTTCGCTGCAACACACTAATCCGAAGTGTAAACGAGGATGTGTGTGGTGTTCCTCGCTTAGGCGAGCGGCAGAAGTTGTCATACCAGCCATTGAAGCCTGACGCGCAAGCGAAGGTTCGGATGTCGAACGACCTTCGCTTGCGCGTCAGGCTTCGATAGGTACGCTTTTTCTTGCCGCTCGCCTTACGCTTCGCGTTAGTGTCAGCCTCTGCCGCGTGAGGTATGGCTGTCCCGCCCGGCATTCTCGCACGTCACCGACAGGCAACAGACTTCCCCGAGTCAATCGACCAAGGGCTTCTCATACGGTTCTGCCACTGCAGGCGCGGGTGTCGAGGGAATCGGCGATCCCACGGTGAAAAATGCGGTGCCCGGATACGAATACGGGTAGCTGGTCGGATAGAGATTGCAGTCGTCGTAGCGTCCCCACGTTCCTTCGCGACAACAGTACCAGCTTCGCTGCCGACCTTGGGTGCCAACCCAATCGGGCTTGCCCGCACGGCTGATGTCCCAACGCGGGCGATACCAATTGTCGAGGTACAGGTGTGAATCGCTGACATCATCGACCGCGTTCGCATACGGGTTCATGAGTGGACAACAGCGGCATCCTGACGAAAGGCCGCTCGCGATCACCATGCCCAGCACCAACCAGAGCCTTCGCATCGCCTGCCCCTTTTTGAACGGTGGCCCAATTCGACTATCTGACTTCTCGTAGGGTGGGCTGTGCCCACCACAATCGACTGCGGAATGCGAACACTTGCCGGTCGCCGAATCACAGGTCACGTCCGGAGTCCTTCAGCCAACGCGTCTACTGCCATCGACCGTCCTCGTGTGCCGACTTGAGTGGTTGTCCCGGTTGAATCAGCCGTTCCGTCACGAGGCCGCTTGTTTGCCGACACAGTTTCCTTTCGACCGTGCGCATTGAATGGAGTGCGCAATCGGCGGGGACTATGATGCCGCCC
>JAYSQC010000554.1:0-4403 GCA_043721755.1 Schlesneria sp.
AGCGGCAAGGCGCTAGCCGCCGGTCATGCAGGAAATCACCGGCGGCTAGCGCCTTGCCGCTCACGGGACACCATTTTCAACAGGAATGGCGGAGAGCCCAAATTCTTTTGCAGCGAATCAAAAAAGCTCGGCGGCTTGACGGGAGTTGGAGCCACGGGAGCCACGGTTCCGACGGGAGCTTCGGCCGCCGCGAGGTTCGACATCGCCAGCACCCGCGTCAGATTCGGCTTCACGCCGGCCCAGCGGTTGGCTCCGAAGAACGACGGGAACTGGCTGATGATGTCGCGGTTCTGCCGCTCGTCGGTGACGATCGTCCACAGCGGATGCGACAGCGCCTGCAAGTGGATGATCGCCAGGTTGTAGCCGGTTGGGGCGTCGTAGCGACCGTCGGTGATGCCCCAGTTCACGTCGCGACGAGTCCGGTTTTCGTCGATGCCGAAGCCCGCCTTCTTCATCTCCAGTTCGAGTTCCTCGCGCGCCTTCAGATTCACGCCGAGCTTGTCGAGCTTGTCCAGAGCAGCTCGCGCGCGTCGCGATGCCACGCGGCCACCTGCGACGGCGTTTCGAGCTTCTCCAACTGGTCGCGCAGATCGGCCAACGCCTGTTCGAGCTTTCGCAATTCTTCAGCTTGAGGAGCGACGATCCCGCGATAGGCCGCGTCCAAACGCTGGGCCATGATTTCCAACCGGTCGGCGACATCGAGGCTCGACAGTTTCGCATCGTCATCCTGCTTGGAGCGGATCATGCCGGAGACCTGCCCCATCTCGCCGACCACCTTGTTGATGTCGATCTCCTTGAGCACCGCCTGAATTCTGGCGACCGCATCCTTGTCGTTCGGGTCGGTCGATTTCGCGATCTCGTTCAGCACATCCTGCAACGTCCTGCCCGACTCGGCCAACTTGTCGGCGCGGTCGGCGACCATCTCGCGAAGCTGCTCGCGTGTCAGAGCAGCCCCGCCGCCACCGTGGCGATCTTTGTCTTTCATTTGATCCTTGCCTGATCCGCCGTCCGACATCGGCTTGTCACCGCCGTTCTTGCCGTCCGCTTGATCCTTCGCCGCTCCGTCTTCCTGTTGGTTCTTGATTCTTTTCTTGATTCTTCCCGCCGCCCCCCTTCTGAGCCTTCCCCTGACTTCCTTGCATCTTCCCATCGGGGTCGGTCATCGGTTTGACCTGCGACTTCGGATCGACCTTGCTCTGCCCCACAGCCTGGACGGGATTCAGCGCCCCCTGAAACTTCTCGGCAAATTCCCGCTCGGCCTTGGCGAGTTGCTGTGCCAACTGCCGCGCCTCGGCGATCCGCTGCGGAGCCTCCTCCTTGAGCAACGCCTCCAGTTGCTTGGCGATCTCTTGGAACATCTCGGCCGTCTGCTGAGCCTCCGCCCGTGCGGCCTTCGAGTCCCCCTTGTCGAGCGACGTGGACGCCGACTCCGCCACCTTCGCCGCTTCCGTGATCCGCGTCTTGGACAGCTCGGACGCCTTCTTGAGCTTGCCGAGAATCCGCTCGATGTCCCGCGCTTCAAGCGACACATCAAGCTGTTTGTCCCGCAACTCCGCGCGAGTCGGCTTCGTGGCCTTCACCGGTTCCGCCGCCTCCGGCTTCGTTTCATCCTGAGCCGGAGCAATGCCGACCTGCATCACGACAAGTGCAAACGCCCCGTACATGATTCGAGAATATGTCTTCATAATTTGGTGCTGTCCTTCGTCTGTGATCACCAGAGAATCGTTGCTTCCGCCCTGACTCATTCTTCATTCGCGCTCTCCTTGATTCGCGCGGAAAAAAACCGCGCGAATCAAGGAGAGCGCGAATGAAAACAAACTCGGCACAACGTTTTTCGCCCTCGCTGACGCTACGAGTTACTTGTCGTTTGGCTTGTCTGACCTTTGATCGCTGACATCTAACCTGATCTCTTCCGTCTTCTCTTCCATTGGTTCTTGGCTCTTGGTTCTTGGTCCTTCCCCGTCCTCCTCCAGCCCGCTCACGACCGTCGCCTCTTGGCCGATCAACTCCTCCAGTCGGCGGATCAATTCGCGAGCCTCTTCCTTGTCCGTCTTCGGTCGTCGCAGCTTCTGAGCCTGCATCCGGTCGAACTGCCGCAACGCCGCGAGTCGGGCGGCATCCGGATTCTTGAGGATCTGGATTTGCAGGTTTTCTCGGGCCTCGATGAGAAACTTCAGCGCGTCCTTCATCTGGAGTGTCGCGTTCTACCACTTGCCGACCGACAGCGAATCGACCGCCGCGAGCATCGCCGTTTCCGCCTGATAGAACAGCTCGACATCGTCGAACCCGCGCGAGAGCAAACCTTCTGCCGTCTCACGCACGCTCCCGGCCAGGTCCGTCTCAAACGTCATCAGTTGGTCGAGCGTCGAGGCATCCGGCTTCCGTCCGGCGGCGGCTCGCTTTTCGATCTGCATCGTGCGGTTGAGCGCGTGGCGCTGCCGCTGGACCAACTCGCCCAGCGTCTTGAATCCACCCCCGCCACCCATGCCGGGCATCGGGGCCGGGTCGATGATTTGGTACGTCCGCTTGAACGGGCGGATGTCGATGAACCGCAGCTCGGTCTCGGTGCGCTGCGGCGAGTCCGGCCGGTTGTCTTCCGCGAACGCGAAGTACATCACGCTGTCCTTCTGTGTCAGCTCGAAGAACTCCAACGGCAGCGCCTTCTCCAACGCAGCCTGCGTCGTCGGCGAGATTTTTCCTTCTGTCGTCGCCTCATTGGCGGCGGCCATCACGACGGCAAAGTCCTGAGCGATCAGCGGGACTTCTTGCTCGTTGTTGATCTGAAACACGCCCCCCGCCTTCGACAACCCGTAGTCGTCGCGCAGGCGCACTCGCATCGGCAACTCGGCCAGCGTGTGAACCTCGATCGCATCGTCCGGCGACTCAAACGAAACCTGCGGCGGCTGATTCTGACGGACACGAATGCGGTACTTGTTCTCCGGCAGCGACGTTCCGTCCTCGGCCTCGGCGACGATGCTGTAGTTGCGGTCTTCGGTCAGAGTGAGTTCGACGACGGCATCGACTTTGAGCGGAATGGCGCTAGCCACCTGTTGAAAAACGTAGGATGGACGCCCTCGTCCGTCCGTTTTCAACTCGAAATCACTCGGACGAGGGCGTCCAAGTTACGTTCTTCAACAGGCTTCTAGCCACCGGTTTCGTCGATTGTCGTGAAGTCGATTCTCCTCGCGAAACACCGGCGGCTAGCGCCGTCCCGCTCACAGGCGAGATCGCCAGCGATACCACTTCCAGCTCATTCTTGTCGTCGTCATCGCGCGGCTGCTTCCTCGGCGCGAAGACAATCGCCGCCGACTTCACCGGCTTGTCGAACTGAAACGAGAACTTCGCCACCGTCCCCTGAAGCACGCTCAGGTTCGCATCGAGCGACGTACTCGTCGGCTGCCCGGTGTACGACGGCGGCGTGAGTTCGACCTTCACCTCGTCAATCGTGAGCGGCAACGCCCGCTGGTGTGTCTGCTCGGCCAGCGCCGTGACGAGCGTCGTGGCGACTCCTTCGGATCGAACCTGCTCGACCTGCATTGCGCCGAACTGCACCGTCGTCCGCACCGACTGGCCGAGTTGAGGAAACGCCGCCTCAATCTCCGCCGCCGCCGTCGGCTGACTCCACCGCCGCATCGTCCGCCACAGCGAGTTCCCCGCGAACACCACGACCGCGCCGAGCATCGCCCCCAGCGCAATGACCCGCGTCGAACGATCCAACTCCATCGCATAGTCCGCGACAGCCAGCCCCCCCAACCCGAGCAACGCCAACAACAGCGTCGTCACGGCGACCTGCCCCAACTCAACCCGCCGCTTCCTCGCCCATAACGAACGAAAGCGGTTGAGGAACGCGGTGTCGCGATGGATGGTGCTGCTCATTTGTGATCCCGATCAAAATCCGAAAGTCGAAACTCTAATCACGCCGTCGTTCGATTTCCCACGAAGCCTTCCAACAACAACACCGCCAGCAACACACAGGCGACCCAGTGCCAGAGTTCGTCCTGCTGCAACTCGACGTTGCCCAATCCTGCCGCCTGGGCGACCGCTGTTCCGTCTTCCTCGACGAACTTCACGGCGAAGCGATCCTCGAACTCCTGCCGCGAGCAGCGATCCGTGTCGGACTCGCGCGGGCTGGTGTTGACGATCTCGGCGAAGCGGTCGAACTGATCGACGCCGGGAGAAAGAGCGGCAGAAGTCAGAGCCTCAGAAATCGGCGGTCTGCTGTTCTGATCTCTGCCGCTCTGACTTCTGACCTCGTTCTGCATCGACCAGCCTCGTTCGCACGCGCCCGCCCGTTGTCAGCCCGACTCCGCAGTCCGCACTTCCGCCTCACTTTGAACAAGCATGCGGTGCGAGTCGAGGGACGGGGTCACGGCCACGGCGTCGGCCTCTGTCAGTGGGGAGCC
>JAYSQC010000555.1:0-5571 GCA_043721755.1 Schlesneria sp.
CTGCACTGGGGCATGGTCGCACTTCGATCAATCTATACCTCGCGCGGTCAGTGATGTGACATCTGAGCGGGGCGGCGTCAGCCCCCCGGTTCTTCAAAAGAGGGCTGACGCCCAAGAACCGGGGGGCTGACGCCGCCCCGCTCAGATGTCACATCACTGACCGCGCGAGGTATAGATTGATCGAAGTGCGACCATGCCCCAGTGCAGCAACTGCCAGTTTCAGAACATGCCCGGTGTGACTCATTGCGGTCGCTGTGGCACATCGCTGATGCTGCGCACGGCGGTCATTGATGTCCATCCGCCGCGAGCGACTCGCTGGGCGAAACTGTGGCGCAAGACCTTCACGGCCAGGCTCGTTCGTTCGGTGCGAGCCTCATCGAAGGCCGTGGAGCGTCAGTGGGGAGTGACCCCCAACATGAAACTGCCTCCGCAGGGAGTCTTGTGTCGCCTACTTGTGCCGGGCTGGCCCCAGATGTTCGACGGCCGCCCGACACTGGGACGCGGCCTGCTGCTGGGATACGGCGTCTGTTTGCTCGTTGCGGCGGTCTGCTTCGGTTCGACGTTCAGTTCGGTGTTGCTCGGGATGGCCTTCGCATGTCATGGGATCTCGGTGTACGACGTGGCGCGACGGTCTTCGCCGAGTGCGGGTGATCGCCTCTTTCGCATGTTGCTCGGTTGCGGGCTGTTGGCCGCCGGTATCTATCTGCCCGCCTACTCTCTGGCGACGAGCTACGTGAATCCCATCGTCATTCAAGCAGACCGTTTGCCGCTGCGCGCGGGTGATGTGCTGCTGGTCAACCTCGCAGCCTATGTTCGCTCGGCTCCCCGTGTCGGTGATGTCGTGCAATATCAAATGGCGGACGCCAGTGTGCGGGGTTGGACTCCCGGCGGAGCGAATGCGATGTTCGTATTCCGAGGTCCGCGTCTCGACCGCGTGTTGGCCGGGCCGGGGCAGGCGGTCGTCTGGGATGGCGAACGGCTCACCGTAGACGGACAGCCTTCCGCCGTTCTGCCGCTCAATCCCCAGGGAGCCAGGCAGCGACTGAGCTTCACCGTTCCAACGGACTCGTACTTCATCCTGCCCAGCACCGATCTTGGGAACGGTCAGTTTCAGGCGACGGAAGAGAATTGGAAAAGTTGGAGTACGGTGGGGAAAGGGCGGATCGAGGGACGAGTCATCTGGAGATCATGGCCTTGGACGCGGATCGGCTTCGTCCGCGAATGAACAGATCACGAATGTCGCGATCACGAACATCGCGATTTGTAGGATGGGCACTCTTGCCCGTCCGGCTTTGGCGTTGAAGACGCGCCCGCCAAAAGTAGCCTTCATCGCTCCGCGTGAAGTTCGCCGAATGACGAACGACGTGTTTCCCCGGTGATTGAGGTCGCTGGCGACTCGGCCTTCTTCACGCGGAGCGATGAAGGCTACTTTTGTCGGGCACATCATTGAAGAGCGGACGGGCAAGAGTGCCCATCCTACGTCGGAGTTCTGGGACAAGTCGCAACGAGAGGGAACGGATGGGACGGTTCGATAAGCTTGAAGTTACCAGCGAGCAGCCCGACAAGCGGCCGTCGTCGAAGGAGTCGCACGCGCGGCGCGACGTGGCGTGGCTGGAGCAGGCGATCGAAGAGCGGCGGTGCGGGCATTACGAGAACGCGCTGCGGCTCTACTCGCGGGCGCTTGAGGACGACAAGTCGCTCGTCACGGGATGGCTGGGCCAGGTGCAGATGCTCGTGCTCTTGGAAGAGGTTGTTGAGGCTGAGCTTTGGAGCCGCAAGGCACTGGAACTGTTTCCCGGCAACGGTGACTTGATGGCCGGTCGTGCGCAGGCCATCGGGCGCAGCGGGGACACGACTGCGGCGCTCGTCCTGTCCGACGGATCGCTCAAACAGGCGGGACAGTCGGCGTACCGCTGGCAGGTCCGTGGCGAGCTGATGGCCGCGACGAAGCAGGACACCGACCGGCACTGCTTCGACAAGGCGGTGCAGGCGGACCCGGAGTGGCTCGTCCCGCTGGAGATCGCCTGCATCTACCTCAACCTCGATCTGCCGGGCCGCGCGTTGGATCGAGCGCGGCGTGCGGTCGAACTCGCCCCGAATCGGTATTACGCTTGGCTCGTGCAGGGTCGCGTCGAACGAGAACTGGGCCTGGCCTCGGCCGCGAAGAGCTTTCAACGCTGTCTGGACCTCTGTCCAAAGCATGCGGATGCGGAGCAAAGTTTGAGGGAACTCGATCAGGGTGGTTGGTCGCTCAAGCGACTGTGGCGTCGTGCATTCGGGAGTCGATGATGGCTTGGTCGCTCGAAAAGATTTTGAAGGCCGCCCGCCACTTTCACGCGAGCGACGTGCATCTCATCCGCGATATCGCGCCGGCGCTGCGGATCAACGGTGAGATTCGGCCGATCGAAGGCGAACCGCTCGATGTCGAACAATTGCGCGGCATCGTCGAGGGCGTGTTGACCGAGCCGCTCAAAGAACAGTTGGAACGCGACTGGCAGCTCTGCTTTTCCAAGCACTGGCCGGAGATCGGCCGCTTCCGGATGAGCATCTACTTCCACTCGGGCTGCCCGGAAATGGCAATCCGTCTGTGTGAGACCGTCGTCCGCCCGCGTGAAGAGCTGAAGCTGCCGCCGATCGTCGAAGAACTGACGCGGCAACCGAACGGCCTGATTCTCGTGACCGGTCAAACCGGCATGGGGAAGACCACCACGCTGAACTACATGATCGACTGCATCAACCGGCAACGCCGCGCGAAGATCGTCACCATCGAAGACCCCATCGAGTTCGTTCACGAGAACCAGCGCAGCATCGTCGTACAACAAGAAGTCATGACCGACGTTCGCTCGTTCCGCGAAGCCCTGGTCCACGTCCTGCGACAAGACCCGGATGTCATCGTGATTGGCGAGATGCGAAACTTGGAGACGATCGAAACGGCATTGACCGCCGCCGAGACCGGGCACCTCGTGCTGGCCACGCTCCACACACCGGACGCCGTGCAAACGGTCCAACGCATCTACAGCGTCTTTCCCGCCGAGCAGCAGAATTCGATCGTCACCCAAATCGCCAACAGTCTCCGAGCCATCATCGCTCAGAAGCTGCTGCCACTCGCCAACGGACAGGGGCAGGTGCTTGCCAGCGAAATCTGCATCGTCACCAATGCCGTGAAAAATCACATTCGTGAACGAACCGTCCACCAGATTTACAGCGAGATGCAAACCGGCCGCAAACACCAGATGCAAACGATGGACGCCGCACTGCTCGACCTCTACCAGCGCGGCGAGATCACGTATGACACGGCTCTCACGAATGCTCGTGAACCGTCCCACTTCCAAAACCGGACGGGGCAGGTCAGTCCACCGAGCGGTTGAGGTCAGAGTCAGGAGGAGACTGGCCCCAGCGCATGGCAGATCAATGCCGCGCTGAGTGTCAGAAATCGACTTGGCAGCGGAGGCCGGCGATGTTGGCTTGGCTGTTGCCGAGGGTGGGATGATCGAGCATCGCGTGGATGTAGTTGAATTGCATTTTGGTGTAGCCGTTGAGGTACCAGTTCAGGCCGGCGGTGAGGTCGGTGAGTTGTCCGCCGTTGCGGTTGGCGCTGTTAAGGTCGATGGTGGACCAGCGGGCGGCGAGTTCCCAGGCACCGGGGCCTTGCAGGCAGCCGTGATCGTGGATGAAGGGTCTCAGTGGGACGAGGCGGTCGAGGGCACCGGTCTTCTTGTCGTAGGGGCGGCTTTCTCCGGTAAGGAAGTAGCTGGCCTGCGAATAGGCTCCCCAATAGTGAAGTTGCGGGCCGAGCATCTGATTCACGGCGGCGACTGTTGATTCGGACTGAATGGAAAAGGGGCCGTGAACGAGCAGGCTTTCAAAGCCGACGTGGGTAAAGTCGTTGACGAGGAAGGTGCCGGTATCGACGAACGGGGGTGTTCCTTGCGCCGTTGACGGGACACCGACTTTGCTGGAGCCGGCCGCAGACGTACCGAACTCACCGACGAAGGCTTCGGGGATCGTGGCATAGCGGAACTTGTCGTTGCTCGGGTTCCCGTGCCAGTAAGCGACGCCAAGATGCAGATAATCGAGGCGATCGCCGTTCTTCTCGTACCACGGTAGATGCGTGATGCGCCCGGCGGTGGACCAGCCGCCGTTGTCGCCGATGTCGTTCCCAAACTGATCGTTGCGAGTCCGAAAGACGGTGGCCTGCCACGTCGTGTGTTCGTCCTCGCTCCAGTCATAGAAGCCCGCGCCGACATGTCGGAAAGGATCGAAGGCTTGGAACAGGACCGACCGTTCGAGGAACGTCTGATAGCGCACGCTGGAGACGACTTCCAAACCGAACGGCTGCTTCCATTGACCGACGCGCACATGTCCGAGGACCGGCACGTCCGTCACCTCGGCCCAGAGATCGGTGAAGGTGGGACGGCCGAAGAAGCCGAAATCGAACTGCATGAAATAGTTCACGTTGTCGGCGACGGCCCCCTTGGCGGAGAGTCGCGCCCGACGAAAGCCCGTGCCGTCTTGAATGTTGCCGTTGAAGGGCGGGACCGCCGCAGGATTGGCGAGGGCCGCGCGGTTCTCGGCGTCTTGGCCGAACCAGAGCGAGTCGGCCTGAAAGAAGCCGTTGACCGTGACGGACGGGTACTTCGGTTTGGCGGGTGCAGCCGGAGGTGTCGTTCCCGCAGCAGCCTGCACCGCCATCAGCCCGGCTTCGGAAAAATAGCCCGGAGCAGGAGGGAGGTATTCCGAGTTGGTGCGTTGCACGCCGTTGTTGGGATCGTTGTTCGCCGTCGGTAACTGAGCTGGTGCCGCCTTGAGGCGACTCACTTCCGACTCCAGCTCATCCAGCCGTTTCAGAAGTTTGTCGTACATGAGTGGCGGGAGTTCACCATCTTGGGCGCTGACCGCTGTCGGAGCGAACGCCATTACGATGAGTAACAGTACGACCGGGTTGAGACCGTTCCAAGAGTGCAGCATTGGTTTTCCTCCGTGATTTCATGACGTGCGATCCTCGCACGAGTCCGGTTCAGGTCCGACCGCCACAGAAATACGGGCGGTTGGCAGCCTGTTGAAAACGTAGGGTAAGCCTCTGGCTTGCCGTTTTTCCAACGGCAAGCACGGGCAAGCGAGACGCTTACCCTACATTTTTCAACAGGCGGTTGGCGATGACATTCACAAGTCGGCAACTCCTTGTGAATGAAACCCACTGAGACAGAGACCGTTCATTGTCTATCGGCTGAACAAAGCACCGTCGCGCCTGAATAGTCTGTTAGATTTACCTTGCATTCTGTCAACACTTGTTTGGGACCGTCACAATCGGAAGTGATTTTTCACTCGCGCAAAAACTGCCGACGTGCGCAACGAAGCCGTGACGGCTGTACGAGATATACTTCGCGCGGCCGAAATTGAATCGTTTAACCGCGTGGGCAACGCCCCGCGCGTCGAGGGCAAAACAGGCTCAAACTTCGCTCGACGCGCAGGGCGTTGCCCACGCGGTTAAACCTCACGCGAGACAACGTGAGACATTTCTGAGCGGGGCGGCGTCAGCCCCCCGGTTCTTCCCGCGAAGGGCTTACGCCT
>JAYSQC010000556.1:0-2181 GCA_043721755.1 Schlesneria sp.
TCTTGCCATCGTCCTCGCTCACGCTTCGGGTTAGTAAAGTAAGTGCCATTGGGCGTAAGCCCCCTGGTTCTTACAACGAAGGGCTTACGCCCAAGAACCGGGGGGCTGACGCCGCCCCGCTCAGAGGTCTCATCATTGACCGCGCGAGGTATAGCCGATGCCCGCGCAACGTATCGCATGTGGAGGGCATCGACCAGCCTCGTTCTCCTGTCGCTCCGCGACGAGCAGGACGCCCTTCCACTTCGGGTCTGGTTCAAGCTGGATCGCAGCACCGTCCGCACAATGGTTCGGTCTTTCATTCGCGCTCCCCTCAATTCGCGCGGAATCTTTTCCGCGCGAATTGAGGGGAGCGCGAATGAAGAACAGGCCTGGCCATTTGGGACGCGACTGGCAGTCAGGCACGATTCCATGATTTGGCGGAAGGCAAACTCACTGCCACCCAGATGAGTCCCGATTTGAACCAAGCCCAACTTCGGATTGACCGAATGACGGGCCGCTTCTAACTTCCCGCCCTCCCCCGCTTTTCAAATCAAATTCTGCTTGACCCCGTTCTCGTGCGGAGACGCATCGTGCGCGCGCTGCCTGTCGGTCGATTCGGCTTCGTGTTGCCGGTTTCGTTCGCGTTGTCGTTCTTGGCGGCCTTGTCTCTGGCCGCGTTGTCCTTGTCCGCGCGGGCCGACGAGGGCGAAACGCGGGAACGGGTGATCGTGATGATGTCTGGACGCATCCTCACCGGGCAGATGACTCGCAACGCGGGCGGCTGGCTGGTCGAACATGCCAGCGGTCGCGTGCAGGTTCCCGGTGACCAAGTGAAAGTCGTGGCCGACAGTCTGCGCGATGCGTATCGCAAGCAGCGTGACGCCATCGTCGAACCGACTCCCGCCACGCACATGATGTTGGCCCACTGGTGCATCACGTACCGGTTGAACGACGAGGCCCGCGACGAATTGAAGAAGTGCCTGAAGCGAGATCCCGAACACGAAGAGGCTCGCAAGCTGCTCCGTCGATTGGAAGAGAGCCTGACCGCGAAGACCGTTACGCCGCAATCGACAGTCCTGCCGCTCAGGACTCCCGACGGTTTCGTGGTGCCCGAAGTCGAATCGCTCGGCGGACTCTCGAAGGAAACGGCCACGTCGTTCACCGCGCGCGTGCAGCCGTTATTGATGAACAAGTGCGGCAATGCGAGCTGCCACGGAGCCACCTCACGCGGGGAATTCAAACTCCACTCGACGCGCCTCGGCGCGAACGGCAACCGAATGCACACTGAACGGAATCTGGCGGAAGCCTTGCGCTACATCGACATCCACGATCCTGCGCGCAGTCCGCTCGTGACCGCTCCGCAGGGAGGCCATGCCGGAGCAACGGCCATCTTCCACGGACCTCAAGGGAACGAGCAACTCAAGACGCTGCGAACTTGGATCAAGCAGGTGTCGCACGAGAAACGGACTGAGGAGCAGGAACTCGCTCAGCGACCGAGCGTGCTGAGTAAACAGAAGACCTCGCCGGGAATGGGCGGCGTTCCAGCGACGCAATCCACGTTGTCAAACTCAACGCCGTCCAAGCCTCGCAGTAATGATCCCCATCCCGTCGATCTCGACTCCCCGCAGCCACTCGCCAACGATGAGACCGCCACACCCCTGGACGAAGACGATTCCAATGACTTGTTCGACCCCCATGAATTCAACCGCCGCTTCCACGGTGTGCTGAAGTCGCGGAAGTGAACGAACTCCGCGCTTCCCGATCAGCCGCAGGGCGCTAGCCCCGGTTTCGATGGCACAAACCGGGGCTAGCGCCCGACGGCTGATAGCAGCCTGCCTAACTTCGGGAAGTCATCACGGCCCCGTTCCTTAAACTCTTCACACGCCTCTCTCGAAAGAGACACCATGCCCCGCATCACTCACCCCACAACGTGGACCACGGTCCACACCATGCCCGTTCATTGCTTGCTGCTGCTCACACTCGTCGGTCTGACCGGTTGCGCGCTGACCAATTCCAAAAAGAACGCGGGCCGCGATCCCACTGTCCACGGCGAGAAATTCTCGTGCGGCGAGCAGTGTCCCAAAGGGCGCACGTTGTGACGTGATACCTTGCACGGCCCAAAGTGAGAGGTTTGCTTCGTTTAACCGCGTGGGCAACGCCCCGCGCGTCGAGCGACGTTGGAAGCCGTTTTGCCGCATTCGC
>JAYSQC010000557.1:0-1453 GCA_043721755.1 Schlesneria sp.
CCGAAGCGTGAGCGAGGGCGATGAAGGGAAACGCCTCTTGCCATCGTCCTCGCTCACGCTTCGGGTTAGTAAAGTAAGTGCCATTGGGCGTAAGCCCCCAGTTCTTACAACGAAGGGCTTACGCCCAAGAACCGGGGGGCTGACGCCGCCCCGCTCAGAGGTCTCATCACTGACCGCGCGAGGTATCACCGTGGAGTTGATTTGCAACATGACAATTAGCGGTCCGATCCATCGCGTCCAAATCATCGACTCGCACACCGGGGGCGAACCGACGCGCGTCGTTGTGTCGGGGGGGCCTGATCTCGGGCGCGGGTCGATGGCCGAGCGGCGGCTCGTCTTCCAAGAGAAGTTCGACGAGTTCCGTTCGGCGGTGGTCAACGAGCCGCGCGGGTCGGATGTGATCGTCGGTGCCTTGCTGTGCGAGCCGGTTGATCCGGCCCACGTCGCCGGAGTGATCTTCTTCAACAACGTCGGGCCGCTGTGGATGTGCGGGCACGGGACGATTGGCCTCGGCGTGACGCTGGGACATCTCGGGCGGATCAAGGCGGGGACGCATCGACTCGAGACGGCGGTCGGCCTCGTCACGTTCGACTACGACGGCGCGAACGGCGTCAGCTTCGAGAACGTCCCGAGTTACCGGTTCGCGCACAACGTGACCGTCGAGGTTGACGGAGTCGGCCCCGTGACGGGAGACATCGCGTGGGGCGGCAACTGGTTCTTCCTGGTCGATGCCGCGAAGCTGCCGAGGGTTGAAGGTCGAGGGTTGAGGGTTGAGGGGCAGCAGCAAGCCGAAGCCAATACTCAGTCCTCAGTACCCCGCATTCCGCCCTCGTTCTCCCTCGCCGATGTCGAACAGCTCACCAACATCACTTGGCGAATCCGGCAGGCTCTCGAACGCAACGGCATCACGGGGGCCGACGGCGGCGTGATCGATCACATCGAGTTATTCGGCTCACCCGGTGACGTGGCCAATCACAGTCGCAACTTTGTGCTCTGTCCGGGCCGCGCCTATGACCGCTCGCCGTGTGGAACGGGAACGTCGGCCAAGCTGGCCTGCTTGTACGCCGACGGCAAGTTGCAGCCCGGAGACACTTGGCGACAGGAGAGCATTCTCGGCAGCGTGTTTGAAGGTTCCGTGCGACTCGATGGCGACCAGCTCATTCCGCGCGTCACCGGCACCGCGTATGTGACTGCCGAAGCGACACTGCTGCTCGACCCGGCCGATCCGTTTCAGATGGGGATTCGGGTGTGATTTGTTGATCCGTGTCAGCCTCGAACATGAACTTCCGAGCGGGGCGGCGTAAGCCCCCCGGTTCTTGGGCGTAAGCCCTTCGTTCAAAGAACCGGGGGGCTTACGCCGCCCCGCTCGGAAAAGTCTCACTCCGGCCGCGCGGAGTCTAATAACCTGACCAAGCAGATAGGAGATTCGTTCGTGCCTCAGCGTGTGATCGTC
>JAYSQC010000558.1:0-6160 GCA_043721755.1 Schlesneria sp.
GCGGTTAACAGCCTGTTGAAAAACGTAACTTGGACGCCCTCGTCCGAGTGTTTTCTAGTTCAAAACGGACGGACGAGGGCGTCCATCCTACGTTTTTCATCGGGCGGTTAAACGACGCAAGGGGGCAATACAAAGTTGGCCGACCACTCAACGAGCAGCGACCCTCGTTCAGATGTCGTAGTACATCGCGAACTCGAACGGATGTGGGCGCTGGCGGAGGGCTTCGACTTCCTTCTCCGTCTTGTACCAAATCCAAGTGTCGATCACGTCTTCGGTGAAGACATCTCCGCGAAGGAGGAACTGGTGGTCGCGGCGCAACGCGGCGAGCGACTCTTCCAGCGACGCGGGAACCTTCGGGGCGTCAGTCAGTTCGTCCGGGGCGAGGTCATACAAATCCTTGTCGAGCGGCCGACCGGGGTCGAGGCGGCGTTGAATGCCGTCGATCGCCGCCATCAACATCGCGGACATCGCGAGGTATCCGTTCGACGAAGCGTCCGGACAGCGGAACTCGATCCGCTTGTTCTCAGGACGCGGCGAATGGGCCGGGATGCGAATCGCCGCCGAGCGGTTGCGACTGCTGTACGAGAGGTTGATCGGCGCTTCAAAGCCGGGGACGAGCCGCTTGTAGCTGTTGGTCGTCGGGCAGCAGAAAGCCATCAGCGCGGGGGCGTGATGCAGGATGCCGCCGATCGCAAACAGCGCGGTCTCGGACAACCCGGCGTATCCCGAACCGGCAAACAGGTTCGTGCCGTTCTTCCACAGTGAGAAGTGAAGGTGCAGGCCCGAACCGTTGTCGTTCCACAGCGGTTTGGGCATGAACGTCGCCGACTTGCCGTGCTTGGCCGCGACGTTGCGGACGATGTACTTGTAGAGCAGCAGATTGTCACCGGTGCGCACGAGCGGCGCGTACCGCATGTCGATCTCACACTGTCCGGCAGTCGCGACCTCGTGATGCTGAGCCTCGACCTCCACGCCGCAGTCTTGCAACGTGAGCATGATCTCCGTCCGCAGGTCTTGCAGCGTGTCCACCGGGGGGAGCGGGAAGTAGCCCTCTTTCAGACGAATCTTCTGACCGTTGTTGCCGCGCGATTCCATGCGGCCCCGGTTCCATTGCCCTTCGATGCTGTCGAGGTGGTAGTACGCCTCGTGTTCGTTCTGATCGAAGCGAACATCGTCGAAGACGAAGAATTCTGCTTCGGGTCCAAATTGCGCGGTGTCGGCCAGCCCGGTCGATTTCAAATAGTTGTCGGCTTTGCGGGCAACGTTGCGCGGGTCTTTGGCATAGTCCTCGCGCGTGATGGGGTCGAGGATGTTGCACGTCATGACCAAGGTCTGCGACATGAAGGGATCGACGAATGCCGTTCCCGCATCGGGAACGACCAACATGTCGCTCTCATTGATCGCCTGCCATCCGCGCATGGACGAACCGTCAAACCCAAAGCCGTCTTCAAAACTCTTCTCGGTCAGGGCGGTGACGGGAATCGTGAAGTGCTTCTGCGTGCCCGGAAAGTCCATGAACCGCAGATCGACGGCACGAACCTCCCGCTCACGGCAGAGGGCTAAGACTTCACGAGGCGAAGGGGACGGCACGAGGGTCTCTCCTGAGATAAGTCGTCAGTGGCGGTGGCCGATTCGTCAGCGGGAGACGATGGGTCGGCGAGGCACGATATGCAAAGCCAATACCGGCGAGCAAGATCGCGACGACCACGAGCGTTTACCGTTCCAGCCGAAGCCGTCGCGTCAGTCGGCTGCGACTTCTCTGCGGGCGACCTCACCGCGCGGAGCGGGGGCGGCGGCTCCTTCCGTGGCGGCGAGTTGAACCAGCCCGTTGCTGCCGAACTTTTGCGTGCATTTCGGACATTTGGCTTTGGCCAGTCCCTTCCCGTTCAACCCGCCGAGCTTTTCTTTCTTGCGCGCCTCTTCGCTGACGATCAGGCCGCAGCCCGCACACTTCCAACCACCGATCTCAATCTTGAAGCTGGGATCGTTGCGGTAGTAGCCGATGCTGGCCAAGTCGCGCACCGGGTTTTCGCTGTAGTGGCACTTGAACGTTTCGTAGTGATCGGTCAGCGGGATTTCGGTGTTCGCCCCGAAGCCTTCGATTCCGCAGGCCGAATGCAGGGCTTGAGCGAACGTGCGGAACTCGGACAGTGCGAACGACAGATACTGCGCGTACTTGTCGTCCGGTCCCTTCGGCAACCTCACGGCGATGCGGCCTCCACCAAACACGGGGATGTTGCCGAACAACGACTCCGAGTCGAGCGGTGCGGGCTGAACGATCATCAGTTGAGCGAAGGTCTCTTTCGCATACTGCCGCTTCGTCGCGACAGCCAATCCGTCGAGCGAGGCGTCTGGCTTCGCAAGCTGCTCCAACATCGCGGCACGGATCGCGGGCTTCTTCTTGAGATTGCTGCCGAACATTCCTGCCGATCCTACGAGCGTCACCAACAGCAAGTCTTCCGCGCCAAGACCGACATCGACGGGCTGAAACTCGTTGAGCAGGCTGTCGGCCTTGAGCTTCAACTTTTCGGGAACAACAGTATGCAAGCGGACATCAGCCAGCCATGTTGCATAGCGTCCAGATCCGCTTGCCGCTGCGGAGCCACTCGCCGTGACAGCCGTCATTTCGGGGTCGGTCTTTTTCTTCGCGTTGGGTTTGGGCTTCTGCGGGACGACGAATGCCGATTCACACCTAGGGCACTTGCCCGTCTTGCCACGAAACTTCTCTCGAACGCGAATGCGATGTCCTTGCGGGCAGAAGACGACGAACGTCGCTTGTGAGGTCGCGCCTTTACGCGCACGAGCGATCTCCGCCTCCTCAGCGGTCGCAATCTTCAGCAGTTCCTCATCGGGAGAGACCTGCGGCGCGGCTGGCTCTGCCTTGGCCGGTTCGAGCGGCGCGAAGGTGTCCGCAGTCTGGTCGTTCTCGGAACTTGCCTCCGACGACATCAGCGGAATCGCGTCCAGGTCATCGTCGCTAGGCACTTCGGCCATCGACGGGAGTGAGTCAATGGACGCGGCGTCTGCGGGCAGGTTGTAGTTCGGATCTTGCGAGCGGAACGTCGGCTCATCGGAGAATTCGGAATCGCCCCCGTCCGATCGCAATTGAACGGTCTCAGCCAAATCGAAGGCATCGTCGTCCGCCTCCGACATGTGTACGTCGCCCGCCAATTCAAAATCGTCGTCTTGATCTTCCTCGGAAGCCGTCGGCGCGGCGGCGAGCAACGACTCGGGAGTCGCCATGTGGCGTCGTCGAGCCGGAGCGGCATCGCTGACCGAGGACTCTTCAATCACTTCGAGATCGAACGTCTGCACTGTTCCAATCGGAGCGGACTCGCGACGACGCAGGAACGAGGCTTCGATGTCTGATCGCAGAAACGAACCGCAACTCCAGCAGCGAACGAGTCCCTGCCGGCACGTCTCGCCACACTTCGGGCACGCCTCCATGTCGCCATCGACAGCGGCATCCGTGGGGAGTGAACGCCGCTGAGTCTCTTCCGCACGAACAGCATGGACGACATGGCCACACTCGGGACATTCCGCCGTATCTTCGAGTAGGAACGTATCGCACGAGGGGCAGTTGATGATCTGAATCGCCATAACAGACACGACCCCAACAACTCGGTAATTCGACTGTCTGAGTTTGCCAGATGTAGGGTGGGCGGTGCCCACCAATCCGCAACCCATTGTGGTGGGCACCGCCCACCCTACGGGAAGTCAGACAGTCGAAGTAACGAGATGGAAAAATGCCGAAAGAAGGAACACGGAGGCCAAGCGAATCAAGGCGACTGATCGAATAGAAAAGGATCGACGCCACTCAAAAAAGTTGAGCCAGAAAGCAGAGTTCGACCGCAACGGTGCGGCAATCTAGCACGGGCCTAGGCCGATTACACGCTCGAAAGTGCGAGTATGAAAGTCGCGATTCCCCTGAGTCGTCAGCATCGACCCAACCGTCACAGTCAGCGATCTCGGCGAAGTGGCCAAGAACACGATTGATGGCGAATCAAGGGTGCCGTCGTTCCTTGGTGGTAGCCCTGTCGCTCCGCGACAGGAGGCGCGATCCCTAGAAGGCGTCAATCTGTCGAGTCACCCTCCATAAGGCGAGCGGCAAGAAAAAGCAGACCCATCGAAGCCTGACGCGCAAGCGAAGGATGCTCGATATCCCAGGCTTCGCTTGCGCGTCAGGCTTCTATTGTTGGTATGACAACTACTGCCGCTCGCCTAAGATGCCGCCCCCGTAAAAGGGCGTCTGCCAAAGCAACCGTGTCATACCACCATAGAGTCGCAAGGAGTCCACGATGCTGTTTCGTTCTGCATTCTGTTTCGCAGGTCTGTTGGCGTTGAGTGCGCTCAGCGCCAACGCCGCCGACAACGAGCCGCCGGCCGGGTTCACGTCCCTCTTCAACGGCAAGGACTTGTCGGGCTGGCACGGTGTCAGCACGGAAGACCCGCGCAAGATTCAGGCGTTGAGTGACGAAGATCGCGCGGCGAAGCGGACGAAGAGTCTCGGCGACATCAAGCAACACTGGAGTGTTCAAGGTGCCGATCTCGTCAACGACGGATTCGGTCTCTACCTGACGACCGACAAGGACTACGACCACTACGAACTGTGGATTGACTACAAGACCGTCCCGAAGGCCGACAGCGGCATCTATCTCAAGGGCGCGCCACAGGTCCAGATTTGGGACTTCACCGACCCGACCAAGTTCAGTATCGGAGCCGACAAAGGTTCGGGCGGTCTGTGGAACAACCGCGCGGGCAAACCGGGCAAGGATCCGCTGGTCCTGGCCGACAAACCACTCGGCGAGTGGAATCGCTTTCACATCGTACAAGTCGGAACTCGCACGACGATCACGTTGAACGACAAACTCGTCGTCGATAACGCGATCCTCGAAAACTACTTCGACAAGGACCGCGTGACGCCACTCGTTCCGAAAGGTCCGATCCAGCTTCAGACACACGGCGGAGAGATTCGCTGGAAGAATATTTTTGTTCGCGAAATTCCCGGCGATGAAGCGGCCAAGCTCCTCGCGCGAGACGACGCGGGCTTCACGCCGCTGTTCAACGGCAAGGACTTGGAGGGTTGGTCGGGAGCCGTGGAGAACTATGAAGTCGCCGACGGTGCGATTCGCTGCAAGACCGGCAAAGGCGGGGTTCTGCATACCAAGAACGAGTACTCCGACTTCGCCGTGCGACTCGAATTCAAGTTGCCTCCCGGCGGAAACAATGGCCTCGCGATTCGCTATCCCGGACAAGGCGACACCGCCTACGTCGGCATGTGCGAGCTGCAAGTCCTCGACACCGAACACCCCAAGTACAAGGGCCTCGATCCGCGACAGGCGCATGGTTCCGCCTACGGCATGGCCGCCGCCGCGCGCGGCTATCACCGTCCGGTCGGCGAATGGAACTATCAGGAAGTGCGCGTCGTCGGCTCGACGATTCAGGTCGAACTGAACGGCTCGACAATCCTCGATGCCGATCTCAGCAAGATCACCGAGTACATGGCGAACAGCCCGCATCCCGGCAAGGAACGGACCACGGGCTACTTCGGTTTCGCCGGCCACAGCGACCCGGTCGAGTTCCGCAACGTCCGCATCAAGTCCCTCGCTGTTGCGAAGTGACGCCTTCGCGTCGCCTGACGATCAAATACAGGAAGGCCCTCGTCGTGACGAGGGCCTTCTTTCGTAACCGAATGTCGTCTCTGTCGTCTTCGTTTAACGGCGTGGCCATTGGCCGCAACCAAACATCCAGGGGTCAGGCACCAATCGCGCGTCGGCTGCTCTACGAAGCAGCTCAATCGCAGACCGAGTTGCGAACCATTCTGAACGGGTTCACCGAGAGCGATCGTGGACCCGTTTTCAACGCGCAGCTTGAGTGGCTCGTCGCAGCGCGTTGAAAACGGAATGAACGAACCGGGGCGAAGTGACAAGAACTCGCCCAGCGTCATCCGGCGCTGGCACAACGGCACGGAGACCGGTACCGAAATCGAGCCGACGCGTGCGAGCAGCGTCTCGCGCGGCGAGAGCGGCATGGAAGCCGACTCCATCGCGTGGCCGTGTGACGCTAGTGGTCGGACAACTTGAGATTGCGGGGTTGTTCCACAACGAGCCCGACGCGCAAGCGAGGGCAAACCGTTGTCGAAAGTGAAGCCCTCGCTTGC
>JAYSQC010000559.1:0-12067 GCA_043721755.1 Schlesneria sp.
TCAAAGTAGTAGGCACATTCCATGTGCCGTTCACCGAATTCCTCTGCGAATCGCGCTATCGCGGACGGCACACGGAGTGTGCCTACTACTTTTGTCGGACACGTCATTCATCGCACGCAACGTGCGTCCGTCAATTGCTCAACTCCTCAGTTTGTGAGCCGCGAACCAGCCCAAGCCGAGGGCGATGAGAACGGCCGGAATGGGGTTCCGCCGTACCAACTGGGCAATGTCCTCGGTGATCCCGCTGAGCTTGGCATCCTCCAGATATTCGCCGCCATCCTTGACGGTCTTGGCGAATGCTTGAGACGCGCTTCCCAGCACGCCTTCGTGCGGGGCATTCTTGCTGAGCCTGTCACCCCACTGCTGAATGCCAGCGCCCGCGTTGGCGGTCAGGCTGTCCGCCTTCTTGCCGACATCACAGGCCGCCTGACTTGCCATTGAACCGGCATCGCAGGCCGCCTTGCTCGCCATCGCGCCGACGGCGCTGGCCAACTCACCCACGGACGCAGCCGTATCTCTGGCTTTGTCTGCGACCTCTTTGGCCTTATCGACTGTCGGAGTCCACTCTTGCCTGTTGCCGCTTGGCATCGTTGTTGTATTCGACATTGCTCAATTCCTTTTTGTGAAGAGGTGTTCGGACCATCTCACGCACGCAACACGCGCCCGTAAGAAAGTGTCCGATTCAAGGCGTTGCGGCCGGTGGGTTGTCGCCGGTCTTCTTGACTTCTTTTTCGGTGGTAATCGTCGTCGTCCCACCGGGTGTGGCGATCTTCGTTTCCTGCTTGGCAGAAGACTTTGTCGTCTCCGTACACCCGACCAAACCGATCGATGCCACACCGACGATCAGGGCTGCTGTCATGACTCGCTTCATCGTGATGACCTTTGTTAGAAAACCGTCAGCACAGTGCATCGGCCTCCAAGAGAAGCCGATCACGGGCCGCTTTGACACGTTTCAGTTCGGCTTCCCTTGCGTAGGCGGAACCGTATTTTCGAGCTGCGCGACATTCGGAACCCTCACGCTGAGCGCCGTTGCCAGAGCGACTTGATGGTCCTGTTCTTGAACGAGGATGTCCCGAATCTGTTCAGCCATGGCATATTCTCCCAAGGCTTCACACTGACGGACGCGCTGTCGGTAACGAGCGATCGTCGCGTTCTCATTCTTCAGATCAAACCACAGCATGTCTTCCGCTCTGTCTGATGTTTCGACCGGCCCAGGAACCGCCAGCGGCATCCCGCCCAGATAGTCAATCTGCCCCGCGATGATCAGGGCGTGTGCGAGTTCTTCCGCCGCGTGGCGCTCCAACTCGGCAGCAATGTTCATGTATTGCGCCCCCTTGAGAACCTGCGAATAAATCACATACGAAATAATCGCCTGATACTCGCCTGCGAGGTCTTCGTTGAGCAACGCCACCAAATCTTCCCGCGTCACATCCTGAACTTCGTGATGCACATGCTTCGTTTCCATCATATTGTGCCTCTTTCTGGGGGGGGGGGGGTTCTGCAGGCGTCACTTTCCGACCATCTTCATGACAACGAAGATGACGACTGCTCCAAATAAGCCGCCGCCTGCCAACAACCAAGCCAGCGAATACCCGGCAGCCGCCAGTGGAAAGACAGTTTGTGTGAGAATGTCCATTTGTATTCCTTAGATAAATGTCACGCTGGAGGATGCCTCCGCGTTGGTCCTTCGGATCGCGAAAGCGATCGGGCTTCGAGCCGTTTGGCACGCGATCAAAACAATCCATAGCGCGAGTCCTTGTCTGAGCGAATATCGCGACAGTGTCGATCGTCAGGTCAGTAAAGCGTTTGCTTCCCGGACCGCAGTCTCCCAAAGGGAGTGAACTGGCGTAGTGCTGACAGAACATAAGGCTCTCGCTTGTTTCATGAGTTGATGCAATCACCGCGATCAGGCAGTAGCTACTGGAGCAACGGCTTCGGCGTTGATGATCGTCTCGGCCAGATCGGTTAATTTCTTGTCGGCGGTTCCCTCTTCATCCAGCGTCTCCTGCAGCAAGTCGGCCGCCTCTTCGTAGCCGAGCAAGCGTGCATATGTCCGCACACACCCGTACCCGGCCATTTCGTAGTGCTCGACCCGCTGGGCCGCCGCAATTAGGGCGGCATCCATCACCGACGGAGCGGCGTCTTCGGCCATGAGGTCTTTGCCCTCTTCGAGCAGTCCCTCCATCGCCTTGCATTTCTTGCCCTTGGGGCTGGCATCGAGCTTCTTGAATATCTTCTCCAGCCGATCAACGTGTCCCGTCGTCTCTTCCAAGTGGTCGGTGAATGCCTGGGCCAATTGAGGGTCGGAAGCGGCTTTCGCCATCTTCGGCAACGCCTTGAGAAGCTGGTTCTCTGCGTTGTAAAGATACTTGAGTTCATCCACGTACAGGTCGTGCAGTGTTTTAAGTTTCATGTGACGTTCCGTTGTTCGAGTTCAGAAAGGACCGCGCAAGCGTTCCGACGGTCAGCTCGCTGACGCGGTGGTTTGCTCCCGACATTCGCGGCACAGATATCGGCACGAGTTGTCGCTCGCCCATGAAGGGGACTTCCGTGTTTCACACACGGGTGGTCGATGGCACTGCGCACGCGCCAGTGTTTTTGCGATCGGCTGCCGGGACCGTGCATTCGCCTCCGGTGCTGATGTCTTGGCCACCGGCACGCTGAAAGATTTCTTTGGCGCGCGTCGTCTCGGCACTGTCCTCGGAGTGAACAGAGATGAGCGAGCTTCCCGATTTCACTTTGCCTTCGTACTGCTTGGCTTCGTATTCCGGGATGCCCATCCCGACCAGAGCGCCGGTCAGGCCACCGATCGTGCCAACGATCGCCGCGCCACTGAGGGCGGCCATAATCGGACCGGCCGCAATGAAGGGGCCGAGGCCGGGGATCGCCAACGCGCCGATGCCAGCCAACCAGCCCAAGGTTCCACCAACGAGTGCGCCGGTTCCAATTCCGGCTGCGGCACCCTCCGGTGCCTTGGTGCTATTGTCATGCGCGAAGTCTCGTGTCCCGCCCTTGTCTGCCATCAATACGGAGATGTCGTTCCCCGAGAATCCGGCCGCTTTCAAATCGGAAATGATGGTGTTGGCCTGAGCGAATGTCGCCGTGCAAAAAACTGAAGTGGACATGTTTAGATCCTTTGCAAATGGTTATGAACGTGGTTCGTGAATGACTTAAAGGGATGCTCAGATCGTTTAGTCGTTATTGACTTCCAATTGATTATCAACCTTGTTAGCACCCGTAGCGGTGAGAGCGATTTGTTCGATCGTCCGCTTCTCCTCTTCCGTCTTCACCGGCCCGCGCAACGTGACCATGCCATCTTGCGTGATGATCTTGACGTTGTGGGCATTGACGGACATTTTCGATTCGACGACGCGCTTGCGGATTTCAGCGGTGATATCGATGTCAGCCTTGTTCTCGTTTTGGTCCAGCGGCGTCTTCGCCGCGCTGTCACGGTCGCGGACGTTGACCCCGGTGTTTGTGCGATCAATCGGTTCCGTCGTTGTGGAGCGATTCGCCGTGACGCTGGTTGCTGGTTCTGTCGTCGATTTGGCAGACGAAGCCGGGGGATTACTTTCATTGCATCCCAAAGCCAGTCCGCAGAGTGTTCCGAACAGGAGAAATTTCATGGGTCGTTCCTTGTGGGTGTTCAATTCTTGTTACACAGTCAAAACGCTAAATGCCTTGTAGGTGAGGTCCTCCTTCCGGCGGATCCTTTGTCAGTCCGTGAGCCTGTTCCTGACGAAGGTGTTGAAATCGTTTTCTCTGGATGTCATCCAGCACCTCCCACAACAGAGACGGCCTGCTGAGCGTGCTTTCAACAAATGCAATCATCGAAACTGACAGGAGGAGAAAGAATGAGACTTTCTCCCACGTCCAGTGCGGTGGCGCTGCGTTTCCAAAACCGAAGACGCCCGCCGTGAGAGCACAAATCAGTGACAGCAATCCAATACTCAACATTAAAAACGCTCCATCAAACGGCTTCCTGTCATTCACTTACCGAGGCCAAGGTTTCGTCGCCCAGTGAGTGAACCGCCGACAAGCTGAATGCACCTACGGAATCTTGCTTAACTTTTCGGGGGCAACGCCGAGAGTGCCGCTTCTTAGCACTCGATACTCCTATGACGCGGCGAATCATTTTCCGCTTCACACTTTCTGACGGTTGTGTCGCTCCATCCGTAGGGCGGCGACTATCATCGTTTTCTGACGTTGTAGCCGATTGAGCTTTCGCTGTGGCGACCGATTCAATCGCCTCTGTCGTTTCACTGAAAATGCCGAGAAATACTTTGCGCGGAATCATGATGATGTGTCTTTCCAAGCGGGGCTGCGTTCGCCGGCTTGATCGCTTACTTTATAAAAACGAGACCCGGGTCTTCTTGCGGACCACCGAGCAGCTTGAAGCTGAATTTCCGATCACCGTCGAGAACCACTCCAGCGATCAGCGACCCGCCGTCCTTGCGTTCCAACGCCAGAACATTTCCCTCGACGGTATAGGTGCCTCCGAACTCTTGAACGACCCCCTTCTGAGTGAACTTCCAATGGAAGGTCGCATCCTGCTTGACGATCAGCTCGAACTTCGAGCCATCGTCACGCGTCGCCTGCCATGTGCCGACGAGCATTGCCGGGTCGATTGGTACAACTGCAGGCACAGGAGTGGGGATCGCGTCGGTCGGAGGTTGCGGGGTGGGCAATTGGCCGGCGTCAGTCGGCGGATCGGTCGGCGGCTTCGAGACCATCCTCAACAAATCCGCCGCAACGCGGTCGTTCGGTTGGAGCTTGACGACCTGAGCGAAATGGCGAGCAGCGGCGTCGGGATATCCGTCGGCCATATAGTGATAAGCCAGCAGCAGCCGAGCGGCTCCATCCTGGGGATATTGTTTCGTGAACGCTTCCAGTGTTCGGAGCTGCGTCGTGTAAATCGAGACGCCGGGATACAGACTACTCAGGGTGGTCCAGTTCCAACCTGGGCCGACGGCGAGTATCGAGTGAATGGTCGAAGCCGCCTGCTGATAGTCGCCCTTCGCAAACAGGACTAAAGCCCGGAATTCGTGCATCACCGAATCGTCCGGACACTGATTGACTCCCTTGTTGACGAGATCGAGCGCCGCGTCGTAATCGTTCTGCTTGAAAGCGGCAATGGCGTCGTCCAGCGCCTGCTCGCAGGTGGTGGTGGTTATCGTCACAGCGGGCGCGTTGTAATAGACGGGAATCGGCTGCGAGTAGTTGTAGTTCCCGTAAGAACCGTAGCTGTTGTCGTAATATGGGTTCGAGTATCCCAAATAGCCGCAGTTATAGGCCAGCGATCCCAGCCCCCAAGCCCCCAACCCCCAGCCGAGCGGGCGATACCCGTAGCCCCCATAACCGCCATATCCACCGTATCCATTTCCCCAGCCGTAGCCTCCGTATCCACCGCCCAAGCCGAAGCCCAGTTGGGAACCGAGACCAAACCCCAAGCCGGAACCAAATCCACCGCCGAAGCCATTGCCAAACCCGCCGCCGTATCCGCCATTGCCGTAGTTGCCATTCCAATGGCCGCGATACTGCGAGTGCCGATGAAAGGCTGGCTGGTAGTTGTTGTGGCCGAGGTTTACGACGCGATTGTTGAGATTGATCGTATTTCCGCCGAGTGACTGATTGCCGCCACGCCCACGGTTCGCATCGTTGATGTGTGCGCCTGCTCCAACTCCTGCTCCGACATTTCCGTTCGGACCTCGACCACTATTTCCCCGATTGTGATCGACCGCGCCGGAGATGCCTCCGTTGACTCGGCCCGCTGCGCCCGGAGGATCGGTGCCAACTCTCCCACCACCGGGTTGAACTCTTCCCGCTCCCAACTGCGCCCCTGCTCCAGGACGCGCCGTAGTTTGAGGAGCATGTCCGTCCTGCTGCGGTCGTGTGACACGCGGCTGTCCACCGGAATTCGGTTGGCCCAAGGACGGAGTGCGGTTATTCGACGGCTGATGTCCGCCACTGGGATTCGGAGAAGCCCTGCCGCGATCCGCCCCGCCGCCCGGTTGTTGTCCGCCACCCCGCCCCTCACCACCACCGGCATTCCCACCACGCCCACCACCAGCGTTTCCGCCCGCGCCAGCTTTTCCTCCTCCATCTGAATTCCCACGGCCACTACCGCCAGCACCGCCGCGAGCGAACAGTTCGGCCGAGCCAAGGGACACGGCGAGACCGCAGAGCATCAGCGTCTTCCAGAGATTTCGGTTCATGATTGAGTTCTCCTACAAGTTGTCGCGAAGCGCTGAGTGTCAGCATGGCGAAAGAGGTTCATTTCAAACTCGACACGGGGTTGTCGTTCAGTTCCGGCAGGGGTGCCCGGCGAACGATCGTCACCAGTTCACTGTCGGGCTGTTGCACGCCGGCGATCTCGTGGTTGACGGATTGCCACGTCATCGTGTGCGCATTGACGAAGGTGTAGACGCTCGTGCTGGCGGCCGTTTGCCCGTCGGATGTCACGCCGGTGGACTTGAGTACCCAACGTTCATCGTCGCGGTGCCAGACTCCATCGCTATAGCCCCCTTCCGAGTCGAAGATCCATGCCCGCAATTTGCCGGTCAGCGGATCCCAGCCGATGCGCTGCGTGCCGCTGAGAGTCTCTTGTCCCGCCACTTGGATCGTGAATCTGCGCAAGAGAAAGTTGCCGCCATCAATCGCTTCGCACGAGAAGAGCACCACGGAATCGTCCCCCTCATCAACCCATTCTCCTTCGAGCCATCCGAGTTGCTGGAGTTGTGTACGATGTTGCCGACGCCCCTTCGGAGCGCGGTCGCGAACGCTGGCGGCGAGCCATTTGCCAGCGGTCTTCACATGGATTGCGGTGTAGTGGTTATAGGCCGGTTCCGCACCGTCGGTCGGTGTGATCGTCGTCGTTCCGTCTTCGACCGCCACACCGGGGCTGATGAAACGGATCGAGTCGATATTCATCTCGATCCGACACCCGACGTTGTCAGAAAAACAGGCGGTCAACGCCGCCTCAATCTCCGCACGTCCCTGATAAACATTTCCCCGTTCGTCGATATATTCGGCGTCCGGAGTGAAATGAGCGGCGATCGACTTGGCGTCCGCGTCGCAATACGCCTTCACAAAGGACTTGCCTGTGAGGCGGATGGCCACCTCGTCAGCCGAGCGTTCCGTGTTGAGCGGGCGGGGCAATCCCTGTTGCTCGGCAGCGGTATCGTCCGGCTTCGTTCCCGCCGCATCGGATGATCGAGCCACCGGCTTCTCCAGCGGCTTCACTGCGGCATTGGTGGCTGGTGGAGTGCTTCCCTTCACGGTGGGTTTGGGTGTGGCTGGTTTTGATACCGCCTCTTCATCACCCGCTGCGAAACAAAATACCGCCAGAGCCAGCGTGGATGTCGTTAAGAACGCAAGGCGTCGCATGGAAATCTCCTCCTCACCGACCGCTCGCGAGCGGTCGGTGTCTGGACCTGACGGCTTTCAAATCAGTTGGCGGGAACGGGAGCAGCGGGTTCGACAGGTGGAGCGGGTTGATTCACACCCACAGCAACTCCCGGGGTGCCGTAGGTCATTGGTCCCGTCGAGTAATTCGTGGTTTGCTGATACCCGTTGTTACCGGACTGCAGACAGCAACTGCCATTCGTGCCGTTGCTCCGGTAGCCATAGTGGGCATGTTGCTGATGGCCGTAGTGGCCATTCTGTTGGCAGCAGCGGTTCCGTTGGCTGCGACAGTGTCGCGCTTCCGCATCCGAGCCACCGACTGTGAAACTCAGAACTGCAATCACAACGCCTGCCAAAGAGATCATTTTTCGAGACATTTGCAAAACTCCTAGAGAACCAAACTCAAAACATGGCCCTGCTGGCCAAGACCCCCGTGAGGAACAGACCTCCGGGGATCGACACTCGACTCATCAGCCCCATGGCGGGACAACAGCCCCGCGACCAATCCCGTCAACTTCATTACGACAGCGGCGCTCGACGCCCGGTGAGCGCCGAGACGAGAAACATGACGAGGAACACGACGAACAAGACCTTCGCGATCCAAGCCGCATCGCCCGCGATGCCGCCAAAGCCCAAGACGGCAGCGGCCAACGCCACAATTAGAAATGTCAGTGCCCAATTCAACATGATTACTTCCCTTTCCCTTTAAGCGGCTGTGAATGCCGCGATCAACTCGCGACGATTCATCAGTCACAACCCATCGAGCTAAAACTCCTGAAGGGCAAACGCCCCCAGGCAATACTTCATGAGTGACAATTTAAAATCTCTGCCGCATCGCCCACTCGGCTGTCAGTCAGGATTCGTTCCCACACTTCCCACCGATGAACGGGGACACTGACATCCGCCTCGATACCCAACTTCACGGTTCCCCGTCCGATGGCAAGGACAGTGATTTTGAGATGACTCGCAAACCCCGCCGTATCACAGACGGCAATTGCCTGATCCTGTTTTCGCGTTAAGACCAACATGCCTGAGATTCCTTTCTGAAGACCGCGGACCCGACTCGTTTGTATAAGTCGGCTTCATTACTCACTTCGCCGTCACGGTTCCAAGCGGTGTCACGGCGAGGCGGCGGACTTCAATATCGTTCGATAGAATCGAAAGCCCGGAAACCTCCATCACGACCTCTTGTGCCATTTGCTTGCCGTAATAACTCCTAACGTGACCACGCAGAACCAAACCCCCTTCGTGCCACGACATTCGAAACTCCTGCACCCGACCGCCCAGCCGACATTGCAACCGCGCGGTCACGCGTTGAACCAATTCGTGCTCACCATTCAGCGTTCGTCCGAGGGATGGCAAACGCCGGGAGTGAATGAACATGTCGATCCTTCGAGTGATGTTGAGCGAGAAACGAGGACATGCGGTCTACACAAAAGCAGTGACCGGCAACCGTCGGCAAACACGAGCCAGTGACGAAATCCCGTACAGAAGTTGCTGGACACGCAGCACCGGGGCTTCGTCTCCAAGGGATTCGTGCCGATGCTGAACGGTCTGAACTAAGTCCGCAGGATCCCGACAAATGGCTTCCGCATCTGCGTCCGTGAGTTCATTCCAAGTCTTTCGCAACAGGCAATTGAACCTTTGCTGCGACATGTTAACTGGACTGGAGTTCACTTGTTGTCTCCTGATATCGCCTCACCGATCATGGCACCGTTCGATCCGGACAGGCCGATCATCGATACCACGGCGACAGCACTGGCTTGTCACGACTAATTAATGTAGATACCGAATCCATACGGGCTGTAAGAAGGCGTGTAATACTGGCTATAGTACCCAGAGCTTCCATATCCGTACTTCTCTTGAACTTTGTCGGCGGCCATTTCTTGCTCGTCGGTAAGCGACACTCCGGCGGCGGCAATCCTTTCTTCAGCGGCATCGCCAGCATTTGAGAGCTTGGTCGTCTCCTCATTAGGCTTGACTGCTGCTTGATTGGCCTTGCTATTCGTCCCGGCCACGGCCTTTTCGTGCTGGGCCATTCTGCGGCGTTGATCCCGCACTTGCTGACGCTGGGGTTCGGTCAGACTGTCCTCAATGGCAGCCATCAGGGCGGGTTCCATGCAGACTGCCTTCATGTAACGGTCGCTGAATTGCTTCCAAACCATGCTGATCGAGCCGTCATAGTTGTGGACGATTCCTTTGACCTGTTCCTGCTGTTGAGCCGAAAGGTTCAGTTTCTCCAAGCATTCAGGAATCACGGGGGCTTCAGCCTGAGCTTGATTCTGGTTCACCTGGTCTCTGTTGGCGGGCCTCGCCTGCGCACCGGCAGGTTCGGGCTGGCCTTGGACGGCCTGCCCTTTGGGGATCGGCTTGGTTTCCGGCGCAGCGGGCTGTTGGCCAAAGGCTGGCGCGACGGCCAAGGCTCCGGCAATGGCCAGCAGGCTTGAGGTTCGCCTGAGATTCAAGCAGTGCAGCGTCGCTGCTCCATTGGCTCGCACATTGCGAACGACAGTCATTAAGGCGACCGGCAAGAGTTGTCCTACCTGCACCAACCCGAAGTGTGAACGAGGGTGCAGATAGACTTCGCCCTCGTTCACACTTCGGGTTGGTGTCTTCGGGTAAATTATTTCTTGCCACTCGCCTAAGCGATTCATCGTGATCATCTCCATCCGTAAAGGTTCAAACGTCACCGAGCAGACAATCCGCCAGTGATGTCTCGCCACCGTGGTAAGCGGTGAAACGAAAAAAGCCGACGCGGCAGACACCGGTTAAGGCATCTGCTGCGTCGGCTTACTTGATAACGAGCCTCCCCGTGTGGGACGGGGTTGCTCTTTATGCAGTCTTCCGAAGTTGCATCACAAAACGAAAAAAGCCGACACGACAGAACACCCGGAGGTCTTCCATCGTGTCGGCTTACTCACTAACGAGCTTCCCGGCGTGGGCCGGGCTGCTCTTTATTTAGTCTTCCGTTGCGATTGAGGAGCGAGCCTCAAGCTCATGCATCCCCAACGGCAGTTACGATACACTTCCAGAATTGGAATAGATAGGAGGGTGTTCTACTTAATTTGAGATTGTTAGCATTTCGCACGAATTACTTTTGAGAAACTTTTGACGCTCCGGTCATTCACTCCTGTCGGCTGTCTGTCGCACATCGACGACACTCCGAGAGGGGTATGAAAACTGAGGTCGCAGTGAAAATGAGGTCGCAGTGAAAACACAGGGTGAAATCGAAGCGGCGATCAGCCAAGGGATCGCGAGATTTGAACAGGAATACATGGGCCGTGGCCCGAAGGACATCCAGACGCACCTGCTTGGTGATCTGCTGGTGGTCCGCCTGCACGGCGTGTTGACCGCGGCCGAACAACAACTGGTCAAGACGCACCTGCCCGAGAAAGGGCGCGATCTGCTCAAGCAAGTCCGCACCCAACTGATCGAACTGGCACGTCCCGTCATGGAAACGATGGTTGAGACTGCCACCGGCGTTAAAGTGCTCAGCCTGCATCACGACATCAGCACCAACACCGGCGAAGAAGTCATGCTTTTCACCTTGGTTGAGACGCCCGCGTTCCGTGAGTCACAGAAAAGATAAAGCTGACGTGTCCGACAAAAGTCGAAGTAGCGTGGGCTTCAGCCCACGCTACCGGAACTTCTGTCGGACACGTCAAAGATAGCGACTCTTGAATGACGTGACCGAGTTCAGGCAGGCAACGACTGCGATTCGGCACCCGCTCCCGTGACGTCCTGTGACATCCTCAAAACAGGCGGCGTGGCAGCTTGGCCGGTGTCAGGCACTCCGGCGATTCGTTCCGCACGCTGTTGACCAGCGAACTGGCGGGCGTCTTCTCCAACCAGTCGCCTAGACACGGCACGAGCAACTCGGTCAGGGCCGCGACTTCCTCCATCACGGGATCGAGCCACAGACTCCAGTGTTCCTCGGCGAGGATGACCGGCATCCGGTCGTGGATCTCGGCGAGGTTCTCATTCGGGGTCGTCATGATGATCGCACGCGATTCCAACACGCTCCCATCCGGAGCCTGCCAACTCTCCCACAGTCCCGCACAGGCGAGCACTCCACCATCGGCGCGAAAGATGTGCCACGGCTGCTTGATCTTGCTGTTGATGATCTGCCACTCGTAGTAGCCGGTGGCGGTGATCAGGCATCGCCGCTTTTTGAACGCACTGCGAAACGACAGCTTCAACGCGACCGTCTACCCCCGCGCATTGACCAACTGCGAACCGGTCTTCGGGTCTTTCGCCCAACCCGGCACCAGCCCCCATTGCAACGGCTCGGCGAGACGCACCGCCGCCAGAGATCATGCCGTCACAAGGGAACCCGTCCGAACTGAAGTCGGCGGTTCTGTTCGGCGTGCGATATGGCGTGGTACTGATCTCCGTCGCGGCTTCAAAGGAATACCTGCCGCATGCGGGTCTTACGTAATCGCGGCGTTGTCCGGACTGGCCGATCTCGATGCGATCACGCTGTCCACCGCGCGGTTGGTCGCGGCGGAACTACGGCCAATCGCTTTTACGGTTCGCGACGAAACGAGCGTGCGCGGAACTCAGCACTGAGAGGCTATCCGAGAAGATTGGTCTTGTTTTGTTGAGTCAGGCGGCAGCGGCGGGTTTGTGGTCTCGGTAGTGAAACTTGGCGGTGTGGTGTGGA
>JAYSQC010000560.1:0-1708 GCA_043721755.1 Schlesneria sp.
GGTGGCTTCGTCGTGCGGGTCATGGTGACTCCCGTAGGATGGGCACTCTTACGTAAGCCCGCTTTAGAAGAACCGGGGGGCTGACGCCGCCCCGCTCAGATGTCTCATCACTGCCCTCGCGGTTGCACGGGCCGTGACGGACCACTACGTGTTGAACAGGAAGTGACAGATGTCGCCGTCTTGCATGACGTAGGCTTTGCCTTCCACACGCAGCTTGCCCGCTTGGCGAATGTCCTTCTCGGACTTGTACGTTTCGAGGTCGTTCAGCGTGTAGATCTCGGCGCGGATGAAACCCTTCTCGAAGTCGGTGTGGATCACACCGGCGGCTTGCGGCGCGGTCGCTCCGATGGGGATCGTCCACGCGCGGACCTCCATCTCACCGGCGGTGAAGTAACTGTGATAGCCGAGTACGCGGTAAGCCTCGCGCGCGAGGAATGCGAGCGACGGCTCGGCCAATCCGGCACCGGCCAGCATCTCGGCGCGATCCGCTTCATCCAGTTCGGCGATCTCGGCTTCGAGCTTCGCACAGACGGGCACGACCGACGCGCCGATCTTCGCCGCGAACTCGCGCACCTGCTGCACGAGCGGCCCTTTTCCTTCGAGATCGTTCTCATCGACGTTGGCCACGTACAGGATCGGCTTGGCCGTCATCAGGCCGAAGCTTGCGACCGCTTTGGCTTCGTTCTCATCGAACGTCAGCTTCCGCAGCGGTTCATCGGTAGCGAGATGAGCCAGGCATTTCTTGATGACATCCGCGCGTAGCTTCGCGTCCTTGTCGCCGCTCTTGGCAGTCCGCTCGGCTTTGGAGAGCGCGTTGTCGAGCGTCTGGATGTCGGCCAGCATCAACTCAATTTCGATGGTCTCGATGTCCGACACGGGGTTCACGGTGCCGGTCACATGGATCACGTCGGGGTCTTCAAAGCACCGCACGACTTGCAGGATCGCATCGACCTCACGGATGTGTGTCAGGAACTTGTTGCCGAGGCCCTGGCCTTCGCTCGCCCCCTTCACGATCCCCGCGATATCGACCAGCTTGAGTGCCGCCGGGACTAATTTCTTGGGAACGATGTGTTTGCTGATCCGACGCAGCCGATCGTCGGGAACGCTGACGACACCTTCGTTCGGCTCGATCGTGCAGAACGGGTAGTTCGCGCTTTGAGCCGCCTTGGAACTGGTGAGTGCGTTGAACAGAGTGCTTTTGCCCACGTTGGGCAACCCGACGATGCCAGCTTCCATAATGCCGCGACGACCTTGTTGAGTGACGAGAGAAAACAAACTTTGGAACCGGTGCCGCGTGGTTCTCCACGCGGGGGCGACACCCTACAGACTGCCCATCGCCGTTGCCAGACATGCGGTTCAGTCCGCGGGGAGATTCGTCCGGCCAAACAGAGCCGAACGCCGAAGTCCGGCTTAGCTTTGTCAGCCGGACTTCCCTTCCTGAGGACGCGCACAAGAAAAGAAGTCCGGCTTTCCGAAAAAGCCGGACTTCGAGTCACCCTTCGCCTGTCTCTCTTCATCCGTGCCCTCAGTACTACCAGTACTACTCACGTTTCGTTTCTACGCGCGCCGCGAAGAATAGTGGTGACGCTTTTGTCACGGGAGTCCTGTCCGATGAATTTCGGAGCGGGGTGGCGTCAGCCCCCTGGGTCTTCGGGCGTCAGCCCTTCTTCTTCCGTGGCCTGGAACTCCAAGAACCAGGGGGCTGACG
>JAYSQC010000561.1:0-4420 GCA_043721755.1 Schlesneria sp.
CGCGCGGGGCGTTGCCCACGCGGTTAAACGAGTCAGTTCTGACCGCGCGGAGTATAGCCCTCAAACAAGCGAACCCCACCGGGCTGGCCCGGTGGAAACAGGTCTTTGCACTACTTGCTCGTTCACTCGAATCGGCGCAGCGAGTAGTGCAAAAACCCGCGAGCCACCGGGGCAAGCCCGGTGGGGTCGCCTGTTTTGCGGGTTAGTGATGCTTCTCGGCCAGATTGCCCCTTCCTGCTCCTCGTCTTTCATCTGCGGAACTGAGACTCATGTCGATCGTGACCCTCACCGATTCCCAGACGGGATCAACGGCCCGCATCGCTCCCGAACTGGGATTCAACTGCTTCGAGTTTCGGGCCAAGGTGGGCGATCGCGAGATCGACGTACTCGACTCCGTGCCGGACTTTGAAACGGGTGGCCAGCGGGCGAGCGGCAGCGGCATTCCGATCCTCTTTCCATTTCCCAATCGCATCCGCGCGGGACGCTTCACATGGGACGGGCGCGAGTTCTCGCTGCCGGTCAGCGACAAGTTTGGTAACGCGATTCACGGCCTGTGTCTCGACCGACCATGGCGAGTCATTGCGCAGGGAGCGGACTTCGTCACCGGACAGTTTCAACTGAGTGTCGATGCTCCCGACCGACTCGCACTCTGGCCGACCGACTTTACCATCGAGGTCGATTACGAACTGCTCGGCAATCGCCTGCGAGCCAACTTCCGCATCATCAATCCGTCGTCGAAGCCGCTGCCGTGGGGATTGGGAACGCACCCGTACTTCAGGTTGCCACTGGCAACGACCAGCCGCGTGGGGGCTTGTCTGATCGAAGTCCCTGCCGCGCAGCGTTGGGAGCTGCACGATTGCCTCCCGACGGGCGAGCGACTGGACCTCGACGAAGAACATGATCTGCGGTTCGGTGCGTATGTCGATACCGTCCAGTTGGACGATGTCTACACGACCGTTCAATGCGAGGGGCCGCAGTTCGACTGCTTGATCCTTGATGAAGAGGCTGGCCTGCAAATCACGCTCACGTCGCCCCCGATCTTCCGCGAGATCGTCGCGTTCACGCCGCCGAACCGCGCCGCCGTCTGCATCGAGCCATACACGTGTCCGACCGACGCCATCCACCTGCAAGCACGCGGCATCGACTGCGGCTGGCGAACGCTCGCCCCCGGTGCCGAGTTCCACACCTGGCTCGACATCACCGCCGGTCCGATCCTCGCGTGAGGTCACACCAACCCGCCGCGTGAGCAAGGACGATCTCGTCAAACCGGCGGGTCTCAGAGCGGACTAATGGGGTCAGGCACCGCAGACTTCAGATTAGGCGGACGCACAGATGGATTTGCAAATGCGACCCTCATTCCGCCAAATCTGAAGTCTGCAGTGCCTGACCCCTAGCTTTTGAATCACTTTGCTTTGGTCGTGTGGGTCGAGCCGTCGAACGAGATCACGGCCGGTTTGTCGTCGAGGACGGTTTCGATGTGGACCGGGCGTTGCCAGAGTTTGTGCAGGTTGCGGAGCGAGTCCTGCGCGTAGTCCTGCTTCAGTTCGATCCCCATGTATTTGTGGAGCAGATACAGCTCGCCCCGGTTGCTGTGGTTGGCATCCTGCACGTAGATGAACGGACGGCTGTGGTTGGTCAGGCTGTTCAGAAGCTGCAGCTTGATCTGCTCGAACTGGCGCGAGGCGACTTCGTAGTTCTCACTGTTCTCGTTGAAGGCGAACGAGAACATCTTATGCTTCTTGCAGAACTCGGGCGTGAGGAAGGTGTCGATGAACGTGACATCGTTGTGGATGCGACGGACCTCGAAAATCTTCTGCCTGCCGAGGCCAAGCTGCTTGTCCCACTTGGCCTTCACGCGGGGATCGTCGCACTCGTTCCATTCGGGCCCGAACTGGCCCTTGTTCCAGCGCTCTTCGATGTCGCGGTACAGTTCAATGCCGATTTTGTAGGGGTTGATCCGCTGGGGACTCATCTGCACCGTGCCGCTGTGGTGGTCGGCGTAGTCGATTACCTCCGAGTCGTTCAGGCTGTGCTTGGTCATGATCGTCGTGTGCCAGTAGCTGGCCCAGCCCTCGTTCATGATCTTCGTCTGGCCCTGCGGCGCGAAGTAGTAAGCCTCGTCGCGGATGATGGCCAAGATGTCGTGCTGCCAGTCGCGTAGCGGCGCGTGTTCCAGCAGAAAGAGGAGCACGTCGCGTTGCGGCTCGTCGGGGAACGCCCTCTTTTTCTCGCGGTCTTCTTCCTTCTGTCGTTTCTCTTTCGCTTCCTTTTCGAGAACTTCGGGCGGGTTGATGAACGAGTCCATGTAGCCCTTCGACGGCAGGCGTCCGGTCTGCATGTACTCGAAGTCGTCCTCGCGCAGCAGTGCCGCGTGCGGGAGCGGCTGCACGTCGGGAGCACGCTTGATGTGCATCGAGTGCATGTCGATCAGGTCTTCCAGCGACAGGCAGGCGTCGATGAATTCCTCGACCTTCTCGTAGCCGAAGCGATCAACGTACTGGTTGATCCGCGTGGCATGGTTCGCCATCTGGTCGAGCATCTTCCGATTCGTCTGGCTGAACCAGGCGTTGTTTTTGAAGAAGTCGCAGTGTCCGTAGACGTGGGCGATGACCAGTTTCTGATCGACCAGCAGGTTCGTGTTGAGCAAGTAGGCGTAGCACGGATCGGTGTTGATGACCATCTCGTAGATGCGCTGCAGGCCGTACATGTGCGTCTTGATCAGTTCGTCGTACTCGGCCCCGAACCGCCAGTGGGGATACCGCACGGGAAACCCGCCGTAAGCCGCGAACATGCACAGCTCTTCGAGATCGAGCATCTCGAAGATGGTCTCGAAGAAATCGAGGCCGTAGCCGCGCGCGATCTCTTCGGTCTTGATCTGAATCTCCCGCAGTTCGGGCGGCAGCGTGCGATGCGTTGAGATGGTCATAAGCGTCCCTGCGATCTCTGACGTGGATGCGGTCAACCCAGTTCATCTGTTTCAGCGAGTACGTTCCAGTCGGACTGTACGTGCGGGAAAGTCGAGTTCGAGACGATGGCGGCGCATGAGGCGAGTACCAATCAGAACATGATCGACCGCCGCAAAAGTGGCCGGCGTGAACTCGCGACGCCCGTCGAAATCGAGTTCCACCAAAAAGAGTTCCTCGGTGACCACAAAGCCCGCCGCGAGTCGCGACTCCACATCTCCAAATGATTCGGCGTCGAGAACTGCTGCGAGCGCTGCCGGAAGTTCCAATCCGCCGTTGAATCCCGTATCGACAATTGCCAGCCAGTCTTGATCGGCGAGTCGCATAGGAATGAGCGGCGTGCCATGTTCGTTGATCTGCCCTTCGATCACGCACGCCATCCTTTCGTGTAGAAGGTTGCGGCCCCAACTCGTTCGAAGAACAGCGGGCTCGTCTGCCCCTGCGACTTTCGCAACAGGATGAGGTCCACGATGTCCTCATCAATCCAAACCTCACCCGTCTTGGGATCAATCCCCGCCGCATACCCCTGCTTGCCGCTGAGGTCATGCTCCCGCTGGTATTGCTCCCAAATGCGTTTGGCTTCGATGATGTCCACTTGAGTCAACGATGTTGTGGCGGTTGCTGCGGGCATGGCTGGCTCCTCGTGAGTTCGCTGAGACTCCAATCAACTCCACATCGCGCCAGCGGTGTCGGACTCGATCCAAGTCGTCGCGGGTTTTGATTCAGGGATGGCGTTCATCTGGCCCAAACGTCGTGGACTCCGCTTCTTTAAATACGTTGCGAATCCGATTCTCTCGAAGAACAATTGGCTCTTCAAACCGAGTGCGTCTCGCTTGTGGCAGATGTCGATCACGTTCTTGCCAATCCAAACTTCACCTGTTTTAGGATCGATCCCCGCCGCTTGGCCACGTAAGGCTGTGACATCGTGCGTTCGCTGGTACTCCTCCCAAATCCGTTTCGCGGTCGCGGTGTCGGATTCGGTCCAAGTTGTCGCGGGTTTTGATTCAGGTACGGCGTTCATCTGGCCTCCCAACGTCGCGGGCTTCGCTTCTTGAGAAACGTGCAAATTCAATTCGCCCATCGGGCCAACAGTTCGGCTCTGCGGGCAAACTGTACCGACGCGCTGTCGCCGTGACGAGACGACTTCGCTGGCTGATGCTGAGTGCCACTCGACCGTTAGTCCGGATGATTCACCACGGAAAACACGAAAATGCACGGAAGGAAGGCGGAGTCAGGAGTCGCGATCTATGAGTTCTCTCGCACACACCAAACACGCTGTAAATCAGCGTCTTGCGACAACTCCTTTCTTTCCGTGCGCTTCCGTACGACTCACGTTTTGTTTCTTCACGTGGCGCACAGATTTGTGGTGGACACTTTTGGGCTTCCGAGGAATCTCTGAGCGGGGTGGCGTCAGCCCCCCGGTTCTTCGGGCGTCAGCCCTTCTTGGGTGGCAGGGA
>JAYSQC010000562.1:0-26108 GCA_043721755.1 Schlesneria sp.
CTTCCTAGCGCGATCTAGTCCGACAACATGAGATTGCGGGGTTGACCTCGTTTAACCGCGTGGGCAACGCCCCGCGCGTTGATGGGGAACAGACTCGAATGTCGCTTGACGCGCGGGGCGTTGCCCACGCGGTTAAACGACGCAAGCGGGCAATACAAAGTTGTCCGACCACTAGTTCGACAGCGCCACTGGCAAATACAAAAAAAGAACCCGGCCGAGTGGGCCGGGTTCTCTTTTGATGAGGCGGCAGCGAGCGGCTGTGTGCCCCCCGGCCACAACCGCCCGCGCCACGCACGCTCACCGTCCCCCTGCTCCGAGAAAACTGAACAGCCCTTTTTTGTTAGGCGCTCTCTTGCGGTCATCGACTTTCACTTCCACGACTGGCGGCGCGTCGATGCTGAGCGCGAGCTGGTTGATGCTCTTGGTCAACCGCGACTTCGGCGATTGTGTGATGAGTGGCACGCCGTTGTTTCGAGCCTCGACCATCGTGCTGTATTCGTTCGGGATTTCGGCATAGATCGCGTGGCCCAGCGTATCGAGCGCCTTGTTCAAGCTGATCGCGTTGTCGTCCAAGCCCATGCGGTTGATGACGACTTTCACTTTCTCATACAGCCCCGTGCGGCGTTTGAAATACTGCAACAGCCGCACGGCGTTTCGCAGCGACGGCAGGTCCAATTGCGTGACGACGAGGATCACGTCCGAGACTTCCATCGCCGCCTGATCGAGCTGGTTGAAGGACTTACTGAGGTCGATCACGAGGTGCGAGAAAGTCGCTTTCAGCAGCGAGATGACGCGCCGCATTTCGTCCGGTCCGATTGGCGGCAGATCTTCCATTTCCACCGGACGCGGGAGCAGGAACGCGCCGCAGTCGTGCTTGGTGAGCGACCGCTTGAGCAGCGAGTAATCCAGTCGCGTGATATTGTCGGCCACATCTTGAATCGTGTAGTCGGGGATGATGTCGAGCCAGACATCGGCGTCGCCAAGCGCCAGATCGAGATCAATGATGGCCACGCTGCGACCGGGGTGTTGCGCGAAGCAGCAACCCAAGTTGATGGCCAGTGACGTGCAGCCGATCCCCCCCGAGACGCCGGCCACGCTGATGACCTGGCTGGTGCGAACGGGTCCGCCCGCGCCTCCCGATTTGTTGACGATCTGTCGGATACGTTCCAAGGCACCGAGGAATTCTTCGAGCTTCAGGGGACTCGGCAAAAACTCTTTCGCGCCCAAACGAACGGCCTGCAGGATCAGGCTCCCTTCCTGCGAACTACTCAGCACGAGAATCTGGCACGCGGGAAGTTCCTGATGAATGGCTCCCACCAATTCGAGTGCCCGCTGCGGGTTGGCGTCGAGCGTCACCAGCGCGATGTCGGGCTGAGACTGCTGCAGCACATCCTTGAACACCTCATAGCGCGAACACTCCGCTTCCAACCAAACCGAGTCGATGCCGAGCAACAGCGTCTTGAGCGCGTTGCGCGAAACGTCGCTCGGATCGACCAGCGCGAGCCGGATGACGCTTTTCATAATGAAGTCCTCTTTCCAACTTTCCAACAGCCATTCGGACGTATTCGTTTAACCGCGTGGGCCACGCCCCGCGTGTGGAGGATGGAAGGTTTCCAAGTCGCTCAACTCGGCTGATTCATGAGGAACCACGAAATACTCGACCGGCACGAAAATGAAGAGCGTTGCGGTCAGAGTATCTCAAGACATCGCGCGTCGATCTCTGGCGATCAGAACTGTCGTCGCCCCTTCACTTGCGCGTCTTTCGTACTACTCACGTTTCGTTTCTTGCTGTCCTGCGCAGATTCTTCTGCTTCAAAGTCGCCTTCTTCGCTCCGCGTGAAGAAAGCCGATTGTGAGTGGACCATGACATCAGCACTCGGCACTGAACTCGCGCACGGCTTTCTTCACGCGGAGCGATGAAGGCGACTTGGGTTGCGGCCAACGGCCGCGCCGGGTCTTTCGTGGTGAATCATCCGGGTTCACGCGCGGGACGTGACCCACGGGTTGAAACGACGGACACCGTGATTCGCAAAAACTCAAAACTGGCTCTCCGCCACTCCTGTTGGACAACACCTGTGAGCGGCAAGGCGCTAGCCGCCGGTCATGCAGGAAATCACCGGCGGCTAGCGTCTTGCCGCTCACGTCGTACAACTTTCAACAGGAATGGCGGAGAGCCTCAAAACTTTGTCGGCGGGAGTGGCTTGGAAGTGGCCGGCTTCTGGCCTGATGCCCGCTGAACTTGATTGTCAGATCTTGATGTCGAGGTGCTGTGCCCCGCTTGTGCGGCGGTGTTGCCCGAGGTTGTCCGTCCACCCGCAACTTGACTGGCGGGGGTGACGGGTCTGGAACTATTTGGCCAGCGAGAGTTCGAGGATGAACGCGATGCAGACGCGGGATCAATACTGGGGTCAACACCGGGCGGAACGATCAACTCGGGATTCGTATGCAGCGGGACCGCGCCGGGAGCGATCATCGGTGACAGGGCTGGTCCGGGCGAGATCGTGCTACCAGGCCAGGGCGTACCAGTCTGAACTTTGACTGAGAACGAAGGGTCGCGTTCGGGACATTCACCGACAGTCGGGTCAGGAACTTCGAGCAGACCACTGCCGTACAGTTCGCGATCCGTGGGGAAGGTCGTCGTGCGGCCGGGGCCGAGCGGCGGGAACTGATCGGGAGCAATCGGGCTGACGTACTCGGGCGTGATCATCACGATCAATTCGACTTCGGAATGATCGAACCGCTTCTTGCTGAAGGCGGCTCCGATGAGCGGCAACTCACCGAAGAACGGCACTTTTTGGGTGGAGGCGTTGATGCGGGTCGAGATCAAACCCCCGAGCACCAGTGTTTCGCCGAAGTTCATTTCCACGGTCGATTGGACTTTGCGGCGCGTCAAGCCAGGGACGAACGTGCCCACGAGAGTGACGCCGTTGGCCACGTCTTTCTCACTGACTTCGGCCGAGACTTGCTGCCGCAGTCGAGTCGGGCTGATGACGATCGGCAATGCTTCGAGAATGACACCGAACTCGCGCCATTCAATCGTGATCGTGCCGAGGCTTTGCGGCACCGGGATCGGGAACTCACCGCCGTTCTCGAGTCGCGCCGCTTCACCACTGCGCGTGACGAGGACCGGTTCGGCCTGAATCTTGAGCAGGCCCTCTTCTTTCAACGCTTGGAGAAAACCTTGGAAGCCGAAGTTCTGACCGGTGATCCCGGCTGAGACCGATGGCGCATTCAACGCACTGGGACCAATTGTGGCGATGGGGGGACCGCCCAGCGGTGCCGTCAATGACGTGAGCGCCGCAATCGGACCCGGTGTGCTGGCCAGAGCGATGCTGTTGGAGGCCACGGCGAAGTTCATTCCGAACGTGCGCAGCTTGGACCGCTGAACTTCCATGATCTTCACCCGCAGTTGAACTTCCTGCGGCCCACCGACGCGGATCTGGTTCAAAACCGGCTCGCCGTACAACCCCGCGAGTTCCGTGATGCTGGCGATTTGTTGAGCCTCCGTGACCCAGCCGCGCAGCAGAATGGCGCTCCCCTTCAGCTTGGTCGCTTGGATGGCCGAATTGGGAAATGCGCGGTCGAGAACCGTCTGTAGTAGCCGCGCGTCGCCCGTGACGTGTACGTCGATCAAGTATGTTTGTCCCGACTTGTCGGTGACGGTCATGGAAGTCACGCCCTGTTCGAGTCCCTGCACGCGGAGGACTTGCTGGTTGAGTATCTTCACGTCGAGGACCGTCGGATCGAAGCCGTCCACGCGTGTGATCCACTCCTTGAACTCGATGTTCTTGGCTCCACGCTCGATGACTTCGAGCTTCGTCATGGGAGACACAATGCGGACGGCATCGCCAATCGGAGCGCGCGGCGCGGGAGCGGCCTGGGGTTGCTGGGCGAGGACCGATTGCGGCGCAGCCTGCCACCAAAGAGTGCCTGCCATAGCCGCGACGAACAGTCCGCGCGTGGCCTTCCGAAAGTGGGTCATTCCAATTCGCATCCGTGCATCCCCCTCGACATCGCGGGCAAAATCGGTGCCTGCGATGTCCGTGACTGACATCGATCAACCGCCTGCGGCAGTGACCTTGATCCGTCGTTTGTCCGTCATTTGAAAACTGTCAATCGAGAACTGAATCGCTGCCCATAAAGGCGAGATCACCACCGCTCAAACGGTGAGATCGCATTTCAAAACTAGCCCGACGCGCAAGCGAGGGCTTTCTCGTCATCGAACGCCCGGCCCTTGCTTGCGCGTTTTGAAGTTGCGCACTTTTGTCTTCCCGCCCCAACGGGGCAACCCTAAGTCAGCCCAGGGCCAGCGACCAACGGGAGCGCCGCCCTGGGTTCCGATCATCTTGGAATTGGAAGCCCTGAAGGGGCGGCCTTATCTGCCTGTTGAAAATCGTAGGATGGACGCCCTCGTCCGTCCGCTTTCAACTAGAAAAGACTCGGACGAGGGCGTCCAAGTTACGTTTTTCAACAGGCTGTTATGTTGTTCACCAGAATTGTGCCGCCCCTTTGGGGCTGAAATCCCCAAAATCGCAACTTCAAAACTTGCACGTCGGGCTAGTTTTTCGAGGCGAAGTCAAGTTTTGGATCGCAACCTCATCACTCAACTTTTGTTGGCCCGCTTTCGCGAGGGTCAGATGCTCAGCCCAGTGAACCGGTGCGTCGGACGCGATCGCACCGGAATGCACAAAGCCGCACAGCACCACGGTCGAAAGAATTCGACGCGCGGTCGTACGGCTCAGTGTGGTTCGGTTGGGCATCTTGGTTCCTCCTCCGTGAGGGACTGTGGGTTGGTTGCGGCATCCGGTCGCTGTCGTCAGACATCCATTCACGGTTGAACGGGGGTCGGTTCCACAGTGACGGGTTCGGCGCTGGTGTTTGTGGGTGTGTCGTTGATCTCAGTGGAACTCTTCAACTTTTTGCTGGAACGCTGTTTCAGAGTGGGCTTCGGTTCCGTGCCACCCTCGCCGAGCTGTTTGGCTTCGGGCTTGGTGTCATTCGTGAAGAACTTCAGCAGCGGAATGGACCAGTTCTGGGTGGCATTCAAGGACGACGGCAATTTTACGGGAGTCGGTTCGTCAGGCAGCGAGACTTCCTGCACTTCACGTTTGTCGCCTTGGAAGATCTCGATTTTCCAAGTCTGCCTCGAAGTCTGGTCGCCTACATCGGCCACCGCAGGATTGGTATCGCTCTTCACCATTCTCCGGATCGCACTCTTCGGTTTGGAAGAGGGCGTCGAAGACGAAACGGAAGTCGTGGGAGCGGCGCTGTAAGGCTTGTTGCTACTCGGTTCTTCCGCGTCGCCGAACAACTGGTTCGATAACTTCGTCATGGCTTCTTCGGTCAGGTCTCCCGCATTGGTGAGCGACTTGTCGGACTTGCCTCGCATGGCCAACTGAATCGCGCCGTTGCTCCTCTTGTTGGCCAGATGGAGTAATTGGCCCTGCATCGGATAGACGAGGAACGAGATGTTTTTGGCTTCTTTGGCTGTGGCACCTGTCGTCGTGGGAGCCGCTTCGGTTCCGGCAACGAGGTCATCGACGGCGATGACTTTCAAACACTGCAGGATCTTCTGGTTTCGGACTTCCTTCACACCGTTCTTCATCGAGTACTCGATGGTCGCGAAGACATCGACATAGGCACCGGGCTTGAGCAACCCGCTGTGCGTTTGTGTGGCGTTCACGGGAATCGTCTGGATCATCATCCCTTCGGGAATCTGAACTTCGATCCCTAGGTCACCCTTATTGCCGAGTTCCGTAATCAGAATCGGTTGCCCAGGACCAACCCGATGCTTGAGCGTCCGTTCCGCAAATTCCTCCTCCTTGAGAACGGCTCCTTCTGGGAGAGAGTCGGTCGGCCACTCTTTGAACCCGACGTTCGACTTGTCGAGTGGCATACCAGCGCCGATTTCGGCCTTGGCAATCAAGATGTTGGTCTTGGCTGTCACGGCCTTGTTGCCGGACAGCATTTGTTGGACGCCCAGCATCGCCACCAGGCCACACCCGGCAGCAACGGCCAGCAGGATCAGTTTGTTGGGTTTCATCTCTGCGGCTCCACAAGGAAGTTGTCGTGTTCGAGGTGCCTTCGTCCGCGCAGGCCCGCCTTGGCGAGATTTGCGAACAGGCAGTCGTTGCTCACGAAAGAGCAATTCATTTCAAGTCACCTCGGTCCGATCGATCTTCCGCAGATTACTCCGCGCCTACTCACTCATGATCGACCGACAGAAGTCAAACTCTTCAGCCTTTAACGAGGATGTCGATTGCAACGCTTGAACCGCCGACGCTGGCGAACGTGAGGTTCGCACAGGTGACCAGCCGTTTGGGACTCAACTTGAGCCGAGTTGGCTCTGTTGACCAAGTACGCAACCCGGTGCGGACCTCTGTCGGCGATTCTTGCCGACCAGCTCCCTTTGCCACCGCCGCGCTCGAAGGAAGCCCCGTATTGAGACTGTCCGAGCGGGCGATGAGCGTGTTCGGACGCAGTTCGGTTCCAGACGTTCGAGCAGCCCGCAGATCGAAACCTGCGGGCTGCGTCGTACTACTCACGTTTTGGTTCTCCGCGTGCCGCGACGATTTGTGGGGGCGATTTTCGGGCGTCCGTACTTCCGAGGAATCTCTGAGCGGGGTGGCGTCAGCCCCCCGGTTCTTCGGTCTTCGGGCGTGAGCCCTTCTTGGGTGGTCGGGAACTTCCAGAACCGGGGGGCTGACGCCACCCCGCTCAGAAACAGACAAGAGGGCTCACGCCTAAGAATCACACGTTGGTTGCGGCGGAACGAAGTGAAGCCGCGCTGGGGGATTCGTGTTCGACACCAATCAGATCAGGCCCGCGTAGACGAAGTACGCGATCGACCCGATGCAGATGGGAATGCCGTAGGGCAGCAGGTACATCGTCGGCTTGCGTTCTTTCGCCCGGGCGAACAGCACGCTGGGATTCTTGATCGTCATGATCTCGTAGGCGAGGTGGATGGCCTGTCGGTAGTGGTGCATCACGCGACCGCTACACAGGACCATGATGACGGCCATCACGGCACCGACGACAACAGTCACGGCGAAGGCCCAGCAGGTCGTGACCGCACCGAGCCAGGCACCGATGCCCGCCATCAGCTTCACATCGCCCGCACCCATTCCACCCACCGCATACAGCGGCAGCAGACAGAGCAAGCCCCAGCCGATGCCGCTCAGGCTGTCACCCGCGCCGCTCCAACCGCTGGCCACGGAGTGGTACAGGAGGCCGGATAACACCATCGGGAACGTGATCCAGTTTGGAACCTTGAGCTGCTTGCCGTCGATATACGCAGCAACGATCAAGATGACCGAGACCAATTTGACTTCCCAATTCGACTGCAAGAACTGCTGCCAGTCCATGATTTCAAGACCTTTCAAATGGAGTGAGGGGTGACTGCTGCGCGGGCCTCCTGCCCGCCTGTTTGCGTCCGTAACACGAGAGGGCATTTAAAAACCTGTTTTCGCCTCGACAAACTAGCCCGACGCGCAAGCGAGGGCTGAACATTTGATGACGGGCCGCCCCTCGCTTGCGCGTCGGGCTAGTTTTGAAATGCTCTCTACGGTTCGCTTCCTAAATTTGGCCCGCAACCGAACGATTCAACTGTCTGGCTTCCCGTAGGGTGGGCTGTGCCCACCACAATCGGTTGTGGAATGGTGGGCACAGCCCACCCTACAGCTACACAACTCAGACAGTCGAAACGATCAGTTGCTCCGCAATCCTGCGGCCAGGTTCACCAGGCAAACCAACAGCGTCACAGCGCCGGTGGTCCACTGGAGAAGCTGGCTACCGGACAGTTCGCACCAAAACGGAAACATCAAAAATCCTCTCGCGACGATACGGTCGCGTCATGTGAGAAAAAGGACACCCCGCCGGAGATTGCTCTCCGGCGGAATGTGTGTCTCATCCGCCGCATCGCGGCACTCGGGTCACAGAAGACCGGCATTGGCGGCCGTGAACTTGGCGTTGGCGTTGGTTCCGATGCTGCGCACCGTACCAATGCAAACGACCACGATCAGGGCGAGCATGACCGCGTATTCGACGGCGGTTGGCCCATCTTCCGAAACCAAAAAGTCCTTAACACTGGTCATCAACTTGTTCATGGAATCCCTCTCGTGTTGGAATGGTCCGCGTCTCGCACCGAGACGCGGACAAACTTGGAAGTACGGTCGAAGCCGAGCAACACTCAGGCTTACAACAGGCCGGCATTGGCGGCCGCGAACTTGGTGTTGGCGTTGGTTCCGATGCTGCGCACCGTACCAATGCAAACGACCACGATCAGGGCGAGCATGACCGCGTATTCAACGGCGGTTGGTCCATCTTCCGAAACCAAAAAGTCCTTAACGCTGTTCACAAACTTGTTCATCGAATCCCTCTCTCTGTTAGACAAAGCCGCGTCCCGCACCAGAGCCGCTAGCCACTATCGAAATGAGACATCCGTGCAATCATCGCTACACCGCGCGGTCACGAACGTCTCTGCACCCCCTCGGAGTACGGACTTGGTGTCGAGCCAACTCGGCAGAGCGGAGAGCGTTCACTCATCGCCCTGCGGTGGACTTGCTCGACATCTTGAACCTAGGTCACGAATCTCGTGCGTCAAATTTTCTCTGGCAAGAATTCGCGATTCGCGTCGAACCGAGAATTCGCGCGTCGGCGACCTCCATCCCCTCAAGACATTTACCTCACGCGATCATCAATGAGGCACTCTTGGAGAGCCGGGTGGCGTAAGCCCAATGGCCCTGGCGAATCTTGCCGTTTGACTTCAAGCACTGCGGCTGAAATACAACGGCGACAAGAAGAAGTCCCCGCCCTTTTTTTGCCAGCAGTCAATCGCCATCGAGTCCAACGCGAACCGTACCTCGTCGCTGCTTTCGCCACGACGGGTGTAAGCGTTGTCACTGTGCGAGACGCTACGATCGCGATGGTCCATTTCGCGAGGCGGGCTTGGCGAAGGATTCTCAATTTCCCGGTGACGTGACGTGAGACCAGGCGCTAGTCTTGTGGTGTCTGATGGTGACGCCGTGCCCCATCGACGTTGTTGGAACTCATCAGACGGCTTCTCGACACATCAGTTGAAGATCTCGACGGTCTCACGCGGTTGGCGTGTGCGATGTCGCGGGTTGGCTTCCGATCTTGATTGCTTCCCGTTGCCGAGCCTTTTGTTTTGCAGGTGAATTGATGAGTGGAACTCTGGCTGAAGCCCCCTCGACGGACGAAGAGCTGCTCGCACCGGAGCCGTCTCACGGACCGGACTTGTCGGTGCTGGAAGATCACACGCCGCTCTATCTACGCAGTCCGCGCGCGATGGCGGGACTGACGCTGACCGTCGGGCTGGTCTTCCTCTTCTTTTGCTTCCGGCCGTTGTGGCACACCGATGTGTGGGGGCATCTCGCGTATGGCCGCTTGATTTGGCAAACGCAGTCGCTGCCAATCCATGAACCGTTGATGCCGCTGGCGAAGGGGATGCGGTTCGTCGATACCGCGTGGCTCAGCCAGTTGATTGGCTTGGGAGCGATCAGCCGTTGGGGAGTGCCCGGCTTACAGGGACTCTACGCAGTGTCAGTCTCACTCTGTGCGGGCCTGCTGGCGTGGCGCGCGTATCGTTCGAGTCGCAATGGCTGGTTCGGACTGGCCGCAGTGATGGTGTTTCTGGTGGTGGGCTGGAGCCAGTTGATGGTGCAGCGGCCGCAGTTGGCGGGCTTGGTTTGCTTTGTGGCGTTGTTGGCGATCTGCACGAGCCGGCATCCGCGACCGATCGAATGGCTCTTGGTCCCGGTGTTGTTCGCCGCGTGGGCCAACTTACACGCCTCGTTCTTGATGGGCTTGGCGTTGCTTGCGTGTGGCGTGGTTGGTCGAGCGGTCGATCTCCTGCGTCGCACCGGTTCGATTCAGCGCGTCCTGCGCGACGATCGCGTTCGTCGCAGTTTCCTGTTGTTGGAACTCGCGGCTGCGGCCGTGTTGCTCAATCCGTATGGGATCGAACTTTACGCCGAGGCCCTCCGGTTCTCCTCGAATGAGAACCTGCAAGAGTTGACCGAGTGGAGTCCGCTCAGTTTGCGCGAGGGTCAGGGACAGATGTTCGCCGCTGTGGCCGTGCTGTTGGCGATGCTCTATCGCTGGACACCACGTCGCGTGCAGACGTGGGAAGTGCTGGCGTTGGTCGTCTTCGGCGCGGGGGCCTTGTGGAGCAATCGGCTGCTCATCTGGTGGGCACCGGTGGCGGCGAGTCTCGTCGCGTTGCATGGCTACTCGGCATGGCGGGCGGCGTGCCGCCAGCCGCTCATCCCCGCAGTGGCTCCGCGAGCGGGCAAGTGGTCGGTGGTGACGGTCGGCTTGGTGTTCATCAGCTTCGGCTACAGCCCACTGGGCGTGAAAGTGATGCACGGAAAGAACCCGGCCTTGAAGAAGGCGGTCTCGACTTACACGCCGATCGCGGCGGTCGAGTACCTCAAGGAACACCCGCCACAGGGTCTGATTTTCAACACCTACGAGTGGGGCGACTTCCTGCAATGGAGCGGCCCGCCGGGAATGAAAGTCTTCGTCAACTCGCACGCGCACTTGGTGCCGCGCGACATCTGGCAGGCGTACATGCAGGTGATCGAACAGCGGGCCGGCTGGGAAGAAATCTTCGACCGCTACGGAGTGAACACGATCGTTCTCGACAAGGACTATCGCGAACCGCTCATCAAGAAGATGAAGGAAGACGACAAGTGGAAGGTTGGCTTGGAGCGAGACGGGCAGGTGGTGTTCGTCCGCAAAAAGCCGATCTGAGAGAGGCTGTTCGCCAGAATGATTCGCCGGGCAGTTTGCCTCTTGGGCGTAAGCCCTCGACCTCGATTTCCGAGCGGGGCGGCGTCAGCCCCCTGGTTCTTCGCGACAACGACGAAAGTGCTGATATCCAAGAAAAACCGGGGGGCTGACGCCCAATGGCACTTACTTGGGAAAGTAGTAGGCACATTCCATGTGCCGTAACCGGACGAAATGCGGACGGCACATGGAATGTGCCTGCTACGTTGCGGGCAAAGTGAGTGCCATTGGGCTGACGCCGCCCCGCTCGGAAAGTCAGTAAGGATTCGGTGCAAAACAACTTCCCGCATTCTTGGCCTTCCTCCCTCCCCTCGGTGGGGAGGGCCGGGGAGGGGGGAGGATGGTCCAGTCGATTTGCCACTCGCCCCCCTCCCTAACCCTCCCCGCCGAGGGGAGGGAACCAGAAGGGAACTCGGGAAGTTGTTTTGAGCCAGTTCCTAAGACGAGCTGACGCTCAAGACCCTCACTCCAGCAGACAAAACTGACTCAAAACAGAGAGAACAGATGAAGACAGGACGAGTCTCCCGACAACATGTGATCGCCGTGCAAGCCCTGGCCCTCGTGGCGCTGGTCGCTTCGTGGGCGGTCGGTTCGCCCGTGGCGCGGCAGCGCGTACTGAATGAAGTTGGTGTGTCGCGTGCCGTGCAGACCGTGACTGTTCCGCGCACGAAGCCGCTCACCGTGGAGCCGCTCTACGACGATGCGGAAGTCGTGAGCGATGAAGAACTGGCGGCGGTCCTCGCGAAAATCCGGCCGAAGTTTGCGAAGGAGAAGCTCAAGTCGAACTACGTCGAACATGCGATTCGTGCCTGGAGGCTCAACGCGAAGTTCCGCGATCCGAAGGTCATGTCGGGTGAGGCCCTGAAAGATCACCTCGTCGATCACGGTCAGTTTCTCGCCTCGTGGGGCAACGAGTACGCATCAAAAGACAAGGAACTCGAACCGCTCATCCAAGACCGGCAGGATGGCGTGGCGATTCGTTGGGGCAAGGAAGAGTCTGGTTCGGTCCATCACGATCACTGGCTGGCGTGTCTGACCGAGGCGGGTGTCGATCTGCACGAGCCGGTCTTCACGCCAAACCGCCGCCGCGAAGTGGCTGATGTTCTGCAAGAAGCTCTGCGCGACTTCCGGCTCGACGAAGTGGAAGTCGAATGGTCGGCCCTCGCGTTCGGATTGTGGATCGCTCCACAGAAAACATGGACGACACGCACGGGCCGCGAACTCTCGTTCGATCTGTTGGCCGAGCGTCTGATGCGCGGGCACAAGCGGTTTGGAGTTTGCAGCGGCACGCATCGGCTGTACTCGCTGATGGTTCTCGTGCGATTGGATGATGACCACGACATCCTCTCCGACGCCACGCGATCCCAGATCATGGAGCACCTCAAATCGGTGCGTGACCTGATCGTGACCTGCCAGTTCCCCGACGGCCATTGGCCCTCGAACTGGTCCGAAGGGGAAGCCGCCCTCAAGAAGCCGATCGATGACGAACTCTACAAGCAGGTCATCGCGACGGGGCATCACTTGGAATGGCTGGCGATCGCTCCCGAGGAACTCCATCCGCCGCGCGAATTCATCCTCAAGGCGGCCGATTGGGTGATTCAAACGACGACCGAACAATCGGACAGCGACATCGCGGGCAAGTACACGTTCTTCAGCCACGTCGGCAACGCACTGGCCCTGTGGCGGAAGACGCACCCATCCGACTTCTGGATGAAGTGGGAGGCGGCGCACCTGCACGTTGTGGAAGAACTCGCTCCGCCACCGAAAGGTGACGCAGTGGAACCGGCCCACGATTGAATGAGTTATGCCTCACGCGGCACAAAGTGAGAGGTTTCCGAGCGGGGCGGTGTCAGCCCCCCGGCACTCACTTTGGGATGTAGCTGAAGTCGTCAGACTTCAGACGATCGTCAAAGCCGGCTGAATTCTTACGAATTCAGCTACGTCGCACTGAACGTCCATTTGAAATTCGCTCAAAGTGAGTGCCATTGAGCGTCAGCCCCCGGTGCGTTTGCCGCAGAACCGGAGCGCTAACGCCGCCCCGCTCGCCTGTACTACTCACGTTTCGTTTCTTCGCCGGGCGCGAAGAATTTGGAACGCTGATCTTCGCTGATTTGAATGAGTGAAGATCAGTGTTCCGACTTTCTGACACCTTTCTCTTTTCCATTTGGTTGCGGCGGAACGAAGTGAAGCCGCGCTGTACTACTCACGTTTCGGTTCTTGCTGTCCTGTGCAGATTCTTCTGCTTCAAAGTCGCCTTCATCGCTCCGCGTGAAGAAAGCCGATTGTGAGTGGACCATGACATCAGCACTCGGCACCGAACTCGCGCACGGCTTTCTTCACGCGGAGCGATGAAGGCGACTTTGGTTGCGGCCAACGGCCGCGCTGGGTTATTCGTGGCCGCGCGAGATATAAGCGACCCGTCAAACACGCCCCCAGAAGATGCAACCATGACCGACCCCACGCCAACTCCCCGAGCACCATCCGTCTCGGACACCGATGTTGCTGAGACACAGATGCAGCGTCCCGACTCGACGCTGTTTGGTGGTTACGAACTGCTGGCCGAGGTGGCTCGGGGCGGGATGGGTGTCGTCTACAAGGCTCGGCACACGGCGCTCGATCGCATCGTCGCGTTGAAGCTCGTGCTGACGGGGAGTGATGCCAGCGAGAACGAACTCAGTCGGTTCCAGATTGAAGCCAAAGCGGCGGCGCGGTTGGATCATCCGCATATTGTTCCCGTGTATGAGATCGGCGAACACGAGGGTCAGCACTTCTTCTCGATGGGCTTTGTCGATGGGCCGAGTCTGTCGGTGCGACTCGCCAAGGGCGGGCCGCTGCCGCCGCGTGAGGCGGCCGATCTCTTGCGCAAGGTGGCCGAGGCGGTGGATTACGCGCATCGCCAGGGGATCATTCATCGCGATCTCAAACCGGGGAATGTGTTGCTCACCCCCAGCGGTGAGCCGAAGGTGACGGACTTCGGGTTGGCCAAGCGGCTGGATAGCGAACACAGTTTGACTGCCACCGGACAGGTACTCGGCACGCCGGCGTATATGGCTCCCGAACAGGCGCATGGCGATAAGGCGGTCATCGGACCGGCCACCGATGTTTACAGCTTGGGAGCGACCCTGTTCGCCGCGCTGACCGGACGGCCTCCCTTCACGGCCACGGCGATTCATGAGTTGCTGATTCAAGTCACCGAAGAACCGCCACCGGCTCCGAGAACCATCAATCCGAAAGTCCCGGCGGCGTTGGAGGCGATCTGTTTGAAGTGTCTCGCCAAGGAACCAGCGGATCGGTACGCATCGGCCGGTGCGCTGGCGGAAGACTTGCAGCGGTTCCTCGACTCGAAACGGGTGAACGCTTCGCGGCGGAGTTCCGTGGCGAAGGTGGGAGTGTGGGTGGCGGCGGTCGCGGTCGTGTTGATCGCCGTGGGAGCGGGCATGTGGTTCGGACGCCAAGGCGCGGTCGGTCCGTTACCCGGTGAGAGTCAGCAGACGGATGCGGCGGCAGTCACGTCGAACACCAAGACGAGCGTGACTCCGCTGGCGACGAAGGACGAGCAGTTGTTGCGCTCGTTGAGCGCGGCGCAGGAGACGCTGCTCCCCACACCGACCGGCAACGTCTGGGAGTATCGCTACGCCGCTGCCGCAACGGCGTGCGAGCAGGCGTTTCGTGAGTTCGGCTTCACGCTGGATCAAGGCGATCCCTCGCAATTGGGAGAGACGCTCAAACGGCGTTCGTCCGAGTTCCGTGAGTCGGTGCTGTGTGGTTTAGAACTGTGGGAACTGTGCGCCGTCGCCGCCAAGCAGACGACCGTCATCGAGCCGTTGCGGCAGGCTCAAGACTCACTCGACTCGTTGGATTGGCGGCGCTCCTTGCGACTGGCGCGGGCGGATGCGGATGAGAAGATCATCTTTCAGATTGTTCGCGAGATGTTGGCCGACTCACCCACCACCGAGCAGATTGAACTGCTCGCGCTGCTGATCGGCAGTCGGTCGCCGGAGAAGAATCCGGAAGCGCTGGGGGTGCTGCGCAGTCTGCTGCAAGAGTCGCCGAAGAACTTTCTGACGAACCTCGTGATGGCTGCGACGTTGCAAGCGATTGGGCAATCCAAGTTCACCGAACGGGCCGCCTACGCCAGCGAGGCGGTGGTTCCCTTGCGAGCGGCCGCGAAGGCTCGGCCCGCGTCCGCGTTGCCGCAGGCGCAGTTGGTCGCCGTCTTCACCGATCTGGGAAACCTCGATGCCGCCACGACCGAACGCGAGCGGCTCTATCAACGCCAATACCCCGACGCCTGGCCGCTGATCGTCAACGCGCGCAAGGCGCGCGAGAACCAGCAGTACAACCAAGCCATCACGCTGCTCCGCGAGGCGCTGGCCCAGCAAGCCGATGTTCCGAATGCCGAATTCGAACTCGCGGCGAACTTGATCCTCAATGGTCAGGAGGCGATCGCGGAACCGCTGCTCCAGAAGCTCGCGCAGAACGCGGTGGACGACGGAGCCGCCTATCAAGTTCTGCAAGAGGTCTTTCGGATCGCGGAGCCGCCAACGTCTGGAAGTGCCAAGCCCTCGCGCGACATCGCTGCCAACAACCCATCATCCGCGCGCGTCTGGCGAGCCTTCATCAAGTATCGCCGGAACCAAGGAGCCGCTGCTCCGCCAATGGCCATCGCACCATTCGATGCCGAGCAAGCCAAGCAACATCAAGAAGCCTGGGCCAAGCACCTTGGCGTGCCGGTCGAGTACACGAACTCCCTCGGCATGAAGTTCCGCTTGATTCCGCCGGGCGAGTTCCTGATGGGCAGCACGCCAGCGGAGATGGAAGAGACGCTCAAGATTGCGGGCGGAGACAAAGGTTGGCAGGGCTACATCGAGAGCGAAACGCCTCGGCACAAAGTCATTCTGACAAAACCGATTTACCTCGGCGTTCATGAAGTGACTCAGGGGCAGTACGAAAACTTGATCGGGAAGAATCCCTCTGAATTCGCTCCGATGGGAGCGAGGAAAGACGCCGTCATCGGAATGGACACTGCAACGTACCCGGTGGATTCGGTGTTCTGGAATGACGCGGCCGACTTTTGTTCGAAACTCAGCCAACAGGAAAAGCTCAAGCCGTTCTATTCGCGCACCGGCGCGTCGGTGACGCTGCTGGAAGGTACGGGCTATCGCTTGCCCACGGAGGCGGAATGGGAGTTCACTTGCCGGGCGGGTACGACGACGAAGTATTGGTTTGGCGACAACGAAGAAGGCATGGCTGAGGTCGGATGGTTTGGGTTCAATAGTGGCGACAAGACTCACGCCGTGGGCGAGCTGAACGCCAATCCGTTCGGCCTGTGTGACTGCCACGGAAATGTCGAGGAATGGGTGCAAGATGGGATGGAGCTGACTTGGTACAGCCAGTTCCAGGACAGACCTGCAATTGACCCCCAATGCTCCTTTGCCAGAACTTCGGTGCATGTCTATCGGGGCGGCTATTGGCAGAGCCACCCGTCGCGCGGTCGGGTGGCGTCCCGTATCGGCTTCATGGGCACGAGTGCCAGTATCGGTTTTCGAGTGGCGTTGACGGCGGAGGCAGTGAAAGCAGCGATCACGAAACTCGCCGCAGATGCGCCTCCGCCCGCGATCGCGCCGTTCGCTGCCGAGCAAGCCAAGCAACATCAAGAAGCCTGGGCCAAGCATCTTGGAGTGCCGGTCGAATACACGAACTCCATCGGCATGAAGTTCCGACTCATCCCACCGGGTGAGTTCACGATGGGCAGCACGACGGCAGAGATCGAACAGACGCTCCAAGAATCGACGGACTTCAACAACGTATGGCACACGAGCATCAGAAGCGAAGCACCACAGCATAAGGTCATCCTGACGCAACCGATTTACTTCGGCGTGCATGAAGTGACTCAGACGCAATACGAGAAGGTGATGGGAAGGAATCCCTCCCAATTCACCCCGACTGGCGGGGGAAAAGAGGCTGTCGAAGGAATGGACACGAGCATCTTCCCCGTCGATACGGTGACCTGGAACGACGCGGTCGAATTCAGTGTGAAGCTGAGTCAGCAGGAGAAGCTCCGGCCATTCCTGCTCGACGACAAAACCGCCAACATCTCGTTCGATGGCAACGGTTACCGCCTGCCGACCGAAGCGGAATGGGAGTTCGCCTGCCGCGCAGGAACGACGACCAAATATTGGCTCGGCGACAATGACGAGGAATTGCCCCAAGTCGCCTGGTTCAAGAAGAATGCCGATGGCCATTCGCATTCCGTCGGCGAGTTGAAAGCGAATCCGTTTGGGCTTTACGACATTCACGGCAATCTGTGGGAGTTGGTCCAAGATCGGTGGGAAGCGACGTACTTCGCGCAGCTTCCAGGACGGCCCGCCATCGACCCGCGCGGCCCCTTAACAACAGGCATCGACTATCGCTCGGTTCGCAGTGGTGCCTGGCTCTACGGGGCGGCCTACATCCGTTCGTCGTGTCGTTATCCCATGTCTCCCTCATCCAGTTACCCGGACATTGGCTTTCGAGTGGCCCTGACGGTGGACGCCGTGAAAGCAGCGATGGCGGAACGCGAGACTCAGCCGGACAGCCCCAGCAATCCGTAATCCTCAATGAATACGCCATGCTTCGAGACGGAGAAGTCGATAGGCACTGAGTTCCTGTGGCAGGCATCACGAGAACTCGTCCATGAGTACTGACTCAACACACGATGAGACTCTCATTCCCTACCACGAAGCCGCCGGTTACGGTGGCTTCGTGATTCCACTCGGAGGAAGAGTTCGACGATGAGGCTCGATACACCGATGTCACTCGTGTAACTTGATTCACTGCCGATTGTCTGCGACTGCGTTGGAAACGCAGTGACCCGCCAATCACCGGAAGGGATGTGTCTCGATGGCGAATGATGACCGTGCGGGGTGGTCGTGGGACGACCTGCTTGCATATCGCTCACAGACGATCGAGCGGGGCGAGATCCCGCACCTGGAAGAGTTGCTGATCCGGTGTGCTGTGGCACCCGATGAAGAGCAACTGTGGCTGCTCGTCATGGACGAGTTGCGTACGCGGCGGGCTGCCGGCGAAGTCATGGATCGGGCGGAGTACGAGCGGCGGTTTCCGGCTCTATCCCAGCGGTTGGCCGCTTACTTTTCCGGCGAGCGGCCAACGGACAGTCTGTCCGGCAGTGCGACGATCCCCACATTGGTTCCGGGACGGTCGATGGATTCCAAGCCGCCATCCACCGGGTCATCGACCAGTGGGGTTTCGCTGCCGGGGAAACTCAAGCAGTTCGTGCCGGGGACGACGTTTGGCAGCTATCAGATCGAGGAGATTCTCGGTCGTGGTGGGATGGGTGTCGTCTACAAGGCCAAGCATCGCGTGATGGGGCGGTGGGTCGCGTTGAAAGTCGTGGCCGAGAAGCCAGGAGTGAACGACTCGCTGCTGCAACGCTTCAAGCGTGAGGCAAAGGTCGTGTCGCGGCTGAACCATCCCAACATCGTGGCGGCCTATGACGCCGACGATGTGGATGGCATTCCGTACCTTGCCTTGGAATTCGTGGCCGGGCCGGACCTGTCGGACTTGGTGAAGGCCGATGGACCGCTGCCGCTCGCTACGGGGATCGATTACGTCATTCAAGCCGCACACGGGTTGAGTCATGCTCACCAGCAGGGAGTCGTGCATCGGGACGTCAAGCCGTCGAACCTGCTGCTGGACAAGGCGCATGGTGTCGTGAAAGTGCTCGATCTGGGACTGGCACGCGTGGAGGCGCTGCTCGACGAAGCGTCGCGGCCAACGGAACTGACGAGTACCGGAGCGATCTTCGGAACCATCGACTTCATGGCTCCCGAACAGGCACGTGATGCGAAGCGGGCCGACGCGCGGGCTGACATTTACAGTCTCGGTTGTACGCTGCACTTTCTGTTGACGGGAAAGATGGTTTATCCGGGCGACAATCTGCTGAACAAAATTCGCGCGCACGTGAGTGCGCCGATCCCGAGCCTGCGGAGCTTGTTGCCCGAGGCTCCGGAAAAACTCGATGCGACGTTTCAACGGATGATGGCCAAGAATCCGGCCGACCGGTTCGCGTCGATGGAGGACGTGATCGCCGCACTGACGCTTGCAGCCGAAGTCCTCGCGGGCGAACGGCCGGACGATGCTCCACCGGAGAAGACCGCGACGCTTGTGAGTGCCGCCGCGTCACGGCGTCGTACAGTCGTGAAGAGTCATTGGCCAATACTCGTCGGCGCGAGCTTGTTGCTGATCGGCGTTGGTGCGGGGATCTGGTTTGCCACGCGCCCCGCAGCTGACTCGAAGAATGAGTTCTCGTTGGCAACGGACGGAAACAAAGCGACTGACAACGACAACGCCGCAAATCCCTCGACCACCAAGGACGAACTCGCGTCGATAGACGAGACGCTGATCGCTCCCGTCGATCTCGCCGACCTAAATTTGAGTCCGTTGAGTTGGGATTGGCCGAAAGAGTTTCCGGCTCCCGCGCTCGCTCCGTTTGATGCCGAGCAATCGAAGCAGCATCAGGAAACGTGGGCGAAGAAAGTGGGTGTGCCGGTCGTCGCTCCGAACTCGTTGGAGATGCCGCTCGCGTTGATTCCGCCCGGTGAGTTCGAGCGTGGTGCGGCGGGAGACATTTTTGGACTTGCGGGCGAAGGCGTGCTTGGGGCCGAATACATTGATGCGTCGCGCCCTGTGCGGCGAGTGCGTTTGACTCGGCCGTTTCTGATCGGAGTTCATGAAGTCACGGTCGGGCAGTTCCGGAAGTTCGTGGAGGCGACGAAGTACAAGACGCTTGCCGAGCAGGATGCCAAGGGAGGCTGGCTGCCCGACTCGGTGCTCAACGAGACGCAGCGGCCGGAGAACGTCTGGTCGCAACCGTCGCGCAATGATCTTGATCCGCAAGAGCCAGTCGTGTTCGTGGCGCGGGGCGATGCCGAGGCGTTTTGCGCGTGGTTGTCTCAGCAAGAGAAGGCGACCTACCGCCTGCCGACGGAGGCCGAGTGGGAGTTCGCTTGTCGCGCGGGGAGCAAACTGCGTTTCGCGGTTGCCGAGAATGCACTGGAGCTCGAACCGTTCGTCTGGGCGAACGAAGGCCGCACACGCCTTGTCGCGGAACGTCGAGTCGCACCTCATCCGGTTGGGACCAAGCGTGCAAATTCGTTTGGTCTGTTCGACATGCTCGGCAACGTCTGGGAGTTGTGCAGCGACGGACTCAACCGCGAGTTCTATCGGCAGGAACCGAACGTCAGTCCGATCGTCAACCCGTACTCGCCCGCTCATCATGAGACAGTGATGCGCGGCGGGAGTTTCTTTGAGAGTTGGCAGACATCGAACCCCGCGCTGCGTCTCGGTCACTCGCGGCCGACGGGGCACACGGGCTTTCGCGTCGTGAAGGAATTGCCCGCGATCACGGAACTCGAACCGACGCTCGCCGCGCCGCTGCCTGCACCGGGTGCCCCGCTCGGAGTACGCGCGTTCGTCTCGTCACCGACCGCGATTCCCGGCTTGGCAAGTTGGTCGATCGAGACGATTGGTTTTCGTGGCGGCATCGCGGCGATTGACTACTCACCCGCCGCAAAGCTCATTGTCGCCTGCAGTTCGACCGATCCAGTGCTGCGCCTGTATGACGAGAAGTTGAACTTTCAGCGCGTCCTTGTTGGCCCGGCGAGCGGTGTTTCCAGTGTCGAGTTCTCACCCGATGGCCAATACGTCGCGGCTTCCTGTTGGGGGAGCGATTGGGACAACGGACTGCGTGTTTGGGACGTGAAGACGGGGCGGTTGGTTCATCACGACGACACCAAGATATGGACTCCAAAAATGAGTTGGTCGCCCAATGGGCGGTTCATCGCTTACGCCTCGGCTAACATCGCTCGCATCCTAGAACTGCGAACCGGGATCACTCGTTCGACTCCTGGGCAACATGCTCATCACGTTTGTTGGTCGCCCGATGGCGGCCGACTGGCGGTTCGCGACAACACGGCAAAGATTCGCATCTATGCCACGCCGGCATTGAATCAGGTCGGCGAAAAGGAAGTGTCGGGGATGCACCTGAGCGGCCCGATGAATTGGTCACCCGATGGCAAACTGTTCGTCGCCCTTCATGAATCGGGCGATGTGCGATTGCTTGACGGCACTACGTTCGAGCCGGTCAATAATTTCAAGCCGCCAATCTCGCCGTTGCAGTTCTTGTGGACGCCCGACAGCAAGCAGTTTGTGATGACCGGCAGCCAAGCGGTGTTATGGGATGTCGAGACGAACAAACAAGTCGGCGCCGTGGCCGTGAGCGGTGTGGCCGACTGGGTGAAGCCGGGTGAGTCGCTGGTCTTCGGACGTGGCGACGGCATGATGGAAATCCGCTCGATGGCCGGACTCCCTCAATCGCGACTGCAAGATCGCGGACGTCCACTCGGTGGCTGGGCCGCGTTGTCGCCAGATGGTTCTGAAGTGGCGACACGAGTCGGCAAGGATCTCCTCTTCTTTGATGCGGAGACCGGCGCGAGTCGCGGCGTTCAATCCGGGACGTATCACCAGGAGTCCTTCATCGAGTGGTCGCCAGACGGAAAACAATTGGCAACGTGGTTCGACAAAGACTTCCGCATCGTGGACCGAGCCAGTGGCGAGAAGATCGCGACGATGACTGGTCACACGGCGGGGATTCATACCGCGAGTTGGTCACCCGATGGGCAGCACCTCGTCACGGCCAGTGTGGACAAGTCGGTGCGTATTTGGGACGCAACGCAGGGAAAGGGACTCGCGCAGCAAACCTTCGAGGGACCAGCCTACGACGCCGTCTGGTCGCATTCGGGTCAGACGTTGGCCGTCGCGTTGGAAAAGGAGATCGTGTTGCTCTCCGCCGACGGAACAAACATCTCGTCGCGACATGCCACGCCTGCCAACTACGGCTATCGCGGTGCATCACACGGATTGGCTTGGTCGCCGGATGACCGGCAAGTCACCGGCGGCAGCTATCATGGGCAAGTGCAGATTCTGGATGTCGCTTCAGGCTTATTCAATTCGCTGCTCTCGCCGCCGACCGCTCCCTACGTCGGATCGAATGCGTGGTCGCTCGACGGTCGCCGGTTGCTCGCGGGAACGACCTATCAAGAAGCTCATGTGATCGACCTCGTCACGGGTGCGACTCAAGAGATTTTTCCGTTTGCCAACGGTCAATGGCACCGCGACGGGCGGCGGTTGATGTCGGACCTGCTGAACAACCACGAACTTTACGGCTACGACACGGCTCACAAACAACGAACCGGCATCTTGATTCCCGCGCTGACGAATCAGCCGGGTCAGTCGTTGTGCATCAGCGCGACCGGTCATGTGCGCGGTCCCGCGAACACGGTCGTCTATGCCGCGCTGTTGGCATCGGGCGAGCAACGAACTTTCACGCAGGCTCAGTTCGAGAAAGCCTTCGGTTGGAAGAACGATCCTGACAAAGCCTCGTTCCTCAAGCCCGTCACCGCCGACGAGCCATCATCACCGACACCAAACGCCGCCGAGTTGCTCGCACCGTTGGCAGACATCACCGAGTCGCCCGTCCTCGCCGATCCAACGACCGCAGACATTCTGCGCGAGCGCGGACTCGGTGATCGCGTCCTCGTCGCGCGACCGGCCGCGATCCCCAACGTCTCCAGTTGGACGATTGAAACAGCGGGCCATCGCGGTGCAGCGCACACGCTCGCCTACAGCCCATCGGGAAAGGTCATCGCGACGGCGGGCGAAGACAGCACGATTCGCCTATGGGATGAAGCGTGTCAGCCGGTCAGCGTGCTCGTTGGAGCGGGCGGTCCCGTGCGAACGCTGGCGTGGTCACCCAGCGGTCAGTTCCTGGCGACAGCGGGAGACGATCGCATCGTGCGCTTGTGGGATGTCCCCGTCCAGCGCCGCCTGCGCGAGATCACTTTGCCCGTGATCCCGCAGCGTCTCGCGTGGTCTCCCGATGCCAAGCGGCTCGCGGTCGCCGTCATCGGTGGATGTTGGTTGATCGATACCGGCACGGGACACGCGGAAGAGTTCTCGTTCAATTCCGATGGTGCCGTGCATTGGCCCGCGTGGTCTCCGGACGGGAAGTGGCTCGCTGTGTCTTACACCGGTGGTAACACTGCGACAGTGTTCGATGCGGCAACGTTGGTGCCAGTGCGCGACTTCACTTTACCCGCTGGCGTGGACGGTTTCGGAGTCTTGGAATGGTCACCCAGCGGCGATGTCTTGGCCGGGATGTTTAGTGGAGGACACCATCCGAGGATTGGATTCTGGGACACGGCGACCGGCAACTTTCTCGGTGAAGGCAATTCGCCGACGGCGAGTTATCCGCAGCGCTGCCGGTTCTCGCGCGATGGCTCGCGCGTGCTGGCAGGAAACACTGGCCGGCACGTTTACGACGTGGCGACACGCCGCATGATCGCATCGGTGCCGACATCGGTTGGATCCGCTGACATCTCACCCGATGGTCAGTGCGTCGCTGGAATTCGAGGCAATCGTCCGTTCGTATTCGATCTTCTCAGCGGGACCGAGTTGGCGTCGTCATCCACGCTGGGAGCTACCGGTGGCGGAGCCAGAACCGTGCCCTCTGCGGATGGTCGTCTGCTGTTCGTCTGCGAAGGCTCCGAGTTGCTGACGCTCGACAATGAATCGGGCAAGCTTGTCGAACGTGTTCCGTTGGAGGACTGGCCCGTACTGATTCCGTCGCCCATCCCCGGCATGATCGCGTTGAAGACCGAACAGCGACTGGCCGTTTACTCGACGACGGAAAAGAACCTGCGCGAGTTCCCCGGTCACAAGGACAAAGACTACATCTACTCCGTCGGCTGGACGCAGGATGGTCAGCGGATGGCGACTGTCTCGCGAGACAAGTCGTTGCTCATTTGGAACGTCTCGACCGGTACGGTCGTGAGCACCTTCACGGTTCCCGATCACTACGACCGCGATATCACTTGGCAGGCGGACAACAAGGAATTGCTGCTGCGATCCACCAACGGATTGTCGCTGCGCGTGAATGCCGAGACGGGCGCAGTCATCGAACGAGTGCAGGGACCAGTCCCGCCGCCGCCACCGCTCACACGATTGGCCGGTGCGCTGCCCGATGGAGACCGCCGCATCGTCATCGAACCGGGTGGCGTCGCGCGTGTCGAGTCCGCTCGCTTGAACCGTATGTTGGGAACCGTCGTGGCGGACATGACCGGTCGGCAGCAAGTCGTCATCGGCCCGACGGGCCACTGGCAAGGTCCGCCACTGGCCGAGTCGCAACTGGTCTACGTCACCGCCGCTGCCGATGGACGCCAGACGACTCATTCACCCGCCGCCTTTCGCAAGCAATTCGATTGGACCAACGATCCCGCTCAAGCGACTCTGGCCGCGATCGACAACGAGCCTGCACCCAGTCCCGCTCCTCCTGCGCCCGAGTTGTTCGCTCAAGATCGCCTCGCCGCCGAGAAGGTCGTCGCGCTGGGCGGTTGGGTTCGAGTGCGCATCAACGGCCGCACGTTGAATGTTCAAAAGGCACAGGACCTCCCGACCGCTCCGTTCGAGGTTCGCGAGATCGAACTGGCGGGTACGCCGATCACCGATGCGGACCTCGAATTTTTGAATGGACTGCGAACGCTGAGATCGCTCAATCTGGGAAACTGCCGCAACATCACTGACGCGGCCCTGACGAAGATCGGCCCGCACCCGCATCTGCGTGTGTTGAACCTGTATTCCACACCGCTCACCGACGCTGGCCTGTTGCTGAAAGGCTTCCCAGAACTGGAGTTTCTCCATTTGCAGGCGTTGCCAGTGACGGATGCGATCGCCCCGCAATTGCAGTCACTCACGCGGCTCACCTCATTGGAACTGCACAGCACCAAAGTGACCGACAAGCTTGCGCCGACACTGGCCGGCCTGAAGGGACTCGCGTCGCTGGGACTACATCACACAGCACAGAACGATGAGGCGATCGAGCAGATCGCGACGCTGCCACGTCTTCGAGACTTGGCGTTCAATTGCAGTACTCACACCGCCCAAACCGGTGCGGCGTTGACGAAGGTAAAGGCCTTGAGAAACCTGAACATCCTTGGTTCGCCTACCACCGACGAAATCATCGAGGGTCTGGCGGACGGGTCGCAGTTACAAGCCGTCAACATTTACGGTGGCCCAACCACCGACAGAACGGCGAAGGCACTTGCCCGTATCCAATCACTGCGACACGTCGGCCTGAGCAGCTCAAAGCTGACCGACGATGGCCTGCGGTCGCTGCTCACGATTCCGCTGGCTCGCTTGGAAATGGACAGCATGGAAGGGGTCACGGGCCAAGGCTTCGATGCGGCGACCGATGCCAACGCCATCACCTACCTAAGACTGACCGGCGGCAAATTGACGCCGGAAGGATTGCGGCAGATGTCGCGTTTGAAGGCGCTGCGAACCCTCGTTATTGACGGTCAACCAGTCGATGCCAGTGTGATGTCTGAACTGGCGAAGCTGCCTCACTTGAATATGCTTCAACTTCAACCGGTTCCCGGTGGCCGACGCCTGTCGTACACAGGTTTCGCGGAACTTAACTACGTCCTGTTTTACTCAGCCTTAGAGATGCAACCGGAGGACTACGCGGGATTGGAGGCCGCACCCAAATTGGGAAAGCTGCACGTCTATCAAGCCGATCTCAGCCCGGAACACTGGACCGTCTTCCGCCGCCTTGGCTCACTGACATCGCTCGTACTGCAAGACGTGAAGCTCAAGCAAATCGACCTCGACGCCTTCAAGCTGGCCCGCCCTACTGTCGCCGTGGAGCTTCAAGGCGGCCAGATTCAGTGACCGCTCGCCCCAAGTAACCCGCAGCGTCAGCGAGGGCGAGCGCTCCAAAACGCATTGACTTCAGAGGACGCCCATCCCGGAGGGATCACAGCCGTTAGCCGGGGGTTGAGCATGCGCGACACCCCCGGTCGAGAGTCGTCGAAATGGAATCGGCCTGCTGTAAGGGGCTGTGCATTTACTACGTCCGAGAGTGGCCAACAAAACGTAGGGTGGGACCAGCGGCGCTTCGCCGTGCCGGCCCACCAGTTTCGCTGCCAACGAGTATGGAGTGGTGGGCCGGCGCTCGAAGCGAGCTGGTCTCACCCTACGACGCGACCGACTGCTCACTCTCGGACGTAAATGATGCACAGCCCCTAAGAGATGCTGGCAGATTTCAAATGCCATCCAGATTGAACCGTGCTGACATCCCTTCAGGCAGGGCGAACGCACTAAAACTTGGCGTTTGCGAGTAGTTTGAGGACGTAGTTGGGATTGGCTGCTGCTCGGAGTCTTTTGTTTTTGATTCCCTTGCC
>JAYSQC010000563.1:0-1110 GCA_043721755.1 Schlesneria sp.
GTTCAAGCTGTTCCACGACATCGTCGCGGCCGGGCCGAGTTACGTCTGCCGACTGCGCGACAACAGCGTCTACGAGATCATCGCAGACAAACCGCTCACTGCGGCGGATCGCGCGGCGAACGTGCTGTCGGACCAGATCGTGCGGTTCGGAAAATCGGCTAACAAGGCCACCGACCGCCCCGACCACACGCGGAGACTGGTGATCGTGAAGATCAAGCCGCATCTCTCGAAGGGCAAGTACAAAGGCGGCTCGTCGGGCGTCGATCGCGACGGCGTCCTGCGGATCGCCACGAACCTGCTCGATGTCCCCGCCGAAATCATCGCACTCCTCGATGCCCACCGCTGGACCATCGAGATCTTTTATCAACCGCCCGCGGCGGCTTCCGCCAGTTCCAGCACTTGCGGGGCTGCCGCCACCTGCTGAGTCACAACCAGAACGGCATCGAGATTCAAACCTACTGCGCGATCATCGTCTGCCTGGTGATCGCCCTCTGGACGGGCCGCAAGCCCACGAAGCGCACGCACGAGATGCTCTGCTTCCACATGCTCGGCTGGGCGACGACCGACGAGGTGAAAGCTCACTTGGCGAAGCTGAAACTCGCCGACGAACAGGCCGCGCAAAAACGCTGATCCGCCCGCGAAGCTCGATTGCAATCCCCGCAATCCGAGCCGCTTCACGCTGCGCACTCGACAACTCGCAGCCGCTGGCCGCCCACCAAGCTGGCCGTCCACGCCCCCCTCGCCCTCGCGATCAAGCCCACGCGGTGACTCAGTCATCCGCAACCGCTACAATCTTCACCCTGAGCAACCCGAGTGCCGAACAGTGTTGGTCGTGTCCCATCTGATGTCAACGAAACGACAAACTGAAAAGCTCGTCGAATTCCAAGGCGAAGCACTATTTGAACTCTGTCCCGACACGCTGCTCCAAATCTCGGCGGATGTCCAACCCAGAGGGACTTTAGAGGGCGAGCGGCGAGTCATTTTTCGAGCGCCCCTATTGTTGACGCAATAAGGCGAGCGGCAGGAAATAGCTTACCCCAAAGTAGACGAGTCACTCCGTGACTCGAAGGTTCCGGTCACGGAGTGACCGGTCTACTTTCTCTTGCCGGT
>JAYSQC010000564.1:0-9884 GCA_043721755.1 Schlesneria sp.
AATTCCCAAGCCTCCTCGCACCGAAAACTTTCCGGCACTTGACGAATCGACGGACACTGCATTCATTACGCCATCAACTTTAGATGCGGAGGCCCTGCCTTCGGCCCAACTCGGAAAGTCGTGATCAAAGGCTTTGAACGCTTCGGGACAGCGGACGCGACCCTTGCGAAACAACTGACCGAGAAACTCCTTCGCCTTGGTTATCGATGGAAAAGTAGGGGTTGCCGACGGACTCGTACTGCTGAATCAGAGCGGCAATGTTGTGGCATTGAGCGTCGCGATCAGGAGACTGGCCTCCGGCAAGCACCTTGCGGATCTTGCGCAGACGCAGTCCCTGTGCGTCCATCCACTGCCGAATCAGATCGTCGCTGACCGGCGTCTGCATCGCAGCCATTTCCTGTTCCAGCCGAGTCGGAGTGAGGTCGGTATCAATCATCTGCTCGTCGTCGGGATCACCGGCGGTTCGTGTTTTCGTCAGCGATTGCAGGTTCAACTCGACCTCAGATCCAGGCCGTTACTTTTTTTTCGACCTGCGCCTGGACGGCGAGTTCGTCCGTCTGCCGGATCTTCGGGTAGCTCGTCCAATTCCACAACCGATTGTTTTCTTCGAGCAACCGAGGACTTCGGAGATGTATCCGATACCTCCGTGGCCCAGTTGTCGAGCCTGACTGGCGGCAAAGCGGCGCTGATCTTTTTCCGAAAGTGTCTCATCTCCATTCCGCATTTGTCTTTCGATCGTCTCGTCGAACCGCTCAAATGTCGTAACGGCCATCCTTGGCCTCCTGAATGCTTTCTCAAAATGTCACTCGAAGTCCTGGTAACAAATTACGCCGCTTTACGCGACCGTAATTTGTCGAACGATCCTAACCCGAAGTGTAAACGAGGACGCAACTCACATCCTTGCTTACGCTTCGGGTTAGTGTGACTCAGCGTCAAATGTGTCAGTTTCGGCCGCGCGAAGCATAACTCATTGGCGGACCATGTTCTTTTGAGCCGAAGGGGGGGGCAAAACAAAACCGAGTTGACCGGTGCCGTCCTGCTGCATCTTCAACTCGTGGTGAGTGCATCCTTGACGTGACCGACAGAAGTCGTCGCCGTAGTCTGGACCTCTTGGTCCGGACGAGACCGTGAGTGAACACGCCCCCCCAATCACGTTGTTTCAAAGACCGCGTCTGGACCAAGGGGTCCGGACTACGGCCTTCACGCGCTGGATTCCGACTTCTGTCGGTCACGTCATCCTTGATTCACCGGTCGCTCTGTGGGTGTACGGTGAGAACGGGACAGGTGGCCAGACGGACAATCTTCTCAGCCACGCTTCCGAGCAGCAGACGTGACAAACCGGTATGTCCCTGCGTGCCGATCGCAATCAGATCGATCTCGTTGTCTTTGACATACTTCAGGATTTGCTCGATCGGATAACCGACCTTGACGGTACAAATCGGGCGGCGGCCAGTGGTCAACGCGATGGCTTCCGTGTGGGCAGCCAACTCCAACTCGGCCTTCTGAATCAGGCTCGGCAGGACGGCTTCCGGCAGAATCCACGAGCCTTTCGGCCCAGGCAGGGGCAACGGTTCCACGACGACGTGCAGCAGGTGCAGTTCGGCCCAGAGTTTTTCAGCGAGAGTACTCGCATAGTTCTGTGCCTGCTGGGCCGGTGGACTGAAGTCGGTCGCACATAAGATGCGGTGAATCGAGACGTTCATGGGGATCTCCTTCCTCTGCCGAATGGGATGCGGTTGGAATGTGACCGAGAGATGCGGCCTGAAGGAACGGGTCCGCAATAACTTCCCGAGTCTGTAGTCTGGCCCCCTAGGTCCGGACGAGTCAGAGTACAACGCCCATTGATAATTTCGTCCGGACCTAGGGGGCCGGACTACGTCGCTGCGAAACGGGAAATTATTGCGGCCCCGTTTCTAAGGCGACCGGCAAGACTTGTCTGACCCACACCAACCCGAAGTGTGAACGAGGGCGAAGTCGATCATGTCCTCGTTCACACTTCGGGTTGGTGTCTACGGGTAAACCATTTGTTGCCGGTCGCCTAAGCACGCTGTTTTGCCCACTCCAAACGGACGCGCCCGCAAATATGTTTTCCAGACAGCGTCAATCTGCGGACAGACTTGGTACGGGTGCGGGGACGACTTCGATCGACACTCCGATCCGCCGACCATTGGCCAGCGCCATGGCGACCTCAACGGCCACCTGTATGTAGTAGTAGCGTGTGACGTAGCCCGACAGTGTGAGCGTCTGATCGTCGCACCAGCAACGGACGTATTGGAGTGGATAGCCGGATCGAGCCAATGCGAGGTAGACCTGATCGCTGACGGACGGCTCTCCAACTGAGGTCGGAGGAACTCGCGAGGTTATTCGTGGCGATGGCCCTCGTCGGATTGGGAGGACGGGCGGGACAGCGGTCCACTGCGACGACGAGAACCGGCGATAGACCCAGTCGGGAATCTCGGACTCGTCAATCCGGTCGCTCACCACTTCGGAAGTCGTGCGGCGCGAACTGTCGTTCGTCGTCCGTGCGGCGACAAACGGGCCGTGTTCCCTCGCAAACAGGTTGCCGTCTGTGTCATGGCTCACCTTGCGTGGTGGGGCGGTGCTGGCGATCGTCGTCGTCATCAGGGTTCCATCCTTTTCAAAGTAGCCTTCATCGCTCCGCGTGAAGAAAGCCGTGCGCGATTTCGCGCTCGAATCTAACAATCCATGTCGGTTCGCATCCGGCTCGCTTCACGCGGAGAGGTTGTGAAGCAATTGGTCGCTGAACTCGTGAGAGTTCAGTTTTCTCGGCGAACGCTGAAGTCTCACGACTTCAGCTACAAAAAGGTCACAGCCTCGGAGCGATGAAGGCTATTTTGGCGCGAACTCCAGGCGCGTCGGAGCCTCATCAGCCAACGGCTTCGCGGGCACCTTCTGCCCGCTGACGTAGACCGGAACGAGCAGCCACATGACCTCAGTCCCGGTGCCGCAGAGCGACAGGTCTTTCAGATCGACGGCGTTCTCCACACGGAACGCGTTGTGCAGAGCCTGCGGTGGGATGTTGAGTGTGATCATCGTTGTCGCTCCTGCTTCTATACTTCACGCGGCTGAAACTGACGCCAACCCGAAGCGTAAGCGAGGACGAAACTCACATCCTCGCTTACGCTTCGGGTTAGTGTGCCGCGGTCGCAAATGTGTCAGTTTCGGCCGCGTGAAGTGTAAGTCTTTAGGGTGCTGTTCGACCGGCGGGAACCACCGATTGCACGATCTATGCCAAGGATGCCGGGCTCCTTCAAATGGTGGGATAGTCGCTGTAGAGTGGCCTGCTTGTCGTTGGCAATGCGGCCTGACGATCATGGGCCTGAGTTTGCGATGGCGTTTTTCTTCCAAGTGGTCAGCTTTAGGTGGTCAACCGATGGTCGATACAACGAACAGCTCTGCTGATGGGCGTCTGCTGAGTTCCGAGACTCTGGTGCGGAACATTCTCGACACCGCGATGGACGGCATTATTTCGCTCGATTCGCAGCAGAATGTCATCTTCTTCAACGCCGCCGCTGAGGCGATCTTCGGATGGCGGGCTGACCAAGTACTCGGTCGCTCAGTCGAAATGCTGATTCCCAATCGGTTTCGACCTCCACATCGGGCTTTGGTTGAGGAGTTTGGTCTGGGTGTGATTCCGTCTCGGAGAATGGGGGCGGGGCAGCGAACCGTATTGGCGCTGCGCGCGTCGGGCGAGGAGTTTCCGATTGAGGCGTCCATCTCGCGGACGCAGACCGTCGGTGAAACGGTCTACACGGCGATCCTGCGCGATGTCACTGAGGCCGTGCGGTCTCGGCAACAGATCGAGCAGCAGACGCAGATGCTCGACCAGGTCTCGGACGCGGTGAGCGTGTTGGACCTGCAAGGGCGAGTCACGTTTTGGAACGAGGCCGCTCACCGCCTGTTCGGCTGGTCGGCGGCGGAGGTACACGGGAAGCACTCGTTTGACCTGCTCTATCACGGTGATCCGGAGGCGCTGTCAATCCTGCAGCGTGAGACCGACGCCGGCCGTTCGTGGGCGGGCGAGTTGACGAAGGCCACCCGCTCGGGAGAGACGGTCGTTGTGGAACATCGTCGCACCATCCTGCGCGACTCGAACGAGGTCGTGACCGGATATCTGTGCATCGACATCGACATCACGGATCGCAAGAAACGGGAACGGGTGGCCCATCGCAGCCAGCGACTGGAGAGCATCGGCACGCTGGCGGGCGGCATCGCGCACGATCTCAACAACGTGCTAACGCCGCTGCTGATGGGATCCAAGTTGCTCGCCTCGGGCCGCGCGCCGGCCAACCCGCAGGGCCTGTTGGAAACGATGGTGGCGAGTGCCGGCCGGGGGGCCAACCTGATCAAGCAGTTGCTCGCCTTCGCCGGGGGCATTCAAGGCCAACGCGGTCCCGTGCGGATGGACCTGCTCATGGCCGAAGCCTGCGGGTTACTGGAACACACTCTCCCCAAGTCGATTCAGATTCAGACCACGGTCGATCCCCACGGCCCGCTTGTGATCGGCGATGCCACCGAGTTGTCGCAGGTGCTGATGAACCTCTGCATCAACGCCCGCGACGCCATGCCGGACGGCGGGACGCTGGGGATCGAGGCGACATCAATCCGGCTCAACGGCAACGCGAGCGAGATGCACCCCGATGCTCATCCGGGGTTGTATGTGCTCGTCAAAGTGACGGACACCGGCACCGGGATGAGTTCCGAAGTCCTCGACCGCATCTTCGATCCGTTCTTCACGACCAAAGAACTCGGCAAGGGAACGGGCCTCGGCTTGGCCACGTCGCAAGGCATCGTGAAGAGTCACGGCGGCTTCATCATCGTCTACAGCGAACCGGGCAACGGCTCGAAGTTCTCGATCTTTCTGCCCGCGACCCTCGTCTCGGAAGCGGCGGGCAAGGCCCCGTCTGGCACCGCCACCGAATCGGGCCACGGGCGAACCGTGTTGATCGTCGATGACGAAGCCTTCATTCTGCAGATGGCCTCGGCGGTCTTGGAATCTGTCGGCTATCGAGTCCTCACGGCGCAAGACGGTTCCGCCGCGCTCGCGCTGTTCCGACAACACCGCGATGAAATTTCAGCCGTGCTGCTGGACATCATGATGCCCGGCGTCACGGGCTTGCAAACCCTCGATGAGCTGCGAAAAATCGACCAGCACGTTACGGTCATCGCGTGCAGCGGCCTGAGAACCGCACAGCGTGAAGCCGAAGTGTTCGACCACGGTGCGAAGGCGTTCCTCCCGAAGCCGTACTCCGACGATCAGTTGTTGCAGACCCTCGATGCGCTGTTGAAACGCACTGCCTGACAAACGTCATCGTGATTCGACACGCGAAGTCAAAGACGTTGCGCTGCTCGTCTCGTCGAACCACATTTGCGAAGTCGGCGACTATGGACATCAGCTTGGAGAACGAGAGGACTTTCTGAGAGCGACTGGTCCGTTTCCAGTCCGGTGGTCAGTTCGAGTCACCTCGCCCCGTCATTTGTTTACCGGAGAAATCATGAAACGACGTGTTGCCATTATTGGAACCGGGTGGGTTGGCTCCAGCGTGGCCATTTCCACGCTTCACTCAGGAATCGTGGATGATCTGCTGTTGAGTGACTTGAACATGGATGTCGCCGAGGGCGAGGCAATGGACTTGGCTCATGGAGCCTCGTTCTATTCGACTGCGGCCGTGCGGACGGCCACCATTGAAGAGATCGCTGATGCCGATGCGATCGTGATCTCGGCTGGACGCGGTGGCCGACCGGGGGAATCGCGCTTGGACTTGCTTCGCGACAACGCGAAAATCATCCAAGAGCTCGGCCGACGGCTCGCTGGCTGCCGTGGCATCATCGTCATGGTGACGAACCCGGTGGATGTTCTCACACGAGTGATGGTCGAGGCGTCCGGTTTGCCTCCGGCTCGTGTGATCGGCACCGGCACATTGCTCGACACGGCGCGCTTGCGTCAGGTGCTGGGCAGGGTTCTCCGCCTGGATCCCCATTCCGTCCACGCCCAAGTTGTGGGCGAGCACGGCGATTCCGAAGTGGTCCATTGGTCCGGTGCACAGGTCGGCGGCGTTCCTCTCAGAGATTGGCCGGGGTGGACTGGGGAGCAAGAACCGTTGCTTGCGGAAGAGGTCCGGAGCGCTGCCTATCAGATCATTCGCCGCAAGGGGGCGACCAATCACGCCATCGGCCTTGTCACGGCGGAACTGCTGCGGTGTATTCTGCGAGACGAACGCCGTGTCCTCACGGTCTCGCGCGTTCAAGAGAAAGCCTTCGGGTTGCAGGGTGTTGCCCTGTCGTTACCGACTGTTGTCAGCGCCGAGGGGGCGATCGAAGTCATCGAACCGAAACTGTGCCGGGATGAGCGCGAGCGTCTTGAGCAGTCGGCCGACGTGTTGCGAAGGGCGTTCAATCAACTCAATGGTTGACCATTTTCTGGATGGCCACTTCAAAACCAGACTCCGACATTTCCATCACGCGGCCCCATGCCGTTTTCGTTTCACCGCAATGTCAATGGTGCATGGTAAAGTTTCACACACGAATCGGCGCTGACTTCACGGCACCAGAACACTCCGAAAGAACAAAGCATCATGCCGAAGCTGCTCGTTGTGGATGATGACACGCTCATCCTGGATTGCTTCCGGTACGCCTTCCCTCCCGAGCAGCTTTCGCTGGAGACGGCCACGACCGCCGCCGAGGCGCTGTCGCTGTTTCGCGAGCAGTCGTTCGATGCCGTGATCACGGATGTGCGGTTGCCCGACTCATCTGGTCTGCAATTGCTCCAAGATTTGCATGGCTTGGATGGCAAGGTGCCGGTGATCCTGATGACCGGTCACGGCACGGCCAACACGGCCATTGAGGCCATGCGGCGCGGAGCGTTCGAGTATCTCCTGAAGCCGCTGGACCTTGACGCATTGCAATCGGTCGTCGATCGCGCGCTGGAGACCTCGCGCATGACCCGGACTTCCGTCAAGATCGCCCGCGACACCGAACCCGATCAGGGGGACGACGACCTGCTCGTTGGACAATGTCCGGCCATGCAGGAAGTTTATCGCCAGATCGGTCGTGTCGCGGGACAGGACGTGACGGTGCTGATCCTCGGCGAAAGCGGCACGGGAAAGGAGGTCGTGGCCCGCGCGATCTATCAGTACAGCAAGCGGGCGGACAAACCGTTCCTCGCCATCAACTGCGCGGCCATCCCCGAGAACCTGCTCGAAAGCGAACTGTTCGGCCACGAGAAGGGCTCGTTCACGGGGGCCGACCGCAAGCGGATCGGCAAGTTCGAGCAGTGCGATGGCGGCACACTGTTCCTCGACGAGATCGGCGACATGACGCCGCTCACGCAAACGAAAGTGCTGCGCGTGTTGCAGGACCAGCAGTTTGAACGGGTCGGCGGACAGGAGATGGTTCGCACCAACGTCCGGCTGATCGCCGCGACGAACCGCAACCTGACCGAGATGATGGAACTGGGGACGTTTCGCAGCGACCTGTACTACCGCCTGAACGTCTACACGATCCAACTGCCGCCGCTGCGCGAGCGGGACGGCGATCTGCCGCTGCTGATCGATCACTTCCTGAACCGGTTCAGCCGCGAGTTGGACAAGGACGTGAGAACCGTCTCGCCGCAGGCGATGAGTCTGCTGACGGACTACTCTTGGCCAGGCAACCTGCGCGAATTGCAGAGCGTTCTCAAACACGCCGTGGTCGAGGCGAGCGGCCCGCTGATTCTGCCCGAGTTCCTGCCAGCAACGGTTCGCCGCCATGCGGTCGAATCGTCCGCCATGGTCCCCATGAAACCAACGGCCTCGACGGTCGGCAACGAAGACGAACTGATCCGCTACATCCACCAGCGCCTGCACGCGGGGACCGAGAGCCTGTACGACGAAGTCATCCAGCGTGTCGAACGAACGCTGCTGACCGAACTCCTGACCCAGGTCGATGGCAACATCAGCCGCGCGTCGGCAATTCTGGGCATCTCGCGCTCGACCCTCCGCACCAAACTCGCCGCGCTCGGCATCAATCTCGACCGCACCGTTCGTCTGTACGAATGATGGCCTGAGTTCAGAGCTGCGCGCTGGCTGAAACTTTGCCAGTTGGTCAAGCAATGCAATGACCGTGCGCTGTTTGGAAGTAGGCAAGGCAGGCGACTCCGTACTGCGAGCGGCAAGAGTTGTCTTACCGCAGACTGAAGCCTGACGCGCAAGCGAAGGATCCGTTGCCCAGCGTCCTTCGCTTGCGCGTCAGGCTTCGATGGGTAAGCTATTTCCTGCCGCACGCCTAATGAGAACGTTGTGGACGATCCGGTTGGCGGAAACGATCAAGGAATCGGCACGTTCCGCCCCAGGGCCGGCTGGCCCACGAATGATCGGACTCGAATGCCCGCCCATGCGAGCGGTCAAGATCACATGACCTTGGCACACGCCGTGCGATGTTCCGCGATCATGGGATCGAGTAGCGAGTCGCTCGTTGGAACAGGCAACTCTCGGACGTTCGCGAAAGGCAAATCATGGCTGTCGATGTTCGTCGCATCCTCTTCCCGACCGACTTCAGTGATCCGGCACACTCTGCGCAACAGTATGCGAAGTTGCTGGCCGAGCAATTTGGTGCCGAACTGCATCTGCTGCATGTCGTCTCGAAACTCACGATGCCACTGGCTGACTCGTTGTGGTCCATGACGGATGCCGAACAACAACTGCGCATCAAGCACGCCAACCGGCGACTGCCGGAAGAAGTCGGCGCGCAATGGTCCAAGGAACACCGCACGGCCTGTGCGGTCAAAGTCGGCCACACAGTCGAAGAAATTATGAAGTACTCGAACGAACACGAGATCGACCTGATCGTGATCGGAACGCACGGCATGACCGGTCTGTCTCGACTGTTGCTCGGTTCCGTCGCCGAAAAGCTCGTCCGTTTGGCAACCTGCCCGGTCCTCACGGTCCATCCGGCGGAGTCCCCGATTCAGGCGCGGCCACGTTCGCCAGAGTACGAGTTGTCGTAATGTTCACCCGCAATTATACCGCACGGGTTGAAGCTGGCACTAACCCGAAGCGTAAGCGAGGAGGCAACACCAGTCCTCGCTCACGCTTCGAGTTAGTGTGAAATGTGCCATTCTGTTGTGGAGAAGAAGGCAGGCGAGTCGCCTAGCCCACGAAACTGGTGGAGAGCCATGAAAACCAAATGAACTCGTTCCACTCGCCTTGAGTAGCCCCCGTGGCAGACTGGGCGAAGTGGCACCGACGCTGCCGAGCATGCCGTCTTTTCTCGACATGCTGGTCGGGAGCGTCCGATTCGAGACCATGTGCCGTTCTGGTAGGTGCCAAACTTACGCACTCCGGCGAATGCCGCCGCTCAGTACCATCCGACTCAATCCGCGAGACGCATCATGGCCGATCCACAACTGGCTCAAGTCCTCGAACACGCCGCGCATGAACTCTTGATGTGGGTCGGTTTCGGCACGCTGGTCGGTCTGACGGCGAAGGCCATTATGCCGGGTCGCGATCCCGGTGGTGCGATCGGCACGCTGATGATGGGGATCGCGGGAAGCTTGATCGGTTGTGGAACCGTGCTGCTGTTCGACACGAGCTTCAAGATCACGCCGATCAGCCCCATCGGTTTTGGAGCGGGGACCGGTGGCGCGTTCCTGCTACTCATCTTCTTCCGCGTGCTGTCGAACTCGTATGTGGTTGAAGCCGTCGATGGCAAAGTGACCGGCAACCCCGGCACCGCAGTGACGAAGTACTACCGCCGCAAAGGCCGCGCGGCGTGAACTCGAAGTCCGGCTTTTCTTAACGCCGGACTTCCTTTCACTGACCAAACTTCCATTCAACACCAGCAACCGCTTTTACAACAACAAAACAAGAAGTCCGGCGTTAATAAAA
>JAYSQC010000565.1:0-17180 GCA_043721755.1 Schlesneria sp.
GCAGGTGAGCCGCTCGAAAGTCTTCGGGCAGGGTACGCAGGCGCGCGACCAGGTCGTCGACAAGCTCCTCGAGAGTGTCGAGATCCCTGTGCCACCGCATCCGGCGGCTAGCGCCATGCCGCTCACGGGACACCATTTTCAACAGGAATGGCGGAGAGCCCGTTTTTTAACAGGCCGTCAGGCTTTCGCCTTCAGGGCATCTCGAATCTCGGTCAACAACGTCTCCGTCACAGTCGGTCCCGGCGGTGGCGCGGCGGCTTCCTTGGCCTGCATCAGGGACAGCAACTTGTTGATCGGCTTCACGACCAAGAAGAACACAATTGCCGCCACGATCAGAAAATTGATGGCCGCGCTGATAATCAGCCCGATGTCAAATACCCAGACCCGCAGAGCAACGTCGGGCTTGTCGCTGCCCGACATCAATTTGATGAGTGGCTCGACAAACCCTTTCGTGAAGGCTTCCACGATCTTGCCGAAGGCCGCGCCAATGATGACGCCGGTCGCGAGATCGACGACGTTCCCCTTCAAAATGAACTTCTTGAACTCATGCACGATTGCCATAGATCGACCTTTTACAAAGCGCAGAACGGTGATCACACACAAACCCGTTCGAGCCGTGGCGAGTTCGCCCGCTGGCGGGCGAGGCCGACACTAACCCGAAGCGTAAGCGAGGATGCAAAGCACTTCCTCGCTTACGCTTCGGGTTAGTGTGAAATGTGCCATCCTCACCCGCGAGCGGTAAGGCCCGAGGAGGTTCCAGCACGCCAAGATTGCATCACGGCAGAGGGCAGTCAAAACCTGTTTTTGCCTCGGAAACTAGCCCGACGCGCGAGCGAGGGCTTCGTGTTCATCGAACGTCCAGCCCTCGCTCGCGCGTCGGGCTAGTTTTCAAATGCGGGCTAAGACTTGGGCAGGTTCTCTGAAGCGGCCGCCTGATTGAGACCTCGACCGCAGACATCAGAGCGATCAGCGCGATTCCGCTGCCGCACCGCTGGCCGTGACGGGGCGTGTTGGAACTGGCAGCGACTTGAGCAGCGACTGCAACCGCTCGATGTCGGCCAGTTCGGTCTCGACTTCGACGTTCGATTGTTCGAGGCATCCCTGCTGAATGGCTCCGAAGCCGGGTGACTCCGGCCCACCGAGTTCCGGTTCGCCCGATCCCTTGGTCGCACTCAACAGCGTCGCACCGATCGGCCGCAAGCGTTCGGGGCAGGCGAACCGCGCGAGTTGCATTTGGCCCACAACTTGTACGTTTGCACCTGTCGTCTGAAGAAAAACAACCATGCCATCAGCCGTGATCTGAATCTCTTGAGCCTCCGCCGGGATCGTGATGGGCGGTTGCAATTCTGCGGATTCCCCCGCGACTGACAGGCACAAGCGTCGCCGTGTGTTGAGAACCAGCGCACCGCAGCGAGTGAACGCGGGCTTGCCGTTCGCCATGACTTGGAAAAAACCGCCGCCATCAATGGCCAGATCGAGCGACCGGCCCGTCTTGAGCAACTTTCCCGGCTGGATGTCCAACAGGGGAGTCGCCAGTCGGCAGCCTTCCGCCGGGATCGAATCCTGATTGGCCGCGAGTTCGTTACCCTCCTCAGCTTCTCCATTCGCCGACGCACTCCAGTCGATGCCGTAAGCATCGACGAGTTGCCAGCGAACACGTTGAAAGCCCGGCGTGAGTGAGTTCGCGACGTTGTGCCGCGCGAGCGTCAACGCTTGCTCGACAGCCGCCATCGTCGGAGTCCAGTCGGGGAACGGACGCCGATGTGTTTGAGACACCGCCTCGACAGAAACGTGAGGCAACGGAACCTGAACGACGCGAACTGGAGCCGCTACCGGCGCATCGGCCTTATGCAACGCGCGCGGCAACGACCGGAGTTGCTTGCGAACTTGAAGCAGATCACGGACGACGCCGGCGGGGATCGACTTCAACTCGTCGTACCAGATGTCTCGTTCTTCGCGAGACGATCCGGCCAGTTCTTCTTCGATCACACGGCGAACGGCGTTGGCATCGACACTCACCGGAACATACTCATCACCTGCCTCCTGCGATTCGGGGAGGCTTGGCAGGTCGATGTCCTTCGCCGACGCGGAACCATCCGAGAGCGCGGTCGCATCGTGCGGGGCGAGGACGGTGCGTGGTGGAGCTAGACTGGACGTTTCGCCACCTGACGTTCTTCGTCCTGAAGAGCCATCGACAGGCTCATCGTCACCGCAAACCTGCAACGCGGGTACGACTTGGCTGACACGCGCCGGTCGGTCGAATTCACCGAGATATCTCGGGACGGTGGAAGATTCGTTCTCATTCGATGCCAGTAAACCACCGGGGGGCAACAGCGAGGGGGGCATGAACTCCAACGCGGCGCGAGGCAGTGTGGTGAGGTAACGGGTTCCCGGTACGACCGCTTCAAAGCGGCGTTGCCGCGCCTCAAAATGCCGTTGAACCGCGAAGTGCCCCGCGACCGAAGCGAGTAACGCGACCGAAACTACTGCGCCGGTATGGCGTGTCCATCTCATCGTCGATTCCTTCCGACGGTCGCTCGTTCTGAATGGCCGTTCGTTTTTGGGAGCGCAGTTCAAAACTAGCCCGACGCGCGAGCGAGGGCCGACCGTTCGATGTTTCCGAAGCCCTCGCTCGCGCGTCGGGCTAGTTATTTCGGTGCAAATCGAGTTTTGAAATGTACTCTCGGCCACAACGCGATCCGCCCTCCCTGACGAATCCGCATCAACCCGCTCAGATCACTGTTCCCGGCGGGGCGGGACCGTAGTCAAAACCCCATTTTACAGCAAGCCGCAGTTCAGCCATGCCGCAGCAGTACGAGCCACACAATCACCTTGAAATCACTCGCTTGAACCGCTCTCGTCCCTGTGAGAACATGCCGCTCCGATCAAGACAAGTTTGACGTTTCCGACAGAATGTGGTGAGCCGGACTTTTGTCCGTCACGTCAAGCTTGACCGCGTGGTTCCTTGTTCCGCTTCGTCCACTCATCACCCACTCTCCAGAACTCAGTATCAACATGCCCGATCCACAATCTCCCGACCCGCTCGTCGGGGTCATCATGGGGAGCAAGTCCGACTGGGAGACGATGCGGCACGCGGCCGACATGCTCACCCAGTTCGCAGTGCCACACGAATGCCGTGTCGTGTCGGCTCACCGGACACCCGCGTTGATGAATGAGTACGCGACCACGGCGGAGGCGCGCGGGTTGGAAGTCATTATTGCGGGAGCGGGTGGAGCCGCTCATCTCCCCGGCATGGTCGCTTCGCAAACCGTGTTGCCGGTCCTAGGAGTGCCGGTGCAGAGCAGGGCACTGAGCGGACTGGATTCGCTCCTCTCGATCGTGCAGATGCCAGGCGGCATCCCCGTCGGAACGCTGGCGATCGGCGATGCGGGTGCGAAGAACGCCGCGTTGCTCGCCGTGAGAATCCTCGCCACGACGCGGCCCGAACTACGAACCAAGCTGCACGAGTTCCAACAGTGCCAAGCCGACCGCGTGCTGGGAGAGACACTCCCATGACTCAAATTATTCTTCCGGGAGCAACAGTCGGAGTCCTCGGTAGCGGCCAGTTGGGACGCATGTTCTCAATCGCCGCGCGGCGATTGGGCTACCGCGTGCATGTCTTGTCACCCGACGACGACACACCGACCGGGCAAGTCGCCGATCTTGAAGTCAAAGCGGACTACCTCGACCTCGACCGCGTCGCCGACTTCGCTCGTAGCGTTTCCGTCGTGACGTTTGAGTTCGAGAACGTTCCCGCCGAAACGACTTCGATCTGCGAACGCTTCGCGCCAGTCAGACCCGCCGGTTCAGTCCTCTTTACCTCGCAAAACCGTCGCCGTGAGAAGACCTATTTGCGAGATGCGGGGCTGCCAGTGACACCGTTTGCTGCCGTCGAAAGCGTCGAGCAACTGACGGCAGCGCTGAAAGAACTTGGCACACCGGCCGTTCTCAAAACAGCCGATTGGGGCTACGACGGCAAAGGCCAAGCGGTCATTCGCTCAGTCGATGACGCTGCTGCCGCGTGGCAGAAGCTGGATGTGCCGCACGCCATTCTCGAAGCCTTCATCGACTTCGACAGCGAACTCTCCGTCGTCGCGGCGCGCGGCATGAACGGCGACTTCGTGAGCTACGGCCCGATCGGCAACACGCACAGCAATCACATTCTCGACGTGTCCGTCTGTCCCGCGCGCGTTCCCGCCGCCGTCGCACAAGAGGCCATTGAGATCGCCCGCGCGGTCCTCGAACGACTCGACGTGATCGGCGTCCTCTGCGTCGAGTTCTTCCTCACGCGCGACGGTCGCCTCCTCATCAATGAGACCGCGCCGCGACCTCACAACTCGGGGCACCTCACCATCGACGCCCACCTCTCTTGCCAGTTTGAGCAACAGGTCCGCGCCATCTGCGGCCTGCCACTCGGTTCCAGCGAACAACGCTCGCCCAGCGCGATGGCCAACCTGCTCGGCGATCACTGGGAGCTGGCTCGCGCCAACGCCGGACACGTCCCCGGAACCGAACCGAACTGGCCCGCACTCCTCGCCCACCCGAACGTGAAGCTGCATCTCTACGGCAAACGTGAAGCCCGCCTCGGCCGCAAGATGGGCCACCTCACCGCCCTCGCCCATACCGTCGATGAAGCCGCCCGCATCGCCCGCGCCGCCCGCACCGCAATGGCCTCACGCTGAGAGTCACCCGAAGTCCGGCTTAGCTTTGTTAGCCGGACTTCCTACCGCGAAGTTAGCCACCCATTGAAGTCCGGCTTTAAGAAAAGCCGGACTTCAATGCGGAGCCGTCGCCGCCAAGATCGCAGTGACTCGACGCGAGGAAGAGGATTTTCTCGACGCCGCAATGCTGGAGTGTGTGACCACAATTCGAGTCTACGATCCCTCGAACAGACCAATGCCAATCCCCTGCCGACACCTCTTCCCCCGTGCCCTCCCGTGTTCCCCGTGGTTACTTTCTTTTGATTGAGTGGAACCACGGGGAACACGGGAGGGCCCAGCGCGGCTTCACTTCGTTCAGCCGCAACCCCAGCGTGGCTCTTGGGCGTTAGCCCTCTTGTTGTTTTCGGAGCGGGGTGGCGTCAGCCCCCTGGTTCTTGGGCGTCAGCTCTTCCCACGTGTCAACGAAGAACCAGGGGGCTGACGCCACCCCGCTCCGAAAACAACAAGAGGGCTAACGCCCAAGAGCCACGCTGGGGTTGCGGCTGAACAAAGTGAAGCCGCGCTGGGAGATTCGAGGTTGGAGGGACTCATGTCAGCGTTGCACATCGTCGTTGTCGGTTCGATCAACATGGACCTCGTCGCGCGGATGGCGCGGTTGCCGAGGCCGGGTGAGACGGTTCACGGCCAGAGCTTTCAGACAATCCCCGGTGGGAAAGGGGCGAATCAAGCGGTGGCCGTCGCTCGGTTGGGAGTGCGGGTGACGCTGATCGGTCGCGTGGGAGAGGACTCGTTTGGTGAGGCGTTGTTGCGGTCGCTCGCAGGGCACGGGGTTGTCACCGAGCAAGTCCTCGTCACGCCGCACTGTTCGAGCGGTGTGGCGTTGATTGGGGTCGATGAGAACGGAGCCAACTCGATCACCGTCGTGGCCGGAGCCAACGGCCGATTGACCGTGCAGGACATCGAGTCGCGGGCGGCGATCATTCAGTCGGCCGATGCACTGATCGTGCAGTTGGAGACGCCGCTCGACACGGTGACGGCGGCAATTCGAATCGCGCGACAGGCGGGCGTGCGCACGATTCTCGATCCGGCTCCCGCCCCCTCGTCGCCGCTGCCGCCGGAGGTCATGGCTGTCGATGTGATCAGCCCGAACCAAACGGAAGCTGAGTTACTGACAGGGATCGTCGTTAATGACCTCGCCTCGGCGGAGCGAGCCGCGCGGCGATTGCGAGAACTCGGTGCGCGGGAGGTCGCGTTAAAGCTCGGGCACTGGGGCGCGATGATTTGTACGAACGAGGGTCGAGTCGAGCATCTTCCCGCCACGGAGGTCGATGTGGTCGATACGACGGCGGCAGGCGATGCCTTCACGGCGGCTCTCACCGTGGCGTTGGTCGAAGGTTGCTCGTTGTTCGACGCCGTGCGGTTTGGCAGCGGAGCCGGAACGCTCGCGTGCCTCACTCTGGGGGCACAGACGGCGATGCCATCGCGCGCGGAGTTGGATGAGTTTCTCGGCCGTTGAGTCCCGAGGTTGTGTGTTCAGTTCGCTCGACAGGCCACCGCTTTGTGTATCGCTGCAATAGCAACGTTCGCGTCACCGTCCCTCGCACGGTGATCGGATAGCTCGCGATCAGCTCGGCAGGAGCGAAGCGGGCGGTGAGTATGTCGGGGATCGTCTGTTCGGTCACGACGTAGGCACGGTCTACTTCGTCGAGGTGTCGCGGCAGTTGCGTGAAGTGGCTCGGTCGAGTCAGCCCGTCGATCTGTCGGGCCTCCACGCCGTGGAACCGCAGCAGCGCGGTGAGTTGGTAGGTCGGAGCATAGACCGGCAAGTTCTCGCCTCGTTCGCGAATCGTTTCGACCGCTTGTCGCACGGCGGCAGTGCGTGCGACTTGGCGGGAGATGCGATCCCCGTTGATCGGAATGATCGGGAGCGGGTGGACGAAGTGCAGCGCGAGACCGATCACGCAGATGATTGGCGGAATGAACGACGACGCCACGGATTGCCGCCAGAAACGTGATTTCCTCACGATCGAATACCACGTCGCCGCCAAGGGCCAGAAGGCGATGAAGCTCACGAGTGCCCAGTTTCCTTCGAGCGGCGAGCGCATCGCTTTGTAGAGAAAGAACGCCCACGGCAGGGCATACATGCAGCAACAGACTCGCAGCAGAGGGACTCGCGCCAACCGGCGGAAGTTTCTCAGCACCCACGGAAACAAGAAGAGCGGCAGCGTTCCGAACAACAACATTTGGACGCCAATGAACTCGGCGAACGGCTTCAGGCCGGACTGAGTTCGGCCCATCGTGTGCTGCCACTGAAACAGCAGCGGAACGAAGTCGTACTGAATGTTGTGGATGAGAATCGGCGACGAGACGACAAACGAGACGGCTCCATGAAAGACGTAGCCGGGAAGCCATTCGCGCCAGCGACGGCCCAGAAAGAGAAAGCTGGCGAACCCAGCGGGAACAGCCAACGCCATCGTGTACTTGGAGAGCACGCCCGCTCCCAAGAGGACTCCGCCTAACAGCCAAAGCCGCCAAGGGATCGTGGGCGAGTGGTGCGAAGTCGCGTCTGCGCGCGTGCGTGACAGGCGGCGATGAACCTCGATCAACCACCCGACGTAAGCGGCCCAGAACATCATCAGCGGCGCGTCGGGAGTGATGAGGACCGATCCCAACGTGAAGAGCGGAGTACACGCGATCCACGGCAGCAACGCTCGCGATCGCGACAGCCGCGTGATCGCGAACAACACGAAGGCATTGGCCAGACAGGCGGGGACTCGCAGACCGAAGGGCGTGTCACCGAAGATCGTCGTCGAGACACGGATGAGACACGCGGTCATCGGCGGATGGTCGAAGTAACTGAACTGAAGCTCCTTGGCCCAGCACCAGTAATAGACTTCATCGTCGGCCAGCGGCAGCAGGCCTGCGAGAATCAACGACGACGCCACGAGCCAAGCCAACAGAATCCAATCACGGCGTTCTCTCATGCGTCTCACTTCCGTGCGAATCGGCCCTTCGTCCACTTCCTCAGAAAGCTGGACGGGGGATGTAGTCGATCGCAGCGTCGCGACGCAATTGCCGAGCGGCAGCTACAAGGTGAGTTCTCGCTGATCAGCCTCTTGAAAATCAGCTGTAGGGTAGGACCAGCTCGCTTCGAGCGCCGGCCCACCAAGAATAGTCTCTGTGTTTGATGGTGGGCCGGCGCGGCGAAGCGCCGCTGGTCCCACCCTACGGTCCTTTTTCAACAGGCTGTTACCCGATCCATCGACGCGCGTTCACGTCGCGGCGACCAGTTCCTGCGCGTGGCTCTGATTCCAGTGAGCGGTCTCGGAATGGAGATAGTCGTCGAGCGCTTCGGCCGCTTTGTCGGGGGCGAGCAGGCCGAGTCGAATGATGGCTCCGGCCAATTGCTTGGGGTTCTCTTGCTGCAACGAGAGGAGATGGATGAGCTGATTTTCGGTCAGCCACCCGAGTCGAACGGCGGCCACGCCAAAGCGTTCGCCGGTTTTTTCCTGGTTCTGGACGATGTGCAGCACTTGATCGGCGTCGAGATATCCGCATTGCAGGGCAATGTCGCCGACGCGCACGGGTTCTCCCCGGCAATCCAGCAGCGCCTTGGAAACAGCGGGGATGTCGAGCAAGCGGTGCGAGACCAACCAGCGGCTGAACCGATGTTGCAGCACTTGTTGCAGCAACGCCCGTTCGCGTTCATCGACGAGCGACTTCACGATCGAGCGATTGCGACCGGAACGCTTCGACTCGTACAGACACTCGTCCGCGTTGGCGATCAGGCGGACTCCCAGATCGCGTTCGTTGCGGCCGGGGACGGCGACGGCTGCCCCGAGACTGACCGTCACGGGAACGCGCACGTCTCCGAACAGGAAGACCTCCGCTTCCACGCGTGACCGAATTCGTTCGCAAAGTCGCTCCAGACCTTTCTCGGTCGGTTGGCTGACGAGGACGACGAACTCTTCGCCACCGTAACGAGCCAGCACGTCCGAGGTGCGAATCGTGGACGCGAACAGTTGCGCGATTTGCTTCAGTACGTAGTCGCCGAACTGATGCCCATACGTGTCGTTGACCTGCTTGAAGTGATCGACATCGGCGAAGATGACCCCCATCGGCGACGCACACCGCTGGCTGCGTTTCGTTTCGGTTTCGAGCATCTCGTCGAAGAACTGACGGTTGTAAATCTCGGTGAGCGGGTCGTGCAGCGCCTGCTTCTGGAGTTGGCGGTTTTCAAATTCGAGGTCGCGTGTTCCTTTCTCGGCGGCCTGTTGGCGCAGTGTTGCCTGAACGGAGGCGACGTGTGCTCGGAGCGTCAACTTCACGAGTTGATCGTTGGCTTGAGCGGTCAACACCGATGAGGCTGGAACCGTTTCCAATTGGCAGAACGAGTCCTGTCGCCAGGCCCGCAGTTCCGTCTCGGCCACGAACTCCCGCGTCTCGTTCTCCGACCAGTGAAAGAGTTCGCTTGCCAAGTGCTGCAATCGCTCGAACGCAGACTCGCGTCGCGTCGCACAGATTAAATCGCCCGCGTGCGAGGCGAGTGCCATCGCCGCCTGCAATTGAAAATTGGAACCCCCTTTTCTCGCGAGCAGCCATTCGGGAGCGACGTGATGCCAGCGGATGGCCTCGACGATCTCAGCGGGGAGCTTCCACCGCTCCATCAGTCGCGATCCAACATCGGCGTGACTCCAGCCGAGTCCGTTCAATTCGAGTTGGTCGAGCGGCACTTCTTCGTTCGCCGCTGCTTCGAGAAGCGGACGGTATTCGGTCCCGAAAGAGGACAGCAGCGCCAGTCGCCCCACGTCGAGCAGCAGCCCGCAAAACGAGTATTGATCGATCGAGTTGGGAGCCGTCTGTTCGGCAATCACCGCTGCGGCGGCGCTCTGTACGAGCGACTGTTGCCAGCAGTGGCGGTAATGGATCAACAGTTCTGGTTCGCGGGAATTGTCGTCCATGAGACTGAAGTTGAGGGCGAGGGCGTTGGTGACTGTCGCTCCCAGAATTGCGGAAGCTTGCTCGACACCGGAGACATCCTGGCGGACGCCGAAGTAGGTCGTATTTGCCGCACGGACAATCCGTGCCGACATGGCCGGATCGGTCTGAACCACTTGAACAATGTCGCGCTGTTCGGCGACCGTTTCCTGCGTCAACTCCAACAGTCGCATCGCGACTGTCGGCAGCGAAGGCAACTGAGTCAGCGACCATATTTTCGTCGGATCAATCATCGGGGTTACAACCTCAACAGCCGCAGGGCCGTCGCGCCTCGGAACGAACCTCCCCCTTTGATCGCGAACAAGATCACCGTGTGAGACGTGTCACGCCGTGCGAGCGGTCGCCGCCGCGTTCTCGAAGAGTTCCGTGGCAAGGCTAGGTCACGAAGTCCGCGCGGGTGGTGTAATTCCGAAACGGAACAACATTGCGACACCGCGTTTGGCATTCGGGGAAACGATGCTGCTGGTGAAAGCACATCGCGGGGTCGAGACCATCGCAACGGTCGTATTGACGAAGCCGGTTAGTGGGAGCTGGGACGACAACTGCAAATCAGTCGTTGGGGTTGTTGACCTGGCGCAGATACGCCGCGACATCGGCTTGCAGCGAGGTGAGCCTCATCCAGCTCGACCAGTCGGCGCGAATCAATCGGCCGTGGTTCGAGTGCAGCTCTTCGGTCGCCCCCCGAACCACGGTTCCCAACCGCTCGTGGATGTACGCGAGGACATCTGAAATCTGAACTCGCTCCAACCCGGTGAGGCTCGCGGGGACATCGGGTAGCCCTCGTGGAAACAACTCGCCAGGTTCGGTGCCAACTCCCAATTCGGGTTGCTCGACGAACTCGAAGTCCGACACATTGGAACTGTCCAAAAAGCTCCCGCCGGGATCGTAAGCCGTCCGCATGGGGTCGCTCTCGGACAGGTAATCCGTGATCGGCTCTTCGTCAGTATCCTGAGAACTGAAGAGCAGCACGCAGCGACCGACCGCGATCACATCGCCCTGCTGCAAGACCCGCATCTGAATCGGATGGCCGTTGACGCGCGTGCCGTTGGTGCTGTCGAGGTCGGTCAGAATGACACGTCCCGAATGGTCTTGGAGCTTGGCGTGGAAGCGGCTGATCCGGTCGTCGTTGAGCTGGATCGTGTTGTCTTCTTCACGGCCGATGGAGACCGGCAATGCTTCACGAGGATAGACGAGGCCTCGCTCCATCCCCTCCAAAACGCGAATGGTCACGAGCGTCATGGACGCCTTCCCAAGACTGCAAGAGTTCAAACGAATGACAGAGTTTCTTAGTCCGCTTCTGCCCAAGACGAACGGCATTTTTGTAACACGGTCTTTTGACGAGCGTCAACCACAGAGTAGTCGGTGCGTCAATTCTTGGTCGTGATAGACGGACTCGACGGCGCAGGCGACGGAGTTGAAGAGGTCGCGCCGGGTGACCGGCTTGCGCAGCACGGTGAAGACTTCGGCCTGCTCGGCATCTTCACGCAGAGCCTCGGTGTAGTCGGCCGTCATCAGGATGCAGGGGGCGATGACATGGAGCGTCTTCAACTGCTTGAACGCTTCCAATCCGGTGAGTCGATCCATGTGCATGTCGAACAGCGCGAGATGCACTTCCTCGCGCGCGGCCAAGTCCATCGCCTCTTCTCCGGACGACGCTTCAATCAGCCGGAAGAAGGGCGAGAAAATCTCGCACAACGCACGACGGAAGGCGTCGTCGTCGTCGGCCACCAGTATTTGGTATGTGTGCTCGGTCATCGTCGTCGCTCCGCACTTCCTCGTCGTTTCAATTCACGGCAGCTTGCAACCATCCCTCAGTCGACCATCAAAGCCTGAAGCGCAAGCGAAGGGCTTCCTAGCATCATCCTTCGCTTGCGTTTCAGGCTTTGGGAAGAGCGGGTTATCAGAATCGCGATTGAAGGTCAATTCGGCTGGCTTCTCCGTGTTTGACTGCAATTGCCGCAAGGTTGATCTTCTCTTACAACCCGTCGCCGCTGGGATGCGGCTCGGCTTCGCCGCAGGGTTATACCTCGCGAGGTCAGTGATGAGACATCTGAGCGGGGTGGTGTAAGCCCCCCGGTTCTGGGGCGTGTAAGCGCGCATTGAAAGAACCGGGGGGCTTACGCCACCCCGCTCGGAATCCTCTCACTTTGTGCCGCGTGAGGTATCAAAAACGCAGCGGGAAGATGCCCCATGTTTTCAGGGATGAACACGAAATGACTGCGTTTGGACGACATCCGCTGGTCCGTCACCAGCTTCTGCTCGGTTTGATCGCGGCTTTCGTGTTCTTCACGAATCTCGGCGGATACGCCTTGTTTGATGAGGACGAGCCGAAGAATGCCGTCTGCGGGCGGGAGATGTTTGAGCGAAGCGATTGGATCGTCCCGACGTTCAACGCACAGCTTCGCACCGACAAACCGATCCTGATTTACTGGCTGATGCAGGTTTCGTTTCGACTGTTCGGTGTGTCCGAGTTCTCCGCGCGGTTCGGGTCGGCGCTGCTCGCGGTGGGAACGACGCTGTTGACGTACCACCTGGGTCGCAAGCTCTTCTCCCCCGATGTCGGCCTGCTGGCAGGAGTGATCGTCTGCACGTCGCTCATGTTCTCGGCGATCGGGCGATCGGTGACTCCCGACTCGGTCCTCATCTTCTGCCTGACGCTGGCTTTCACGTGTTACGTCTGGGCTGTGGCAGCACGGCGCGGCGGGCACTTCAGCGGCGCGATGTCGGACAAAGGAAGCCCCGTCTCTGCGACCTCATGGAACGAGTTGCTTCCCGCAACGTGGCAGGCTTCGCTCCCCATGTACGTCGCGATGAGCTTCGCGATTCTGGCGAAAGGCCCGATCGGAGTGCTGCTGCCCTGCACGATCATCGGTCTGTTGTTGTTGATCACTCGACGCCGTAATGAACTCGACGCGGGAACGCTCGCCGTCCCGAATGGCCCGTGGTGGAAGCGAACCATCGTCACTGTCTGGCAGGTGATGCGACCGTCGCGCGTTCTCACGACGAGTCTCGCGATGCGCGTCCTGTTGGGTGCGGCTGTCGTGCTGGTGATCGCTCTGCCGTGGTACGTGATCGTGGGAATCAAGACCGACGGCGCGTGGCTGCGCGGTTTTCTGGGTGATCACAATGTCGGCCGGTTTCTCGGCCCGAAGGAAAATCACAGCGGGCCGATCTTCTATTACGCCGTCGCGCTCTTGATGGGCTGCTTCCCGTGGTCGGTTTTTCTACCGGTCGCCGTGTGGCAACTGAGCCAGCGACTGACGAAGGGCGACTCTTGGAGTGACAGCGATCGCTTCGTCGCCTGCTGGGCGGGCGTCTGGTTCGTCTTCTTCTCGCTCGCCAGCACGAAGCTGCCGAACTATGTGTTGCCAATGTACCCGGCGCTGGCGTTGATCTCCGCACGGTATCTACACGGCTGGCAATTCGCCCCAGCGGCTCTCGGCACGGTCACGTTCCGCAACTGTTGTCGAGTGCTGGCAGTGGTCGGTGTCGTGTTGATGATCGCCGCGCCGGTTGCCGCATCACTGCTGTTGCCGGGTGACGAGTGGCTCTGCCTAATCGGAGCGATTCCGTTACTCGGTGCCTCACTGGCTTACGTGGCCGCCCAGCGCGAACAGCGTCCGCATGCGATCCGCATCCTCGCGGTCAGCGCCTTATCGTTCGTGGTCCTGCTGGTCGCGATCGCCCCGAGTCGCATCGGTCTGCATCAAGACTCGCCCAAGCTGGCGGAAGCCGCTCGCCACGCCGCGGGTTCGACCGACATCAAGCTGGCAACGTTCAATTACTTCTCGCCGAACTTGGTCTTCTATGCCGGACAGCCCATTCAACGGCTGCGGCAAGCGGACGAGATCGCCCTCTTTTTTGAGCAGCATCCGCGCGGCTTCCTCGTCACCCGGTCAGACAAGTTGAACCGGCTGACCGAAGCGTTGGCGAAGACTCCGCTGGTCGAAGTGACGCGCCACCGCAGCTTCCTCCGCAACCACGATCTGGTGCTGCTCGGTCGCCCGGCGGACATTGCGATGCAAAAGAACTCGAAGCACTAGCCCGCCGCGCAAGCGAGGGCTTCACCGTCATCGAAGATCCCGCCCTCGCTTGCGCGGCGGGCTAGTTTGTCGAGGCACAAACATGTTTTGAAACGCGTTCTGGAAAGGCTCTCATCAGACCCGTTGCAGCACGTAGACGACATCTTCCGTGTCGGCGGTGATATCGATCGGCGATTCGATGTCGTACCGGAAGTCGTACATATTGAGCAGCCGCAGTCGTGGCTCTTTCACCAACAAGTCGAACATCTGCAACGCCGAGTACATCCGGAAGGCGGTCTCATCCGTGATGCGGAATTGCTTGGTCGGCGTGTACACGTCGTAGGTCACTCCGATCCGCTCAATGCGCTTCTTGGGGTCGGTTCCCATCGACCAGAGGTTTGAGACGACCGACAGGTGTCCGCGCGTGGCCGACCACGTTTCGGCCGTGCATTGCTGCGGATTGATCGGCGTGAGATGCAGTCCCAGAAAATAAAGGCCGCCCTTGTTGAGCGACTCGGCGACGCAGTGCAGGTGGGCTTCGGCCAACTTCTCGGTGGAGAGGTGCCGGAACGTGTTGATCATGTTGAAGGCCGCATCGACCTTCTTTTTCACCGTGAAGTCCGCCATGTCCCCGACGAAGGCCGTCGCCGGAAAGCCGTGCCGGACGAGCCGCTCGTTGCAGTAGTCGATGGCCTTCTCGTTGAGATCGTTCCCCGCGACTTCAAACCCTGCCTTGGCGAATTGAATCATGAGCCGTCCCGTCCCACAGGCCGGTTCAAACAGCCGCTTGATCGGCCGATTCGCATACATCTCAAAGCCCGCTTTGAGGAACTTGAATTCGGCCGCCCAGTCCGATCCGAAAATCAGGTCGTAGTACTTGGGATAGTCGTAAAGATGTCCGGCAATCGTTTCCATGAGGGTCTTCGTAGTGCGAGGTGAAGTGAAAGTCTGAGCCGAAAGTGAGTGTCGCGGTGGACAACACTCACCCTTAAACAAGCGACCCCACCGGGCTTGCCCCGGTGGCTCGCGGGTTTTTGCACTACTCGTCGGGCCGCTTCGAGTGAATGAGCAAGTAGTGCAAAAACCTATTTCCACCGGGACAAGCCCGGTGGGGTTCGCTTGCTTCAGGACTAACCCGAAGCGTAAGCGAGGACGATCAACCGCCGGCCTCCAACCGCTCGGCCTCGCTCACGCTTCGGGTGGGTGTGAGTCGTGAACCGCTTGGCTCGATTGCACGAGCGTTTGAAGCGACACGAAGCCGCCTGTTGCAGGAGAGCCTGGCCCCGGTGAGCGACTCTCGGTCGAGTTGTTTTGCGTCGCGTTGCTTGGGCAGGCGGAGCATCCGCCCGAGCCGCAGCCGGGGGAAGGTGACTCGCGGAACAGTCGCATCACGCGACGAACAATCATCCACGCCGCCAGTGCGACACACGGAATCACCGCCGCGAGTTGCCAGTCGTAGGAGTTCACGTCGTACCTTCCCTTCAACTCTTCTCGGACCATTTCCAATCGGTGACACCTGCCATGTTGCGGATGCACTCGGTCGGCCAGCCGCCGTGTGACAGAGTCACGATCGTCTCGGCGCACATTGTCAGCGTGTCACGGTGCGATTCGTGATCGAGTCCCGCCACATGGCCACTCATGAGAACGTTGCTCATCGTCAGCAAGGGACTCGTGGACGGCAGCGGTTCAACCTCGAATACGTCCAAGCCCGCTCCGCGCAGATGGCCAGACTGCAACGCGGCAATCAAAGCGGTCTCATCGATCAGCAGCCCGCGCGCCGTGTTAATGATGACTGAGCCGGGCTTCATCTTGGCAAAGGTGGCGGCGTTCATGATGTGCTTTGTCTCGGGACCGACTGGCAGGTGAAGCGAGACGTAGTCTGAACGACCGAGAAGCTGATCGAGGCTCAATAATTCCAGTTCCCACTTTTCGACAAACTCTCGATTGGGAAACGGCTCGTACGCGACGACCTTCATTCCCAAGCCGACAGCCCGCGTCGCCACGGCTTGGCCGATGCGGCCCAGTCCGACCAGTCCCAGTGTCGTGCCTAAAATTCGCGGTGTGGCTTCGCGCGTCCACGCGCACTTCCGGACCTGCTGGTCTTGCTTCGGGAAGCCGCGGCCGATCCCGAACAGCAACGCGATCGTGTGTTCCGCGACCGCGTGATGGTTCACACCGGGAGTCGTCGCGACGATGACTCGGTGGCGATCGGCGGCGGATATGTCGATCGCGTCGAAGCCGACTCCCGTGCGAGACAACACGCGCAGCTTCGGACATTCCGCCAGCACATTGTCCGGCCACGGCTCCGAACCGGTGACCACAGCCACGCAGCCGCGAACGAGCGAGATCAGATTGGCATTTTCGTAGATGTTGATCCCTTTCGGGACCGGAATGACCTCAAACCCCGCATCGTGGAGAATCTTGATGTGCGGGCCGTCATGGGTGTTGAGAGCCGTGCAAATGACCTTCGGCATGGCGAAAACCTTGGAGCGATGGTGAGAAAAGAGTGGGTTGTCCAGTCGGTTCGGGAAACTATCGGAACAGTAGAACTGACGCCAGTCACGGCACCTCGTCTTGTCGAGTTGAGAATTGGAGCTAGACCTCGATCAAGCGACCCCACCGGGCTGGCGCCCCGGTGGCTCACGGGTTTCTGCACTACTCACGTTGGGGTTCCCGTGAAGTCACAAGTAGTGCAAAAACCGAAATCCACCGGGGCCAGCCCGGTGGGGTTCGCTTGTTTTAGAGCTAGACTTGGCTAGAATCCGCCCCGACTTGAGATTGAATGTCAATCACCTTCCGCTGGGTAACTGCGATGCAACTCGTGCCCCTCGAAATGATGAACATCGGAGAACACGGCTGTGTTCGCGATGTCGATGGCTCCCCCGATTTCGTGGTTCGGCTCCAAGAGATGGGCCTGCACGAAGGGGTCAAGGTTCGCATGGTCAAGACGGGTTCGCCCTGCATTCTGGCGGTGAACGAACACCGGTTCTCGCTCCGTTTCGACGATTGCGCAACCGTACTGGTGGAGTTGGCACGATGACGACGCTGTGCGAGCTGCGGGTGATCGGCCAGCGCGGGCGGATCGTCGATGTGACCGGCGACGACGCGATTTCTGTGCGGCTGATGGAAATGGGACTGATCGATGGTGAAGAGATCGAATTGCTCGGCTTCGCGCCGCTGGGTGATCCGGCCGAGTACCTGATCCGCGGTTATCGCCTTTCACTCCGCAAGGCCGAAGCGGCGCGAGTTCAGATCGAAGCCTGACGCGCGAGCGAAGGAGTGCGGCACGCAATGCTTCGCTCGCGCGTCAGGCTTTGATCTGATTGGGATAGCTTGAGTCATGATTGTTCTGAACTGACCGCGAAGAGTTTGAACGACGTTATACCCCGCGCTGCCAAGAGTGAGGCCGATGGCTCGTTTAACCGCGTGGGCAACGCCCCGCGCGTCGATGGCAAAACAGGCTCAAACGTAGCTCGACGCGCGGGGCGTTGCCCACGCG
>JAYSQC010000566.1:0-1132 GCA_043721755.1 Schlesneria sp.
CGCGTGGGCAACGCCCCGCGCGTCAGGCGACGTGGAATCGTGTTTCGCCGCACGCCGCGCGGGGCGTTGCCCACGCGGTTAAACGAGTCAGTTCTGACCGCGCGGAGTATAGAACCAGCGACGGGAACGGAACGATTGAAGCCACACGAGAGCGAGCATCACGATGGGTGACGATCACGGTAAGCCTCAGCAACACCCGGCCAGACCCAGCGCCGTGGTCACGTTTGTGACGCGGCTGTGTGCGGTCGCGTGGTTTGGTGTCCTGTTCGGCGAGGTGCTGCCGCACGGGTTTGTTAAAGCTGGGTGCATCCTGTTTGGATCGCACGCGGCGGTTCTGGCGTTCGTCACCGCCGTCCTCTTTTGGGTGGTCCGACGGCAGGCGTTGCTGTTCCTGCTGGTGATGGCCTCGGCTCCACCGGTCGTGTACTTCGCCATCGTGATCCGGAACGTCGCGAAGGCGCGGGGATGGATGGAATGAGCGGGCGGGTACGAGAAACGCTTGGCGGTCGGACAACTTGAGATTGCGGTGTTGTTCAACAACTAGCCCGACGCGCGAGCGAGGGCAAACCGTTGTAGAAAGTGAAGCCCTCGCTTGCGCGTCGGGTTAGTGATGCCCCCCCGCAATTCAAAGTTGTTCGACCACTAGCAGTGAGGGCCAAAAAAACGACCGGGGGCGTGTCAGGCGAACCCAACACGCCCCCGGATCAATACCTCACGACAAGAGCGGGCCAACGCCTGTCGCTCGGCGTCGAAACGGATTCGCAGTTTGTGTGCCGACGGCAGTGATGCTTGGACGATTTGCAAGAGAGCTGCAATGTCCGTCGATTTTCGGTGGTCGAGGCTCGATATCGACGAATGCTGCCGCGAGCGGCTCGCGGCAATTCCGTTCAATTGCGATATTTTACTGTTCGATTTTTGAGACGCCCTGCGTGTTGTCGTGGCTGGTCAGGTACGGTGTCAGTGGTTCGCTGACAAGCTGAGAATTTGAAGGGAGTGGCAATGAAACAGTGCTCATCAAGACCCGGATGGCTCAACTCTAACAGCCTGTTGAAAAACAACTGTAGGGTGGGACAAGCTCGCTTCGAGCGCCGGCCCACCATCAGAAGTCTCTGTGTTTGATGGTGGGCCGGCG